>NZ_JARJLT010000080.1 GCF_029335315.1 Pseudomonas citronellolis
CAGGACGGAGCGCTCCGGCGCGCGCGGATACTCCTCAGGACCGTAGGGCGCATAACGCCTACGGCGTTATCCGCCGTTGCCGTCAACTCCGGCGCTCGGGCCTACGGCTCTGGTTTCCCGCGTTCGCGGGAATGACGGGGTGGCGAGGTGCTTTTCGTAGGATGGGTTGAGCTTGCGATACCCATGCGGCGGTGTTGACGGGTATCGCTTCGCTCAACCCATCCTACGACGCTACTCATCCTGTAGGAGCGGGCCACGCCCGCGAATCGCGCGCATGGCGCGCTCCTACGGGGAACCCTCAGGCACACGCTTCGCGCCCTCCCCAATGCCATTCGCTGCGCCCATAAAAAAGCCCGCTCGAAAGCGGGCTTGAAGAGAGGCACGACGCTTCACGTCGCCGCACCTAACCGGAGAACCGGGAAATCAGGCGACCTGGGCTTCCTTGGTCTCGAGGGCGGACGGGCCGGCGGCCAGTTCGCGGTCGAGCTGGGCGTGGTCCAACTGCTTGCACCATTTGGCCACCACCACCGTGGCCACGCCGTTGCCCACCAGGTTGGTCAGCGCGCGGGCTTCGGACATGAAGCGGTCGATGCCGAGGATCAGCGCCAGCCCGGCGACCGGCAGATGGCCGACGGCGGAGAGGGTCGCGGCCAACACGATGAAGCCCGAGCCGGTGACGCCAGCGGCACCCTTGGAAGCGATCAGCAGCACCAGCAGCAGGGTCAGCTGGTGAGTGATGTCCATCGGGGTGTCAGTGGCCTGGGCGATGAACACGGCGGCCATGGTCAGGTAGATCGAGGTGCCGTCGAGGTTGAACGAGTAGCCGGTGGGGATCACCAGGCCGACCACGCTCTTGTCGCAGCCCAGTTTTTCCATCTTGGCGATCATGCGCGGCAGCGCCGATTCCGAGGAGGAAGTGCCGAGCACGATCAGCAGCTCTTCGCGGATGTACTTGATGAACTTCAGGATGCTGAAGCCATGGGCGCGGGCGATGCCGCCCAGGACCACGAGCACGAACAGCAGGCAGGTGATGTAGAAGCACGCCATCAGCTGGCCCAGTTGCACCAGCGAACCCACGCCGTAGGCGCCGATGGTGAAGGCCATGGCGCCGAAGGCACCGATGGGCGCGACCTTCATGATCACGTTGATGATGTTGAACATCACCTGGGTGAAGCGCTCGATGAACTGGAAGATCGGCTGGCCGTAGCTGCCCATGCGGTGCAGGGCGTAGCCGAAGAGCACGGAGAAGAACAGCACCTGGAGGATGTCACCGTTGGCGAAGGCGCCGACCACGGTGTTGGGGATGATGTTCATCAGGAAGTCGATGGTGCTCTGCTTCTCGCCGGCGGCGGCGTAGGCAGCGATCTTGCTGGTGTCCAGGGTGTTCGGGTCGACGTGCATGCCGGCGCCCGGCTGGACCACGTTGACCACCACCAGGCCGATGATCAGCGCGAGGGTCGACACCACCTCGAA
Organism: Pseudomonas citronellolis; assembly: GCF_029335315.1. Classification (GTDB taxonomy): domain Bacteria; phylum Pseudomonadota; class Gammaproteobacteria; order Pseudomonadales; family Pseudomonadaceae; genus Pseudomonas; species Pseudomonas citronellolis_A. The sequence goes on from NZ_JARJLT010000080.1 coordinate 1,474, forward strand.
ATACAGCAGCGCCATGCCACCGGTCTTGCCTACCGCCTTCATGCTCTGCATGCCGGCGATGCCGGTGACCACGGTGCAGAAGATGATCGGCGCGATAGCCATCTTGATCAGTTTGACGAAACCGTCGCCCAGGGGCTTCATCAGTACGGCGGTCTGCGGGTAGTAATGGCCCAGGGCGATGCCGATGGCGATCGCGAACAGTACCTGTACGTACAGGCTCTTGTAGAAGGGTTGCTTGGTCATTGCGGCAGCGTCCTCTTGGGCTGGCGGCCCGCCTTCCTGGCGGTGGCGCGGTACCCGAAGCGTTATCTCCCTTCAGTGGGAGAATTTGTTTTCGTCCTGCCCGTCGGCAAGCCTTGCAACCCTATTGGCAAGCCTTGTGCCATCTTTCAAAAATAAAAATAAACCTTAAATTTCAATAATTTATGAATTTTTCAATTGGCAGGGCAGGCCAGCTATTGGCGGGAACCCGCCATCGACGCGGCGGGAATCCCGCCACTTGGCGGGTATCCGCCAGGGACCTTCTGCCGTAGATTGGTCCGCGCCCGGTTCGCCGCCGGGCGACGACCCACGCAGCAGAACAAGGACAACCCATGCGTGAGCGCACCATCGCCAGCCATTTCGTTCGCGCCGCCTTGCGCGGGGCACTGCAGCAAGGCCGCGACGCCCAGCCCCTGCTGCGCGCCGCCGGCATCCAGCCGGCGCTGCTCGAGGAACCGCGCGCGCGGGTTTCGCCGGAGCAGTTCGGGCGGCTGATCCAGGTGGTCTGGGAAGACCTCGACGACGAGTACATGGGTTTCGGCGAAGTCCGCAGCAAGCGCGGCACCTTCGCCATGATGTGCCACGCCATCATCCAGTGCCGCACCCTGGAGAAGGCCCTGGGCCGGGGCGCGCTCTTCTACGACCTGTTCCCCGCCGCCCCGCGCATCGAGCTGCGGCGCAGCGGCGAGCGTGCCGAACTGATCCTCGACCACAGCCAGCTGCACGACCCGGAACACTTCCTCACCGAAAGCCTGCTGGTGATCTGGCACCGCCTGGGCAGCTGGCTGATCGGCCAGCGTATCCGCCTGGAGGAAGCCAGCTTCGCCTACCCCGAGCCGGCCCACGCCGCCGAATACGACCTGCTGTTCCCCTGCCCTCGGCGCTTCGACGCCGCCAGCACCGGGCTGAGCTTCCAGGCGCGCTACCTGGACATGCCGCTGTTGCAGGACGAGCGCAGCCTCAAGCACTTCCTCAAGGACTCCCCGGCCGACCTCCTGGCGCGCCCGGATGGCGGCGACAGCCTGACCAGCCAGATCCGCCGCCTGCTCGGCCGCGACTGCCGGCGCTGGCCGGACCTGGAAAGCGTGGCGCAGCAGCTGCACATGAGCCCGCAGACCCTGCGCCGCCACCTGCGCGAGGAAGGCCCGAACTTCCAGGAACTCAAGGACCAGCTGCGCCGCGACCTGGCCATCTACCACCTGGGCCGCGACGAGCTGTCGATCCAGGACATCGCCGAGCAGCTGGGCTTCTCCGAGCCCTCGGCGTTCCACCGCGCGTTCAAGAAATGGACCGGGGTGACGCCTGGGGCGTACCGCGCGCAGCAGGGGGAATGACCCACGCGCCCCTCCGCCGGAGTGCGAACCCGTAGGGCGCATAACGCCTATGGCGTTATCCGCCGTTCGCCTCGCGCACCGAGGTTGCGGCCGGCGGCGGATAACCGTGAACGGTTATTCGCCCTACGGTTGAGCCCAACCGCAGGCCCTACCCCGGCAAGCGAATCCGGAAACAGGCGCCGCCCAGCTCGGAATCGTCCAGCTCCAGGCTGCCGCCGTAGCTGTCGATGATGTCCATCACCACCGCCGTGCCGATGCCCTGGCCCGGGTGCTGGGCGTCCAGGCGTTCGCCGCGCTGGAGGATGCGCTGGCGCTGGTCCGGGGGGACGCCCGGGCCATCGTCTTCCACGCGCACCTCGTAGCCGCCCTTGTCCAGGCGCCGGGCGCTGATGCGCACGCGGGCCAGGCACAGGCGGTAGGCGTTTTCCAGCAGGTTGCCGAGCATCTCCAGCAGCGCGCCCTGCTCCAGCGGCAGGCTGAGGCTGGCGGGGAAGTCGCGTTCGAGGATCACCCGCTTGTCGCGGTAGACCTTGTCCAGCGCGCCGCCGAGGGTGTCGAGCAGCGGCGCCAGCTGCACGCGGTGGCGCACCAGGCCGCTCTTGCGCAGGCTGGCGCGTTGCAGCTGGTAGCCGATCTGCTGGCTCATGCGTTCGATCTGGCTCTGTAGCACCTGCACCTGCTCGCGGTTGCCCGGCGCGTTGGCGAGGTTTTCGCTCACCCCCTGCAGCACCGCCAGCGGCGTCTTCAGGCTGTGTGCCAGGTCCGCCAGGGAGTTGCGGTAGCGTTCGCGCTGGTTGCGCTCGCTCTCCAGCAGGCGGTTGAGGGAATCGGTGAGGCGCAGCATCTCGCTGGGGTGCTCGTCGCTGAGGCGTTCGCGGTCGCCGGCCTCGATCTGGTCGAGCTCCTCGCGCAGCCCGCGCATCGAACGGAACCCCCAGCCCAGGCCGAGCCAGAGCAGCCCGAGCAACAACAGCAACGCGCCACCGAGCCACACGTAGAGCTGTTCGCGGAAGCCGTGAACCAGCTCGCGGAAGGCGCTCACCGGCTGCATGGTGACGATGCTGTAGGCGGCCTGCTTGCCGCCCACCAGGTCGATCTCGATGTCGTAGACGAAGAACTCGTTGCCCCTGTCGTCGCGGGTGCGGGTGAAGAGGTCCACCTGGCCATCGTAGCTGGGGACGTAAGTGACGCTTTCGTCCTGGGTCGAGGACGAGCGCCAGACCAGCTTGCCCTGGCGGTCGTAGATGTAGCCCAGCAGCTTGGACTCCGGCAGGTTGAAGTCCTCCACCGCGAGGTGCTCGGGCATGGTCAGGCGGTCGCCCTCGATGCGCGCCGAAGACACCAGGGTCGCCACGTCCGCCGCCAGGCGCTGCTGGATGGCGTTCACCAGGGCGATGCTGAAGGCCCGCTGCAACGCCGGCAGCAGCGCCAGCATGAACAGCACCGCCAGGGCCGCGGCGCCGATCATCAGGCGGAACCGCAGCGAGCGGATCATCGGCAGCGCTCGGTGAACAGGTAGCCCTGGCCGCGCACGGTGTCGATCGGGCGGAAGCCCTCGTGCGACTCCAGCTTGCGCCGCAGGCGGCCGACCAGCACTTCGATCACGTTGGGGTCGCGCTCGTCGTCGTCCGGGTAGAGCTGCTCGATCAGCCGCTCCTTGCTCACCACCTGCTGGTGGTGGCGCATGAGGTATTCGAGGATGCGGTACTCGAAGGCGGTCAGGCCCAGGGTCTCGCCGCCCACGCTGGCCTGCTTGCGGTTCAGGTCGAGCAGCAACGGGCCGGCCTCGATGGTGGCCTGGACGAAGCCACTGGAGCGCCGCAGCAGGGCGTTCAGGCGCGCCTCCAGTTCCTCGAACTGGAACGGCTTGACCACGTAGTCGTCGGCGCCGGCGGCCAGGCCTTCGACCTTGTCCTGCCAGTTGCCGCGCGCGGTGAGGATGAGGATCGGGAAGCTCTTGCCCTGGCTGCGGAACTCGCGGATCAGGTCCAGGCCGCTCATGCCCGGCAGGCCGAGGTCGATGATCGCCAGGTCGTGATGGTATTCGGCGGCCCGGTACAGGGCCTCTTCGGCGTTGCCCACGGCGTCGACCACATGGCCCTGTTCGCCGAGGCGGGTGTACAGGTGATGACGCAGCAGCGCCTCGTCCTCCACCACCAGTAATTTCATGGGATTTCCTCCTTATGCGGAAGCCGGGCTGTGCGCCCGGCTTCCCTGCCCGTCATCAGAAGCGGTAGTTGGCACCCAGGTAGATCTGCGAGCTGCTGTGCAGGTCGAGCGATCCGGCCTTGGCCCCGCCGTGCGGGCTCATCTCCGTGCTGGCGTTGGTACGCAGGTAACGATAGCCGCCTTCCAGCGATGCGTTCTGACCGATGTTCTGCAGGATACCGGCCTGGGCGCCGACGGCGTAGCCGACATCGCTGTCACGGCTGTAGCCACGGGAGTCCTGTTCCAGCTTGGTCAGGCCGACGGTGCCGCCACCGAACAGCTTGGTGCCCTGGTCGTTCAGCGGCAGGAAGGCGTCGTAGCTGCCGAGCAGGTTCTGCTGGCGCAGCTTCATGCCACGGTAGGTGTCGGAGGTGTTCTCGTAGGTGGCGTAGTAGCGGCCCGTTTCGTTCTGCTGGCCGGCACGCACGCCCCAGGTGCTGCTGTTGTTGATCACGCTGTCCAGTTTCGGGTCGTTCAGGTTGCGGTTCAGCGCATCGGATTTCTGGATGTTGTTGCTGGTTTCACCCCAGGTCAGACCGACGAAGTTTTCCGAGGCCTGGGCGACGCCGACGGAGGCGCCGATGATGGCAGTGGCGAGAGCGAGCTTCTTCAGCATGTTCATGGTGTTTCTCCGTAAGGGATGTCTGTAAGTGGTTGACGGGATGCAGGTTAAGCGCGGGCCACTGAACGCAACCTGTCGCGCCGCTGAACCTTCCCTGAACGAACCACTTGTCCGCCTGTGCGGCGGTTGCGTATCCACCTACGGCGTTATCCGCCGTTTGACCTCGGTGTATCGGCGGGTAATCGCGAACGGTTATGCGCCCTCCGGTTTCGGGAGGGCGCGGTTTCTCGCGCCTAAAAGCACTGGTTCAGTGCGCGGCTTGCAGCGCCTTGAGAACCTTCTGCCCCGCGCGCCCGTCCGCCGGCTGCAGGCCCAGGCGCTGCTGCTCGGCCTGGATCGCGCGGCGGGTGTTGTCGCCGATCAGCCCGTCCGGCTCGCCGATCGCGTGGCCGCGCGCCAGCAGCAGTTGCTGCAATTCCTTGCGCTGGGCGCGGCTCAGGCCGGGGTCGTCGGTCGGCCAGGGGGTGCGCAGGCCCGGCTGGCCGCGCAGGCGGTCGGAGAGCAGGGCGATGGCCAGCGCGTAGCTTTCCGCCGCGTTGTACGAGTAGATCGCGTCATAGTTGCGCAGCACCAGGAACGCCGGGCCGGCCTTGCCGGTGGGCAGCAGGATCGCGGCGCGGGCGTCGCCGGCCGGCAGCGCGCCGCCGTCGGCGCGGGTCACGCCCATGGCTTTCCAGTCCGCCACCGTACGGCGCTTGGTGCGCCCGGCCTGGGCCTCGGCGAAACCGGCCGGCACCTTCACTTCGTAGCCCCAGGCCGCGCCCGGCACCCAGCCGGCCTTGCGCAGGTAGTTGGCGGTGGAAGCCAGGGCGTCCGGCACGCTGTTCACCAGGTCGCGGTGGCCGTCGCCGTCGAAGTCCTCGGCGATGCGCGCGTAGGTGCTGGGCATGAACTGCGTCTGGCCGAAGGCGCCGGCCCAGGAGCCGGTGATGCCGGCATCGCGCAGGTCGCCCTGCTGCAGCAGCTTGAGGGTGGCGAAGAACTCGCCCTGGAAGAACCCCTGGCGCCGCCCGTAGCACGACAGCGTGCCCAGCGAGACCAGCAGCGGGCGCTTGCCGGTGATGCGCCCGAAATCGCTCTCCACGCCCCACACCGCCGCCACCGTGTACTTGTCCACCTGGTACTGGCGGGCCACCCGTTCGAACAGCTCGGCATGCTGCGCCAGCATCGCCTTGCCGTCGGCCACGCGCTGCTCGTCCACCAGCCCGGCGAGGTAATCCCACAGCGGGGTGACGAACTCCGGCTGGGCGTCGAGCAGCGGGAGCACGCTGAGGTCGGCCTTGAGGTCGCCAGTGTAGCGCTGGTAGCTGGCGGCGCTCACGCCCTTGGCCGCGGCCTGCGGTTGCAGGCGCGCCAGGCAGGCGGAGAACTCGTCGGCGACGGCGCCCTGACTGAGCGGAAGGCCGAGGCCGAGCAGCAGGGCCGGCAGGATGCGGGAAGGCAGCATGGAAGGGTTCCTCAACGGTGCATGATCGACAGGGCGCTGAAGGTCGCCCGCCCGCCTTCGCTGGCGGGACCGCGATTATCCTGCAGATACAGCCCGGCCTTGAAGTACAGGCCCTGGTACGCCCAGCGCGGATCGAGCTGGCGGACCAGGCGCTGGTCGTTGACCTCGATGCTCAGCACGCCGCTGCGCGACACGCCGATGCGGTAGTCGAAGCTGCGCCCCAGGGGAATGCCGTCGAGCACCGTGTAGGTGATGGCGGTGGCGTCGCCCGGCCGTTCGCGAATCTGCGCCAGCACCCGGCCCTGGTCCAGGCGCAGCTGGTAGACCAGCTTCAGCAGTGGCGCGGCGTCGCCGCTGCCGGCGCCGTCGCTGTGGATCTGGCCGATCACCATGCGCCGCATCGACGGCACCGCGTCCACCTTCAGGGTGGCGCGCAGCAGGCTGTCGACGTTGGGGTAGCGCCAGGTATAGGGCGCGCCGTCGCTGCGCGTCTCGCGCAATTCGGTGCGCGGGAATTCGCTGTTGCGCGTGTGGCTGCCGTTGACCGGCACCCAGAATTCCACGCCGTCGGCGCTGCGGTGGAAATACGGGCTCTGGTAGTCGCGTTGCAGCGCCGGGGTGGCGATGGTGGTGGCCGGGCGGCCTTCGGGGAGGGTCAGGTTCCAGGTACTGAGGTCGAACATCCGCTGTGGGTTCCGCTGGCACGACAGGCAATGCCGGCAAGGGTAGCCGATAACCCGTCGGCCCGCCCACGTGCCGCGTGCTAGAGCGCTCGGCGCCAGCCGAACGGGAGAAATCCCGGCGAGCGGCTATCTTTTCAGGTTCCCCCTACGGAGAACCTTCCCATGCGCCTGCTCGCCACCTTGCTGCTGCTCGGCCTCAGCCTCGCCGCCCAGGCCGAGATCAAGACTCAGGAAATCCCCTACCAGGCCACCGACGGCACCAAGCTGATCGGCTACTTCGCCTACGACGACGCCCAGTCCGGCATCCGCCCCGGCGTTATCGTGGTCCACGAGTTCTGGGGCCTGAACGACTACGCCAAGCGCCGCGCCCGCGACCTCGCCGCCCTCGGCTACGCCGCGCTGTCCATCGACATGTACGGCAACGGCAAGCACACCGAGCACCCCAACGAGGCCACCGCCTTCATGCAGGAGGCGCTGAAGAACGCCGACGCCGCCAAGGCGCGCTTCCAGGCCGGGCTCGACCTGCTGAAGAAACAGCCGCAGACCGACCCGAGCAAGATCGCCGCGATCGGCTACTGCTTCGGCGGCAAGGTGGTGCTGGACATGGCCCGCCAGGGCCTGCCGCTGCTCGGCGTGGCCAGCTTCCACGGCGTGCTGGCCACCGCCACCCCGGCGCAGCCGGGGGCGGTCAAGGCCAAGGTGCTGGTCGAGCACGGCGGCGCCGACAGCCTGGTGCCGGCCGACAGCGTCGCCGCCTTCAAGCAGGAAATGGACGCCGCCAAGGCCGACTACCGCTTCGTCGTGCAGCCCGGCGCGAAGCACAGCTTCACCAACCCCGACGCCGACAAGCACAAGGGCCACGGCCTGGACGTGGGCTACGACAAGACCGCCGACCAGAAATCCTGGGCCGATCTGCAAGCCTTCCTCAAGCAGATCTTCGACCTCAAGGCCGGTTGAGGCGGGCAAAAAAAACGGGAGCCCGTCGCCGGGCTCCCGCACTCAATTCAGTGAAAAAGCCGGAGCACGCGGCTCCGACAACAACCTCACCTGCGTTCCTCGGGGGAACGCAGGGCGCAGTGTGGCAACTTCCCACCCCGGCTTCCGTAGCGCTTGCGTTACCCTTTGCAAGGGAATGTAAAGGCTTTGTGACCGGCCGGACGGGACTGTGCGGTCAGCGTCCAGGCGAATCCGCTGGCGGGACGCGCGCCCGGCGGGCAGAATCCCGGCATGCTCGATATCGACGATTTCCTCACCCCGCCGCAAGCCCACTGGCCCCTGCCCCAGCCCCTGCCGGGCGCCCTGCTGCACAGCTGCCGCTTCGACCCGCAGCGCCTCGACGCCGAGGCCTTCGCTCGGCACGCCGTGGACCTGCCGCCGACCATCGGCCGTGCGGTGGCCAAGCGCCGCGCCGAATTCCTCGCCGGGCGCCTCTGCGCCCGCGCCGGCCTGCAGGCCCTGACCGGGCTCGCGCAAACGCCGGGGCTGGCGGCCGACCGCGCGCCGATCTGGCCCGGCGCCATGGCCGGCTCCATCACCCATGGCGACCACTGGGCCGCCGCCGTGGTGGCGCGCCGTGAAGACTGGCGCAGCCTCGGCCTGGACGTCGAAACCCTGCTCGACGACGCCCGCGCCAGCCGCCTGGTCGAGGAAATCCTCACCCCCGCCGAGCGCCAGCGCCTCGACCCGCACCAGCTGGCGCTGGGCGTGACCCTGACCTTCTCGCTCAAGGAAAGCCTGTTCAAGGCCCTCTACCCGCTGGTGGGCCGGCGCTTCTACTTCGAGCATGCCGAGTTGCTGGAGTGGGACGACCAGGGCCACGCGCGCCTGCGCCTGCTGCTCGACCTCTCCGCGGAATGGCACGCCGGCCGCGAGCTGGACGCCCAGTTCGCGCGCTTCGACGGGCGCCTGCTGAGCCTGGTGGCGGTGCCGGGCTGAAGCCCGCCGGCGAACTTTATTGACTTGAAAGTCAGAATCTGGCGTCATGCACGCCGTCCCGCCGCCCGGCGGTAGCCCTCCCCTTGCCTGAAGCCGCCGCTTGCCCGGCGATCAGCGCCAGGTCTATCGCTATATAGAAAAACACATAGCGATTCGACTACCCTGGCCGGCACCGCGCCGGGTCGAGGTAGCCCGGCGCCAGGACACAACAAGAACAGACCAAGGAGCACGACAACAATGAAGCGATCCACCCTCGCCCTGGCCATCGCCGCCGGCGCCCTCGCCCAGCAGGCCAACGCCGCCGGGTTCATCGAGGACAGCAAGGCCAGCCTTGGCCTGCGCAACTTCTACATCAACACCGACAACCGCAACGGCGGCTCGCCGAACAAGCAGGAGGAATGGGGCCAGGGCTTCATGTTCAACTACGCCTCCGGCTTCACCCAGGGCACCGTCGGCGTCGGCGTCGACGCCCTCGGCCTGCTCGGCCTGCGCCTGGACGGCGGCGGCAACGCCAACAAGAAAGAGCTGGACCGCCAGCCCGGCACCATCTTCCCGCTGGACAGCGACGGCACCGCGGTGAACGAATTCAGCAGCCTGGGCCTGACCGCCAAGGCCAGGGTGTCGAAGACCGAGTTCCGCTACGGGACCCTGCAGCCCAAGCTGCCGGTGGTGGTGTACAACGACGCGCGGCTGCTGCCGATGACCTACGAGGGCGGCCAGGTCACCTCCAACGAGTTCAAGGACCTGACCCTGATCGGCGGCCAGCTGACCCACACCAAGGGCCGCAACTCCACCGACTGGCGCAGCATGTCCATCGCCGGCGCCAACGGCAGCAGCGCCAGCTCCCGCGACAGCAACAAATTCTACTTCGCCGGCGCCGACTACAAGGCCGGCAAGAACCTCACCCTGCAGTACTACTACGGCGAGCTGGACAACTTCTACCAGCAGCACTTCCTCGGCCTGGTGCACAACTGGGCGATCGGCCCCGGCGTGCTGAAGAGCGACCTGCGGGTGTTCATCAGCGATTCCGACGGCAACAACGCCAGCGCCGCCGGGCGCAAGGACGGCTATGTCAGCAGCGGCTACTACGGCAACGGCGTGACCAAGGGCGAAGTCGACAACAACGTCTACAGCGGGCTGTTCACCTACAGCCTCGGCGGCCACAGCCTGGGCGCGGGCTACCAGGTGCTCACCGGCGACAGCGACTTCCCCTACCTGAACCGCGGCGACGGAGAAGGTACCAGCACCTACCTGCACTCCGACGCCCAGCTGTTGAAATTCAACCACGCCGGCGAGCGCACCTGGATCGGCCGCTACGCCTACGACTTCGCCGACCTCGGCGTGCCGGGCCTGACCTTCAGCGTGCTCTACCTGAACGCCGACGACATCAAGACCGGCCGTGGCGACCAGGGCGAATGGGAGCGCGACATCGCGCTGGGCTATGTGATTCCGCAGGGCACCTTCAAGGGCCTGGGCTTCGCCTGGAAGAACGCCACCATGCGCAGCGGGTTGCCGGTCAGCGGATCGGGAACCGCAACGCAGCGCGACCAGGACGAGAACCGTTTGATCGTCAGCTATACGTTGCCGCTGTTCTAAGGGCATTGGGCGGTCTTTCTCTTCGTAGGAGCGAGCTGCAAACCTGTAGGAGCGGCCCATGGCCGCGATTCGCGCGCATGGCGCGCTCCTACAGGTGAATCGGCTCGTCCTTCTGGACGGGACTGAAAACCCGTAGGGCGCATAACGCCTACGGCGTTATCCGCCGGTACCGTCGGTTGCGGCGCCCTACGGTTCCAGGGAAGCACGATCGTAGGAGCGGCCCATCGCCGCGATTCGCGCGCATGGCGCGCTCCTACGGATTGATTCCGACCCTACGCCAATACCGCCACGGACTTGATCTGCGCCCACAGCGTCAGGCCTTCGCGCAGGCCCAACTGGTCGGCAGAGAAGCGGGTAATGCGCGCCAGCAATGGATTGCCGGAGACTTCCAGGCGCACCAGCAGGTGTGCCGGATTGTCGGTGGTGGCTATTTCCATCACCGTCGCCGGCAGGCGGTTGAGGACGCTGCTGTGCTCCGGGCGCTCCAGCGCCAGGCTGACATCGCGGGCCTGGACCTTGATGCGCAGCGCCTTGCCCTCCGGCAGCGCCGCGTGGGCCAGGCGGATGCGCTCGGTGCCGCCGGGCAGGCCGAGGTCGAGCAGGCCGTAGCTGGCGTCGTGGCCCAGCACGCGGCCGTCGATCACCACGCCGGCGTCTTCCAGCAGCGAGGTCGGCAGGTCGGTACGCGCCAGGGTCTCGCCCACCGGGCCGCTGGCCAGCGCGCGGCCGGCTTCCAGCAGCACCAGATGATCGGCCAGGCGCGCCACCTCGTCGGGGGAGTGGCTGACATAGAGGATCGGGATGTCCAGCTCGTCGTGCAGGCGCTCCAGGTAAGGCAGGATTTCCGCCTTGCGCTTGAGGTCCAGCGCCGCCAGCGGCTCGTCCATCAGCAGCAGGCGCGGGCTGGTCAGCAGCGCGCGGGCGATGCCCACACGCTGCCGCTCGCCGCCGGACAGGTGGCGCGGCATGCGCTCCAGCAGGTGGCCGATGCCGAGCAGTTCGCAGGCCTGCTCCAGCTGTACACGGTGCTCGCTGGCCGCCACGCGCTTCATGCCGAAGCGCAGGTTGCGCCGTACGCTCAGGTGCTCGAACAGGTTGGCGTCCTGGAACACGTAGCCCAGGGCGCGCTTGTGCGGCGGCAGGAACACGCCATTGTCGCTGTCCTGCCAGGTTTCGCCGTTGACCAGCAGGCGCGCCCGGCGCGGCCGCTCCAGGCCGGCCATGCAGCGCAGCACGGTGGTCTTGCCGGAGCCGGAGTGACCGAACAGCGCGGTTACCCCGCGGCCGGGCAGGCGCAGATCGACGTCCAGGGAGAAGTCCCGGTACTCGAGGAGGAAACGCGCTTCGATGGCTGCCGGCATCTCAACTCCAGGCCGAGCGAACGCGCCGCGTGGAGTACAGCCCCAGCAGCACGAGGAAGGAGAACACCACCATGCCGCCGGCCAGCCAGTGCGCCTGGGCGTACTCCATGGCCTCGACGTGGTCGAATATCTGCACCGAGACCACGCGGGTCCGGCCGGGGATGTTGCCGCCGATCATCAGCACCACGCCGAACTCGCCGACGGTGTGGGCGAAGCCGAGGATGGCGGCGGTGACGAAGCCCGGCCGCGCCAGCGGCAGGACCACGCTGAAGAAGGTGTCCAGGGGGCCGGCGCGCAAGGTCGCGGCGGCCTCCAGGGGGCGTTCGCCGATGGCTTCGAAGGCGTTCTGCAGCGGCTGCACCACGAACGGCAGCGAGTAGAACACCGAGCCCACCACTAGCCCGGCGAAGGTGAACGGCAGGCGCCCCAGCCCCAGGCTTTCGGTGAGCTGGCCGATGAAGCCGTGGGGCCCCATGGTGATCAGCAGGTAGAAGCCGATCACCGTCGGCGGCAGCACCAGCGGCAAGGCCACCAGCGCGCCCAGCGGGCCCTTCAGCCAGGAACAGGTGCGCGCCAGCCACCAGGCGATCGGCGTGCCGAGCAACAGGAGGATAAAGGTGCTCAGGGCCGCCAGCTCGACGGTCAGGCGGATAGCCTGGAAATCCTCCTGGGTCAGGGGCATGGGCGCCGTCCCGGTTCAGATTTCGTAGCCAAAGGACTTGATCACGGCGGAGGCCTTCGGCCCCTTCAGGTACTCGACCAGGGCCTTGGCGGCGGCGCTGTCCTTGCCCTTGTCGAGGATCACCGCGTCCTGGCGGATCGGCTCATGCAGGTTGGCCGGGACGATCCAGGCCGAACCGCTGGTGACCTTGCCGTCCTTGTAGATCTGCGACAGCGCGACGAAGCCCAGCTCGGCGTTGCCGGTGGACACGAACTGGAAGGCCTGGGTGATGTTCTGGCCCTCGACGATCTTGCCGGCGACCTGGTCCTTCAGCCCCAGCTTGTCCAGCACCTGGGTGGCGGCCAGGCCGTAGGGCGCGGCTTTCGGGTTGGCGATCGACAGGTGCTGGAACTCGTTCTTCTTCAGCACCTCGCCCTTGGCGTCGACGTAGCCGGCCTTCGGCGACCACAGCGCCAGGGTGCCGATCGCGTAGGTGAAGCGCGAGCCCGGCACGATGGCCTTTTCCTGTTCCAGCTTGGCCGGGGTGCTGTCGTCGGCGGCGAGGAACACCTCGAAGGGCGCACCGTTCTTGATCTGCGCGTAGAACTGCCCGGTGGCGCCGAAGGAGGCCACCAGCTTGTGCCCGGTGTCCTTCTCGAAATCCTTGGCGATGGCCTGGATCGGCGCGGTGAAGTTGGCCGCCACGGCCACCTGGACTTCATCGGCCAGCGCCGCGTGGGCGCCCAGGGTGCAGGCCAGGGCCAGGGAAAGACGCAGGAAAGTGCTTTTCATCGATTGCTCCGGGCAGTGAGGAATTATGGGTAGAAGCCGGGTTGCGAAACGCCAGCACCGTTATATCAAAAACCACATAACGATGAACGCGACAAATCGTCGGGCGCGGCGCCATTCTGCACTTATTGACCTCAAGGTCAACTTATCGACGAAAAGCGCTCTACAACAGCAGGTACACCGACAACAGGACACCCAGTGCGGCCACCGCCAGGTTCAGCCATGGCCCGGCGTTCACCCGGTAGCCCGGGGGAATCTCCACCGGCTTCAGCCCGCGCACCACGGCGCGGTACTGCAGCGCCGAGGCGCTGGCGGCGAAGCAGCCGAGCAGGATGAACGCCAGCCCCAGCCAGAACGACAGGCGCTGCGCCGAGGCGGTCTCCAGGTCGGCGTGCATCAGCCGCAGCAGCAGGCCGGCGCGTTCCACCACGAAGCCGAAGGCGATCAGCGCCAGCGCCGTGCGGCTCCAGGCCAGCAGGGTGCGCTCGGCGGCGAAGAGCACGCGGGGGTCGTCGAGTGCGGACATGCGGCCTCAGAACTGGTCCAGGGGAATCTTCAGGTAGCTCACGCCGTTGTCCTCCGCCGGCGGGCGGCGCCCGGCGCACAGGTTGAGCTGGATCGCCGGGAGCATCAGCGCCGGCATGCCCAGGCCGGCGTCGCGGGCCTGGCGCATGGCCACGAAGGCTTCCTCGGCCACCGCCTGGCGCACGTGCACATTGTCCCGGCGCTGCTCGCCGACGCTGGTTTCGCAGCGGAACTCGTCGCGCCCCGGCGCCTTGTAATCGTGGCACATGAACAGCCGGGTGGCGTCGGGCAGCTGGAACAGGCGCTGGATGGAGCGGTACAGGGTGCGCGCGTCGCCGCCGGGGAAGTCGCAGCGGGCGGTACCGTAGTCGGGCATGAACAGGGTGTCGCCAACGAAGGCCGCGTCGCCCACCAGGTAGGTCACGCAGGCCGGGGTGTGCCCCGGCGTATGCAACACCTGGATGGTCAGCGCGCCCAGCGGCAGCTCGTCGCCCTCGCGCAGCAGGCGGTCGAACTGGCTGCCGTCGCGGCGGAAGCCCGCGTCGAAGTTGAACAGCTTGCCGAAGGTGGTCTGCACCCCGGTGATGCCGGCGCCGATGGCGGTGGTTCCGCCCAGTTGCTCCTGCAGGTAGGCCGCCGCCGACAGGTGATCAGCGTGGGCGTGGGTTTCCAGCAACCAGTCCACCCGCAGGCCCCGCTCGCGCACATGCGCCAGCAGGCGATCGGCGCCGGCATGGCCGATGCGCCCGGCCGCCGCGTCGTAGTCCAGCACCGGGTCGATGATCGCGCAGGCGCCGCTGCCGGGGTCGCTGACCACATAGCTGTAGGTGAAACTCTGCGAGTCGAAGAAAGCCTCGATGACGGCGCTCATGCCGCCCTCCCCGGCCGCCGCTGCAGCCACTCGTACACGCCCATGCCGGCGAGCATCGCCACCACGAACAGACCCGACTGCCAGTAGCCGGCGCCCAGGCCGACCAGCGCCGGCCCCGGACACACGCCGGCCAGCCCCCAGCCGGCGCCGAACACCAGGCTGCCCAGCAGCAGGCGACGGTCCGGCCCGCGCCGGGGCGGCAGCTGCATGGCGCCGCCGAGCAGGTTGCGCGAGCGCCGCTTCGCCAGGGTGAAGAACGGCAGCGCCGCGCCGATGGCGCCGAACATCACCAGCGCCAGCGACGGGTCCCAGGCGCCGCCCAGGTCGAGGAAGGCCAGCACCTTGGCCGGGTCGGCCATGCCGGCCAGCAACAGGCCGACGCCGAACAGCAGGCCGCAGAAAAAGGCGCTCAATCGGGCCATGCTCAGGCTCCCAGCAGGTGGCGGACGAAGAAGACGGTGGCGAAACCGCTGGCCATGAAGCACAGCGTAGCCGCCAGCGAGCGCGGCGACAGCCGGGCCAGCCCGCACACCCCATGGCCGCTGGTGCAGCCGGCGCCGAATCGGCTGCCCAGGCCCACCAGCAGGCCGGCCGGCAGCAGCCAGGGCCAGGCCGTGTCGAAATGCAGGGTCGGCAGTTCGCCGAAGGCCAGCCACAGCAGCGGCGCCAGCAGCAGGCCGAGGAGGAAGAAGAAACGCTCGCCCCGCCCCGCGCGGTCCTGCGTCAGCAAGCCGCCGAGCAGGCCGCTGATGCCGGCCACGCGGCCGTTGAGCATGGCGAACAGGCCGGCCGCCAGGCCGATGGCCACGCCGCCGGCCAGGGCGCTCCAGGGGGTGAAGGCAGTCCAGTCGACGCTCATGGGCAAGACTCCGCGAAAAACAATATATGAAAATATATAATGTATTTTCGCAGACTATCAACCGCCGCGCGTCACTCCGTCGGCGCCTGGCACGACTCCTTCGGCGCCTGACTCACTCTTTCGGCGCCTGACTCACTCTTTCGGCGCCTGACTCACTCTTTCGGCGCCTGACGGCGCGGCCAGGCGAGGGTGAAGCAGGCGCCGCCGAGGTTGTGGCTGCGCGACACCGAGACCCGCCCGCCGTGCCAGCGGATGATCCGCCGCACGATGGACAGCCCCAGGCCGTGCCCGCCGGTAACCCGCGTGCGGCTGTCGTCGACCCGGAAGAACGGCGTGAACAGACGCTCCCAGCGGTCCTCGGGCACGCCGGGGCCGTCGTCCTCGACGTCCACCTGGCAGCGGTCCAGGCTCACCCGGTAGCTCACCCGCACGCGCCCCTCGGCGTAGCGGATGGCGTTGCTCAGCAGGTTCTGCAGGGCGCGGTGCAGGTAGCGCGGCTCGGCCTCGATCCAGCTGCCCTGGTCGAACGGCACCAGCGCGCCGGCCTCGCAGCTGACCAGCACCTCGCGGCGCAACGGGGCGATCTCCGCCACCGCCTGCTCGACCAGCGCGCCCAGTTCCAGCGGCTGGTAGGTGAGCGCCGGCGACCCCTGCTCCAGGCGCGCGTAGGTGAGCATCTCGTCCACCAACTGGTCGAGGTCCTGGATATCGCCATCCATCCCGGCCAGGTATTTGCTGCGCGACTTGTCGTCCTCGGCCGACTCGATCATCTCCAGCCCGAAGCGCAGCCGCGCCACCGGCGTGCGCAGCTCGTGGGACACCGCGCGCACCAGCTCGCGCTGCACGCCGATCAGCCGCTGCAGCTGCTCGGCCATATGGTTGAAGGCCCCGGCCAGGCGCCCCACCGAGTCGCTGCCGGTGACCTCCACGCGGGTGTCCAGGCTGCCCCGGGCGATGCGCGAGGCGGCCGATTCCAGGCCGCGCAGGCGCTGCTCCAGGCGGCTGACCAGGAGGAACAGGGTGAGGCCGATCAGCGACAGCCCGACCGCCGCGATCAGCAGCAGCAATTGCGGCGGGTAGGGGTTCATCTGGTAGATCGGCCCCAGCTCCAGCACCCAGGGCGTGTCGACGATGCCGGCCACCACGCGGATCGAATCGCCGTTCTTGCCCAGCGCCAGCACCGTGTCGCCCTCCTCCACGCGGCGGCTCTGGTCGTCGTCGAGGTCGATCTCCTTGAGCCGCAGCAGGTGCACGTCGAAGCCGAAGCGCTTGTCGCGGACGATGCGCGCCAGGTGGTAGGGCTGCTCGGTGGCCGGGTAGCGGCGCAGCTCGTCCATCAGCATATAGATAGTGGCGCGCGCCAGCTGCTCGCTGACCTGCTCCACCTCGCCGGTGAGCACCAGGCCCTCCTGCAGGCTGGCCTGGGTATAGATGCGCACCTGGTGCGGGCCGTCGGCCTCCACCAGCACCTCTTCGTTCATCAGCCGCGCGCGCTCGCGGCCGTCCATGCCCAGGCCGTCGAGCTTGCGCAGGCTCAGCGGAATGCCCATCAGGCGGCTCCACTGCAGCAGCGCGCGCTTGCGGTCCACCTCCTCCATCGGCGCCAGCTCGTCGGCCATCAGGCGGAAGGTGCCGCGCGCCAGCTCCTCGCGGTAGCGGTCGCCGCGCACCTCGTTGACCAGGTGCAGGGTCAGCACGCCGAGGCCGGCGACCAGCACCAGGGTCAGCAGCATGCCGCCGTAGATGCGCAGGAAGATGGATTTCATCGGCGGTCCCCTGGGAGGCCGGGTTCATAGGGCGGTGTGAAGTCGCTGGGTTCCCAATAAACAGCCACCATGGCGCGCGCATGCCCAGGCATGCGAATCAGGGAAAGCCCCCTACTGCTCGCCAACGAACAGGTAGCCCTTGCTGCGCACGGTCTTGATCAGGCGCGGGTGCATCGGGTCGTCGCCGATCTTCGGGCGGATGCGCGAGATGCGCACGTCGATGGAGCGGTCCTGGCCGTCGTATTCGATGCCGCGCAGGGAGTTGAAGATTTCCTCGCGGGAGAGGATGCGCCCGGCGTTGGAGGCCAGCAGCCAGAGCAGGTCGAACTCGGCGCTGGTCAGCTCGATGGTCGCCTCGTCCAGCCAGGCTTCGCGCATGCCGTTGTCGATCACCAGCTTGCCGAAGGTCAGGCGCTTGCTGGAGGCCACCGGCGCCACCTCGCCGCCGTCGCTGCGCCGCAGCAGCGCGCGGATGCGCGCCAGCAGCAGGCGCGGGCGCACCGGCTTGCACACGTAGTCGTCGGCGCCCATCTCCAGGCCCTGGACCTGGTCCATGTCATCGGTGCGCGCGGTGAGCATCAGGATCGGGCCGTCGTAGTCCGGGCGCAGGCGCCGGCAGATCGACAGGCCGTCCTCGCCAGGCAGCATCAGGTCGAGCACCACCAGGTCCGGCCGTTCTTCCAGCACGCGGTCGACCGCGCGCGCGCCGTCGGCCTCGACGCTCACCTTCAAGCCGTTGCTTTCCAGGTAATCCTGGGTCAGCTCGGCCAACCGCTGGTCATCCTCGACAATGAGGATTCGCGCCTCTTGCTCCACACCGCCTCCCACTGCACCTGAACGGGTCCGTCACGCACCGCCGCGAGGCGGCCGCAGGGGCCGCGAAGCCCGTACGGACGTGCCGCATTGTAGCCAGTAAGCCGCGCCCCTGGCACTGGCCCGATGCGACTGGGCATAACCACAAGATATTGTGGTAGGGTGCGCCCCGTGATAGGCAGCGGCCGGCACCGAAAAAGGTTACGCACTCGTGACGAACGGTGAAATTCAGCGGCGGTGCGGCCTGGCGCGATCCCCACGCGATCACGCACACGCCACGCACAATTTATCCACAGGTTTCCCCCAGCTCGTCAGCTTGCAAAGGCCCCGGCAGCGCATTATCTTGTATCCCCGTTGCGGAGAACCCCTACATCTTGGGTCCGCAACCCAGAACCGGACACAAGAAGAATCACGAAGAAACAGGTTGTCGCGAGCCTTTTCCACGGCTCCTCCGGTTCGTTCAACAGCTGCATCCAGGCGTACTGAAGTCCAGTGCGGCGCGAGCCCGCAAGGAGTGATCGATGTCGATGGCAATGCGGTACGGGTGTTGCAACCGTTCGGTCAACACCACTAGGTATTGTGGTTCCGGCCCGTAAAGCCGGACACCCGACTTGGGCCAGGGAGGCGCTTGAGTCCCCTTCCCCTGTTCCAAACAGCTTTTTGCGCGGCCGGTTCTGCCGGGCGCTCACGCTCTTTTTGCTCTTTTTTCGGGATGGCGCCCCCGGCGTCAGCATCAGAACCCATTACGAGAACGTGGAGACAACCACCCATGCAAATCGACACCACTCGCGAGAACCCGCAGGCCGCGCCGCAAGCCGCCGAATCCGCACAGGATCTGGCCGCCACCGCGCCCGGCCAGCTGCGCGTGATCAAGCGCAACGGCACCGTAGTCGCCTACACCGATGACAAGATCACCGTAGCCATCACCAAGGCGTTCCTCGCCGTGGAAGGCGGCACCGCTGCCGCCTCGTCGCGCATCCATGAAACCGTCGCGCGCCTGACCGAACAGGTCACCGCGACCTTCAAGCGCCGCATGCCGTCCGGTGGCACCATCCACATCGAAGAGATCCAGGACCAGGTCGAACTGGCCCTGATGCGCGCCGGCGAACAGAAAGTCGCCCGCGACTACGTGATCTACCGAGAAGCCCGCGCCAACGAGCGCAAGAGCGCCGGCGCCAGCGAAGTCGCCCAGCCGCACCCGAGCATCCGCATCACCAAGGCCGACGGCAGCACCCAGCCGCTGGACATGGGCCGCCTGCAGACCATCATCCGCGAAGCCTGCGAAGGCCTGGCCGAAGTCGACGGCGGGCTGATCGAGCGCGAAACCCTGAAGAACCTGTACGACGGCGTGGCCGAGAAGGACGTCAACACCGCCCTGGTGATGACCGCCCGTACCCTGGTGGAACGCGAGCCGAACTACTCCTACGTCACCGCCCGCCTGCTGATGGACACCCTGCGCGCCGAAGCGCTGGGCTTCCTCGGCGTGGCCGACAGCGCCACCCACCACGAAATGGCCGACCTCTACGCCGCCGCCCTGCCGGCCTACGTGGAGAAAGGCGTCGAGTTCGAACTGCTCGACCCGCAACTGAAGACCTTCGACCTGGAAAAACTGGGCAAGGCCATCAACCACGAGCGCGACCAGCAGTTCACCTACCTCGGCCTGCAGACCCTGTACGACCGCTACTTCATCCACAAGGACGGCATCCGCTTCGAACTGCCGCAAGTCTTCTTCATGCGCGTGGCCATGGGCCTGGCGGTGGAAGAGAAACACAAAGAAGACCGCGCCATCGAGTTCTACAACCTGCTGTCGTCCTTCGACTACATGAGCTCGACCCCGACCCTGTTCAACGCCGGTACCCTGCGTCCGCAGCTGTCGTCCTGCTACCTGACCACCGTGCCGGACGACCTGTCGGGCATCTACAGTGCCATCCACGACAACGCCATGCTGTCGAAATTCGCCGGTGGCCTGGGCAACGACTGGACCCCGGTGCGCGCGCTGGGCTCCTACATCAAGGGCACCAACGGCAAGTCCCAGGGCGTCGTCCCCTTCCTGAAAGTGGTGAACGACACCGCCGTGGCCGTGAACCAGGGTGGCAAGCGCAAGGGCGCCGTCTGCGCGTACCTCGAAACCTGGCACATGGACATCGAAGAGTTCATCGAGCTGCGCAAGAACACCGGTGACGACCGCCGCCGCACCCACGACATGAACACCGCGAACTGGATTCCCGACCTGTTCATGAAGCGCGTGTTCGACGACGGCCAGTGGACCCTGTTCTCGCCTTCGGAAGTGCCGGACCTGCACGACCTCACCGGCAAGGCCTTCGAAGAGCGCTACGAGTACTACGAAGCCCTGACCCAGTACGGCAAGATCAAGCTGTTCAAGACCATCCAGGCCAAAGACCTGTGGCGCAAGATGCTCTCGATGCTGTTCGAGACCGGCCACCCGTGGCTGACCTTCAAGGACCCGTGCAACCTGCGCAGCCCGCAGCAGCACGTGGGCGTGGTGCACAGCTCGAACCTGTGCACCGAGATCACCCTGAACACCAACAAGGACGAGATCGCCGTGTGCAACCTGGGTTCGGTGAACCTGGTCAACCACATCGTCGATGGCAAGCTGGACACCGCCAAGCTGGAGAAAACCGTCAAGACCGCGGTACGCATGCTCGATAACGTCATCGACATCAACTACTACTCGGTTCCGCAGGCGAAGAACTCCAACCTCAAGCACCGTCCGGTGGGCCTGGGCATCATGGGCTTCCAGGACGCCCTGTACCTGCAGCACATCGCCTACGGCTCCGACGCTGCCATCGAGTTCGCCGACAAGTCCATGGAAGCGGTGAGCTACTTCGCCATCCAGGCTTCCTGCGACCTGGCCGACGAGCGCGGCGCCTACGAGACCTTCGACGGCTCGCTGTGGTCCAAGGGCATCCTGCCGCTGGACTCCCAGCAGATCCTCATCGAGGCCCGTGGCCAGAAGTACATCGACGTCGACCTGACCGAGTCCCTGGACTGGGCCCCGGTGCGCGCTCGCGTACAGAAAGGCATCCGCAACTCGAACATCATGGCCATCGCGCCGACCGCGACCATCGCCAACATCACCGGCGTATCGCAGTCCATCGAGCCGACCTACCAGAACCTCTACGTGAAGTCGAACCTCTCCGGCGAGTTCACCGTGATCAACCCCTACCTGGTGCGCGACCTCAAGGCACGCGGCCTGTGGGACCCGGTCATGGTCAACGACCTGAAGTACTACGACGGCTCCGTGCAGCAGATCGAGCGCATCCCGCAAGACCTGAAAGACCTGTACGCCACCGCCTTCGAAGTCGAGACCAAGTGGATCGTCGACGCCGCCAGCCGCCGCCAGAAGTGGATCGACCAGGCCCAGTCGCTGAACCTCTACATCGCCGGCGCCTCGGGCAAGAAGCTCGACGTGACCTACCGCATGGCTTGGTACCGTGGCCTGAAAACCACCTACTACCTCCGTGCCCTGGCCGCGACCAGCACCGAGAAGTCGACCATCAACACCGGCAAGCTGAACGCCGTGAGCTCGGGTATCGACGAAACCCTGCAAGCCGCCCCCGCCGCCGAGCCGAAACCGGCGCCGGTCCCGCAGGCCTGCAGCATCGATAACCCGGACTGCGAAGCCTGCCAGTAAGGTGATCGCGGCCCCCGGAACGGTCCGCGCGTTGTTGCCCGACAGGTCGGCCCCCATCACGTACTGAAGTACGCTCAGGGGCTCCGACCTGCCAGGCGCCTAGCGCGGCCTCGCCCCGGGAACCGCAATAGCACGAAGCACGGATATCCCCTCTCCCTTCAGGGAGAGGGCTAGGGAGAGGGGCTCTTAAAAGGGCCCACCCCCACACAGAAACAACAGCGTCTTCCGTCTCCCCGAGGCAGGAAGAAGCACCCAGGCTTTAGCGTGCACACCACGCCCCCAGACACCCAGGCCGGCACAGACCGGCCCACCAGACCAGGAGAGGAAACGATGCTCAGCTGGGACGAATTCGACAAGGAAGACCCCACCGAGGCCAAAGCCGCCCCGGCCGTAGCCCAGGCCGCCAGCCAGGCCGCCGACAAGCTCGATGACGAGGCCGCCGGCTCCGTGGAAGAGGCCCGCGCCGTTTCCGCCAGCGACTCCGACGCCGTGGCCCGCGCCAAGAAGGCCCTGGACGCCCTGGACATCCAGGAAGGCCTGGACGATCTGGAAGGCTCCGCCGCCCGCGTACAGGTCGGCGACAAGCAGATGATCAACGCCCGCGCCGACCTCAACCAGCTCGTACCCTTCAAGTACGACTGGGCCTGGCAGAAGTATCTGGATGGTTGCGCCAACCACTGGATGCCGCAGGAAGTGAACATGAACGCCGACATCGCTCTGTGGAAGAGCAAGGACGGCCTCAGCGAAGACGAGCGCCGCATCGTCATGCGCAACCTCGGCTTCTTCTCCACCGCCGACTCCCTGGTGGCGAACAACCTGGTGCTGGCCGTATACCGCCTGATCACCAACCCCGAATGCCGCCAGTACATCCTGCGCCAGGCCTTCGAGGAAGCCATCCACACCCACGCCTACCAGTACTGCATCGAGTCGCTGGGCATGGACGAGGGTGAAATCTTCAACATGTACCACGAGATCCCGAGCGTCGCGAAGAAAGCGTCCTGGGGCCTGAAGTACACCCGCTCGATTTCCGATCCGAAGTTCGAAACCGGCACCCCGGAAACCGACCGCCAGTTCCTGCGCAACCTGATCGCCTACTACTGCGTACTCGAAGGCATCTTCTTCTACTGCGGCTTCACCCAGATCCTCTCCATGGGCCGCCGCAACAAGATGACCGGCACCGCCGAGCAGTTCCAGTACATCCTGCGCGACGAATCCATGCACCTGAACTTCGGCATCGACGTGATCAACCAGATCAAGATCGAGAACCCGCACCTGTGGGATGCCCAGATGAAGGACGAAGCCACGCAGATGATCCTGCAGGGCACCCAGCTGGAAATCGAATACGCACGCGACACCATGCCGCGCGGCGTCCTGGGCATGAACGCCGCGATGATGGAGGACTACCTCAAGTTCATCGCCAACCGCCGCCTGACCCAGATCGGCCTGAAGGAAGAATACCCGGGCACCAGCAACCCGTTCCCGTGGATGAGCGAAATCATGGACCTGAAGAAGGAAAAGAACTTCTTCGAGACCCGCGTGATCGAGTACCAGACCGGCGGCGCGCTGAGCTGGGACTGACGGAAGTAGTAGCAAAGCAGCAAGTCAAGACCATTAGAAACGCTGATACTCGAAATGGAATTTTGGGGCGGTGATTAGAAAGACAAAAGCCCCGCCTAGTGCGGGGCTTTCTTCAACTGCATGGACTGAGCTAGAGCAAAGCCAAGAGAAGGACACCGAGTATGCTGAGCTGGGAAAAACTGCTGAATCCTATCCGCCGCAAAGAACTACATGAGTCCAAAGAAACTATTGGAACTGGTGCGGGAAGAACTGAGCTCGAGCGCGACTATGACAGAATCTTATTCGCGACCCCAACGCGCAGACTTGCGGACAAAACTCAAGTTTTTCCCATGGAAGAGAACGACTCCGTTAGAACCCGGCTAACCCACTCTCACGAAGTTAGTAACCTAGCACGTAGCATTGGTGTCCGACTGGCATTCGAACATGCGGAAGAGGTTTTCGGCAAAAATCACGAGGAGCTTGGTGTAAAGAGGAACGTTCCATCACTACTCGCAGCAGTAGGTCTCGCTCACGACCTTGGCAATCCGCCTTTCGGGCACCAAGGAGAGCTTGCCATGCAGCAGTGGTTTTCCGAGAAAGAAGAGTCATTCGACATTGATTTCCTTCAATTTGACGGAAATGCACAAACCTTCAGGCTTTTAACAAGACTTCAGGTTCTAAACGACCAGTACGGCCTCAATCTAACACTCAGCACTCTAGCTGCACTAATAAAATATCCCAGTATATATGGTGCTACTGACAAGGGTGGCTTCAAAAAATTCGGTATATTCCAAAGCGAGCGAGATATTGCCGCAGAAGTATGGGAGCACACGGGACTCAACTCCGGAATCCGCCACCCGCTAGCCTATATAATGGAAGCATGCGACGACATCGCATATTCAGTAATCGACGCAGAAGACACTGTAAAGAAAGGTTATGCCTCTTTCTACGACCTAATTGATCACCTCGAAAGTAACTGCGTGCAAGATGAAGTCACCCAAAGAGTAATTACCGCCTCAAAGAAGAAGAACCTAGAGTTCAAAGAGTCCAAACTCAGCTCTCGTGAGTTGAATGATATTTCCATGCAAATGTTTCGGGTCAAGGCAATTCACGAAATGATATCTGCTGCGACCAGTGTTTTCGTAGAGAAAAGCGAAGACATTATGTCCGGAAAAATAGCTCCAGGATTCGAAATAATAAAAAATTCGGCTTGCGGGGCACTATGCCACGCCACTAAGGATTTTGACTTCAAGTATGGCTTCCAACACAAGGATGTCCTAAAACTGGAACTCCAAGGCAGCAACTATATAAAAAACATGATGAGCATGCTTTGGACTGCCGTATCTAATGGAGACAACAGAATCCATCCATTCGGTCGATATGTATTTGGAGCGATCTCCGAGAACTACAGAAGAGTCTATAATGACTCATTGGAGTCCGGAAAGCTGCCCAGCTCAAACTACGCAAAGGCGCAGTTAATCTGTGATGCCCTTTCAGGGATGACGGAATCATATCTGATTAAAAAACACGACGAATTTAAATCACTTGAGAATGGCAGGCCATAAACTAAAAACGGTAGGATCGTTCGAGAACCTAAAGAGCAGAATCGAACGCCTATTTGAAATTCGCCCGAGGCGCTCAAAACTGAGCGCCCAGCTTTCTCTTGAACTAAATTCGACTACCCCCCAAAGAAAGGGGGGCTCGCACAAGTCTCCAACCGATCTTCTCAACCATATCTCCGAGACCCTACCTAACAGTGAAATATATCTGTTTGGCGGTGTAATTAGAGACCTAGCCCTATTTGGCAGGAATGGGTTTAATTCAGATATAGATATTGTAGTAGATGGAGATTGGCCAAGCTGCAAAGAATACCTTAATTCTATAGGCGCAAAACTTAACAAATTTGGCGGCTTTAGACTTGAGGTATCTGGATGGCCAATTGACATATGGAGCGCCCAAGAAACCTGGGCAATTAGAAAAGGATTAATTGAGTTTACCGGAATTTCATCCCTGACCAAAACTACCATTCTTAACTGGGATGCAGTCCTAATGAATTGGGACACCAGAAAAATAATATGCGCACCAAACTATTTGGACTCACTCAAAGAACGACAAATGGATATCGTTCTACGAGAGAACCCCAACCCACTAGGCGCAACAACTAGGGTTTTCAGGCACCTTTGCGCCAAAGACGCAAGAAGCATAACCCAAAGCACGGCTGAATTCCTTGCAAATAGCACAACCTTTTATTCTTTAAAGCAAATAAAACAATACGAACTTTCCAGCTATGGAAGCACAATAATCGAGAGCGCAATATTCTCCCTATTCAAGCGAATAAAAGAATTAGAACACCTTGAAATCAGAGAGCGCTTTGAAATTGCCAGCAGAACCTTAGAGCAAGATGGAGCAACACTTTCATTCAGGCAACTAATACTTAACTTCAACGAAGACTAACGTTTCCGAAAAAATCATCTACAAACAGGCGAAAAACAAAGCATTGACCCTTTATCGCCAACCCCCTAACCTCTTGCTCGGCGCCTAAGAAACGCCTGTCACGTAGCGGCCTGACCGCTCCCGAAAGCTAAGCGGCTTTTTTGAGCCTGCGGGATTTTCTCGTCCTCAAAAAACCTCTGCGACGTCGGGAGTGGGCTAATACAAGACCCGAAAGGGAAATACGTCCGGCCCTCTACGTGGGGTTTCTTAGCTCCCGGCACCCCAGCCCTAAGAAAGCTGGCCACATCACGTAGAGGTAATGGATATGCCTATCACCCCCAGCCTTCAGCCCGAAGGCGCTTCGCCGTACCTGCCCTCGTCCCCCTCCACCCCGGAGGCGCGCCATGTCTGAAGAGGTGCTGATCCCCACCCTGTTCACCCGCCACAAGCGCCAGCTGCGCGCCCTGCTGCTGGAAGACCAATGCTGGTTCTGCGCCCGTGACCTGGGCCGGCTGATGGGCGTGGCGAGCCTGGAAGAGCGCGTGCTGCGCAACCTGGACGACGACCAGCACCGCCGCGCCTGGCTGCGCGACGGCAACGGCGAATACGACGACGAACTGCTGCTCAGCGAATCCGCCGTGTACGCCACGCTGATCCACTTCTTCCACCCGGAAAACCGCTGCATCCGCCAATGGCTCACCCGCGAGGTGATCCCCGCCCTGCGCGACAGCCACCGCCACGACACCCGCCAACCCCGCCGCGAAACCCTCCACGGCCCCACCCAAGCGCTAACGGTGCTGCACTGGCAAGGCCTGCTCTGGGTGCCCTACCACCACTGGCCCCAGGTGAGCGCCAGCGCCAACCGCTAGGCACCGGACCTGTTCGTAGGATGGCGTTGAGCGCAGCGATACCCACGCCGCCGCGCAATCGCTCAACGCCATCCTGCGGGGCCGACCGAGGTGTTGGCGGCGACGTGCGCACGGCCGAACAGGGAACACCCGTAGGGCGAATAACGCTCCGCGTTATCCGCCGTTGGGCCCGTGCGCCACGGTTGAACCTGGCGTTGGCGTTCCGTTGGCAACGGCGGATAACCGCGAACGGTTATTCGCCCGACGCGCACCGGAAATGGCGCCTGTGCGCCCTCCCGAGTGAGCAACCCATAGTGGGAATGGTTGCGCGAAAAAACCCGTGAATATACTCCGCCACCCCTGGCCAACCGGGGTGCGCCGTCCGCTCGGCATGGCTCGCGGCGGCCCGTATCACCACCATCAATAGAAACGACAAACACTCCCTCGGCGGCTGATCGAGCTGCGCCAGCCGTGCGGAGAAACTCGTCCTCACGCCAGCGGAATAACACTCGCGCGCAGCGCTTCACCGCCACTCGCAACTGACCTGCCCAACGCATTCGAACAATAAATGAACAGGTAAAACATGCGAATTTCCCAGTCCCTGAAACACCCCTTCGGCTTCGTCGCCGCTTCCTCGCTCGCGCTCGGCTGCGCCACGTTCCAGGCGAGCGCCGTGGAGCTCTACAACGACGGCAAGAGCACCCTCAACGGCAACCTGCTCGCCGCCTTCGGCGCGCTGCGCAGCCAGCGCAACTACTACGAGCCCGATGGCGGCTCGACCTGGCGCGAGGGCTTCCTCAAGTACGGCGTCGACGGCCAGTACCGGCTGGACAACGGCTCCAGCCTCGGCGGCGCCTTCGCCTTCGTCAGTTCCGGCGTGTGGGGCGACGGCGACGCCACCGGGCTCACCGACGGCTCGGAGCGCACCACCAAGATCGAGGACGCCAACCTCGCCTGGCGCTCCGGCACGCTGTTCGAGGCGCTGGGCGAAAACGGCGTGGAGCTTTCCGGCGGGCGCCAGCGCATCGTCGTCGGCGACGGTTTCCTGATCAACGGCGACGACGTCAACGCCGGCAAGGCCTTCGCCGGCGGCGAGTTCAACCGTGGCGGGGTCTACTACATGGGCGCGCGCCACGCCTTCGACCAGACCGCCGTGCTGCGCCTGGGCGGCGCCCAGGGCTGGCGCGGCGACGCCATCTGGCTGAAGTCCGACAACCGCTTCCAGGGCAACAGCGAACTGGCCATCGGCACCCTGGAACACGTGGCGCCGGAGCAGACCCTGGGCCTGACCTACATCCACGTGCAGGACGTGGACAAGCGCTACACCGACGTCGCCAACCCGCTGGCCTCGCAGCGCGACGGCATGAACGTGTACAGCCTGCGCGGCGTGCGCGCCGGGCTGCTGGAGAACCTGACGCTAGCCTTCGAATACGCCTACGAGGATCGCCGGCGCGACAGCGAGAACGCCTGGTACGGCGAAGCCAGCTACGCCTTCGCCGACACGCCCTGGCAACCCACCCTGAGCTACCGCTACAGCCGCTTTTCCGAGGGCTACGACGCGCTGTTCTTCGGCTTCAACCGCGGCTACGGCACCTGGGTGCAGGGCGAGGTGGCCGGCAACTTCGCCGGGCCGTACAACAACAACGCGGTGATCCAGCACCTGGGCCTGAAGCTCCGCCCGCGCGAGGACCTGACCCTGGGCGCGCTGTTCTTCGACTTCAGCACCCTGCACAGGCACGGCACCTTCGACCTCGACGGCCAGGAACTGGACCTGTACGCCGACTGGGCGGCGACGAGCTACCTGCAGGTCACCCCGGTGCTCGGCCTGTACGACCCGCAGAAGAGCTTCGCCCAGGGCGGCAGCCAGGCCGAGGACAACGACCTGAACCTGTTCACCGCGCTGCAGTTCGCCGTTCACTTCTGAACCAAGCGATCCGCGCCTTGCGCCGAACTCGCCTGGAGGTGGGAGACAACCGGGGCAACGGCGGATAACCGCGAACGGTTATCCGCCCTACGCGGGGTCATTGCCCGCCGATGCGCGCGGTGTCGCCGATGGCGCCGGGCCCCGTAGGGCGAATAACGCCCCAGCGTTATCCGCCGCCAACGCCCCGCGCCGAACCCGCCTGGATGTGGGAGACAACCGGAGCAACGGCGGATAACCGCGAACGGTTATCCGCCCTACGCGGGGTCATTGCCCGCCGATGCGCGCGGTGTCGCCGATGGCGCCGGGCCCCCGTAGGGCGAATAACGCCCCAGCGTTATCCGCCGCCAACGCCCCGCGCCGAACCCGCCTGGATGTGGGGGACAACCGGGGCTACGGCGGATAACCGCGAACGGTTATCCGCCCTACGCGGGGTCATTGTGTGCCGACGCGTGCGGTGTCGCTGATGGCGTTGCAGTTGGTGGATTCTAGGCAATAGGTGATGTAGGTCGCCTGTCGGCCGCAGCCGCGCGCGCCGATGGTGTATTCGGTGCGCTGGTAGCCGAAGCGGGTGTGGGTGACCTTGCTGGTCAGGACGCTGGTATTCACCTGCTGGCAGTTGAGCTCGAACTTGGCCCGCGATTCGGTGGCGTTGAGGGCGGCCTGCTGGTTGGAAGCGAGGAACTCCTGATCGCTCATGCAGCCCGACAGCGCGGCGCCCACCGCCAGTACGGGCAAGAGTTGGGGAAGACCTTTCATGGGGAAGCTCTCCGGGGGAATCCGCAGGATACGGCTCGGACTTCCTGAGTCTAGATGCCGATCGTGGAATCGCCGGGAACGCCTGGAGATGACAGAGAACATGATGGCCTCTTACCATTAACCGCATTCAAGCGCAGGGATGGCCAGGCATGGAACAGCACGTGGAAGCGGCAGCAGAGCTCGACCCTATTGATCGCTACATCAATGGTGCCGGGCAGTACGTGAGGCAATACGCCGAACACCTGATCAAATGGCTGCCCCCGGTCGTAGGCTTCGCCATCTTCCTCGGCTATTTCTTCCGCAATCACTTCTACCCCAGTTTCGACCTGTTCCAATTCTCGTCGCTGTTGCTCTCGGCAGCGGTGATCGGTTTCGTCTTCGTTGCGTTGATGACCGCAGGTGTCGCGGCACCTGGGCTTGTTCTTGTCTCATGGTTCATCAACGACAAGCGCTACAAAGACCGCCTGAGAAATACCCAGCTTAGCGACGGGCAGCGCGACAGAAATGCATGGGCGATGTTGTGGCTTTGCTTCATCCTACCTTTCGCCATTCATTCGCTGATTACTTCAGCGGTGCTGCTTACCGTCGGTTCAGCGATTCCTGCCTGGTACTTGATGACGCCGGTGCCGGTGTCGCTGGCTTTTGGCATCGCCCTGCAAGTTCAATTCGAACTCCCCAAGTGGGCATTCCTGCATTACCTGTGGTCCAGCTACCTCGCCCTTTCGGCCGCGAATGCCGTGGCGTTGCTGGTCATGTCTTCTGCGCCGGCTCTACATTGGCTGCCCTCGGTCCTCCAGCTGCCGGCGGTCGTCCTCGTCTGCCTTCTGGTCAACGTGCTGATCGGTTTCATTTCACCGGCCGCGTTCAGCGGGCTCAAGGCTTGCCTGTGCTTTTCGATCCCCCTGGCCCTGGTGCTCGCTTTCTACAACGGCGCACTCAGCTCGATGCCCGAGCGAGTCATGAGCGGGTTGGGCCTGGGCCAGTACACAGCCAGCGAAATCGTTCTGGACGCGGACTACTGCGGGAAGAAGGCTCCGGTTGTCCTGCCACTCGACGACAACTGCACGTTCAAAGACGTGCAGGTCATCTGGTCGCTGGGAGAAACCCTGACGCTGTCCGTTGGGAAGGCAGAAACCATACGGCAAGTGCAAATCCCCTCCCGCTACGTCAAAGCCATCATCCGGAATCCCGGGTAGCCATCCACCGCTCCGGCGCTACGGCGATTGCCGCGCCAAGCCTGCTGTCACAGCCTGTTACACACCCTTCTCGACCGATCACTTTCGCTTCAGGTTCTTTTGACAGTTTCTTGCCCTTTGACCTTGTAGGGTGCGCGCGACCAGGCCCCGCTCGAATCACGCAGCGCCCAGGCCCGGCCCCCTACAAGGAACAAACATGCCTCTCTTCCGTTCGGCGCCCATGCGCTTCCTGGCGCTGGCCACGCTGCTGTGGCTCGCCGTTTTCCTGCTGACCCGCGTGGCGCTGCTGGCCGATCACCTCGCCGACCTGGGCGTCGGACACCTGGCGATGTTCTTCGTCGGCTTCCTCTACGACCTGAGTTTCCTGGCCTACGCCCTGCTGCCGCTGGGGCTGTTCCTGCTGGTGCTGCCGGCGCGGGTGTGGCGCTCGCGGACCTGGCGCTGGCTGCTGTCGGCGCTGCTGTTCGTCAGCGTCTACCTGATGCTGTTCACCGCCGTGGCGGAGTGGCTGTTCTGGGACGAGTTCGGCGTGCGCTTCAACTTCATCGCGGTGGATTACCTGGTGTACTCCGACGAGGTGCTGAACAACATTCTCGAGTCCTACCCCATCGGCCTGCTGCTGAGCATCCTCGCGGTGGCGACGCTGGCGGTCACCCTGGGCCTGCAACGCACGCTCGCACGCATTTGCGCAGCGCCCGTACCGGCGCTGCGCCATCGGCTGGCGCGGATGGTGCTGCTGCTCGGCGTGGCGCTGGTCGCGCTGCTGGCGGTGGACCAGGACCGCCCGCGCGGCCAGGGTGGCAACACCTACCTGCGCGAGCTGTCGAGCAACGGCCCCTACCAGTTCTTCGCCGCCTTCCGTAACAACGAGCTGGACTACCAGCAGTTCTACGCGACCCTGCCGGCGGAAACCGTGGCCAGGCAGATTCGCGCCGAGCTGGCCGAGCCCAACGCGCGCTTCCTCGGCAGCGACCCGATGGACATCCGCCGCGCCATCAGCAACCCCGGCGAGCCGCGCGCGCTCAACGTGGTGCTGGTGACCATCGAGAGCCTCAGCGCCAAGTACCTGGGCAGCAACGGCGACGGCCGCAACCTCACGCCGAACCTCGACGCGCTGCGCAAGAACAGCCTGTACTTCAACAATTTCTACGCCACCGGCACCCGCACCGACCGCGGCCTGGAAGCCATCACTCTGTCGATTCCGCCCACCCCGGGGCGCTCCATCGTCAAGCGCATCGGCCGCGAGAGCGGCTTCGCCAGCCTCGGCCAGCAGCTCCAGGCCAAGGGCTACGACGCCGTGTTCATGTACGGCGGGCGCGGCTACTTCGACAACATGAACGCCTTCTTCGGCGGCAACGGCTACCGCATCGTCGACCAGAGCAGCGTGAAAGAAGAAGACATCCACTTCAAGAACGCCTGGGGCATGGCCGACGAGGACCTCTACAACCAGGCCCTGCGCGTGGCCGACGAAGACTTCGGCAAGCGCCGGCCGTTCTTCCTGCAGCTGATGACCACCTCCAACCACCGCCCCTACACCTACCCCGACGGGCGCATCGACATCCCCTCGGGCAAGGGTCGCGACGGCGCGGTGAAATACACCGACTACGCCATCGGCAAGTTCCTCGAAAACGCGCGCACCAAGCCCTGGTTCGACTCCACGATTTTCGTCTTCGTCGCCGACCACACGGCCGGCAGCGCGGGCAAGGAAGACCTGCCGGTGGAGAACTACCAGATTCCGCTGTTCATCTATGCGCCCAAGCAACTGCCGGTGGGCGAGCGCGCGGAGCTGGCCAGCCAGCTCGACCTCGCCCCGACCCTGCTGGCGATGCTGAACCTGAGCTACGAGTCGACCTTCTTCGGCCGCAACCTGATGGCGGAAAACGCCCTGCCGCCGCGCGTGGTGATCGGCAACTACCAGCACCTGGGCCTATTCGACGGCACCGACCTGGCGATCCTCAGCCCGCGCCAGGGCCTGCGCCGGCACAACCAGGCGCTGGGCGCCAGCGTGGAGGTCAACGCCCCCGCCGGCGACCCGCTGATCGCCCGCGCCATCGCCTACTACCAGGCCGCCAGCCACGACTTCAAGCAGCACCTGCTGGACTGGCGCGAGCCGTCCGCCCAGTGAGCCGCGGCTGAACCGCAGAGCCCCGCCCAGCGCGGGGCTTTTTCATCCCGGCAAGTTGTCCCCTGCAGGGGACATCCGCGCCGCGCGCGGGGATTAGAGTCGAAGGCGAATCCGATCGGCATCCGCCTACAAACACAATAATCCCGGAGACGCGCTGCGATGCACTGCCCCGCCACCGAGCCCCGGCGCTCGCTGTATTTCGACTACCAGGTATTCCCCGCCTTCACCGCCGGCGTCGGCGCCAAGCCCGCCGAACGCCACGCCGTGGCCATCGTCGGCGCCGGGCCCATCGGCCTGGCCACCGCCCTGGACCTGGCCCGCTTCGGCATCCCCTCGGTGGTGCTGGAGGCCGAGCGGCAGGTCAGCGAGGGCAGCCGCGCCATCGTCTTCACCCGTCGTTCGCTGGAAATCCTCCAGCAGGTCGGCGTCGCCGAGCGGGTGGTCGAGGCCGGCCTCGGCTGGCGCTGCGGCAACTCCTTCTACCGCGGCCAGCGGGTGTTCCGCATGGAGGCGCCGCACGACGCCGACGACCGTTTCGCGCCCATGACCAACCTGCAGCAGCCGTGCCTGGAGCAGTTCCTGGTGGAGGCCGCCCAGGCCAACCCGCTGATCGAGCTGCGCTGGGGCAACCAGGTCAGCGCCATCGAGCAGGCCGGCGACCACGCGCGGCTGAGCCTGGACACCCCCGCCGGCGCCTATGCGCTGGAGGCCGAGTGGGTGATCGCCGCCGATGGCGCGCGCTCGACGTTGCGCGCTCTGCTCGGGCTGAAGCTCGAAGGCGCGGCCTACGAGGGGCGCTTCGTGATCGCCGACATCCGCATCCGCCTCGACCTGCCCACCGAACGCCTGGCCTTCTTCGACCCGCCGTGGAACCCCGGCAACACCGTGCTGATGCACCGCGAGCCGGGCGACATCTGGCGCATCGACTACCAGTTGCCGGCCGGCGAATCGGCGGAACAGGCGCTGTCGGCGGAGTCCCTGCGCGAGCGCATCGACGCGCAGCTGGCCCTGGTCGGCGCCGCTGGCCAGCCCTGGGAGCTGGACTGGTGCTCGGTGTATTCCGCCCGCGCGCTGACCTTGCCTGACTACATCGAGGGGCGGGTGATCTTCACCGGCGACGCCGCGCACCTGCTGCCGATCTTCGGCGTGCGCGGGGCCAACACCGGCTTCCAGGACGGCAACGGCCTGGCCTGGAAGCTGGCGTTGCGGCTCAAGGGCCTGGGCGGTCCGGGGCTGTTGCCGTCGTACAGCCACGAGCGGGTCGGCGCGGCACGCGAGATCATCGCCGAGGCCGGCAAGAGCACGCGCTTCATGACCCCGCCCACGGCGGGCCAGCGCCTGCTGCGCGACGCCGTGCTGTCGCTGTCGCTGAACCACGAGTTCGTGCGCCCACTGTTCCACTGGCGCACCTCGCGTCCCCACGACTACGCCGACTCGCCGCTGAACTGCGCGCACGACGACGACGCCCGCTTCACCGGTGGCCCGCGCAAGGGCGCGCCGCTGCCGAACGTGCGCCTCGGCGAGGACGACTTCCTGTTCGACCGCCTGGGCGCCAGCTTCCACCTGCTGTATTTCACCGACGCCGGCGAACTCCCCGCGCCCCTGCTGGCCCAGGCCGACGCCCTGCGCGAAAGCGGCGTGCCGCTGCGCCTCCTGACCATCGGCAGCCACTCTCCTGTGCGCGGCGCCGACCTTAGCCTCGCCGACCCCGGCGGCCACCTGCGCGAAAAGTACGCCGCGCAGGTCGGCAGCGCCTACCTGGCGCGGCCGGACCAGCACGTCTGCGCGCGCTGGCTGACGTTCGACGACCCCGCCGTGGCGCTGCGCCAGGCCATCCACACCGCCCTGGGCAACGCTTGAGGAGTCCGCCATGCCCCACCTGACCATCGCCGAACTGGAAACCCTCTACGACCACCTGGCCGACGCCCTCGACGGCGCACCGCAGGGCCAGCGCGAGCTGCTGCTGGTCAAGCTGGCGCTGCTCGCCGCCGAGGAACTGGGCGACGCCGCGCGCTTCGCCGAACTGACCGAGACGGCCCGGCGGGACCTCTGAGCCACGCCGATCCCGGTCGGCAACGTCGCCGGCCGGGGTGCTACAGTGGCCGTCCGCCGTCGAACCACCCGCCCCCGGAGGGATGTCGCGATGCACTATTGGCCCCTGCGCGCCGGCCGCGTCGAGCACAGCCTGAACATCGGCCACGCCGCCAGCCTGTTCGCCCGCGTCGGCGAGAACCGCGCGCGCCTGCTCGCCGCCGACCTGCTGCAACTGATCGGCCCCGGCGTGCCGCTGGCGCAGTGCACCATCTTCGCCTACGCGCCGCGACGCAACCCGCAGGTGTTCTCCTTCGCCGACCGCGCGCGGGAAGTGGCGCTGCCGCGCATCTCGCACAACTACGCCGAACGCTTCTACAGCCAGGACGGCAACCAGCAGGCCATGGCCCGGCGCGGCGGCGCCGAGCGGATCATGGTGCAGCGCCAGTCGATCGACGACATCACCCACCCCGAGTACCGCCGCGTCTGCTACGAGCAACCACGCATCAGCGAGCGCGTGGCGCTGCTCACCCAGTGCGAGAACGAACGCTGGCTGTCGCTGAACTTCTACCGCGGCCGCGAGCACGGCCACTTCTCGCCACGCGAGATGGACTACCTGGAAACCCTGGCGCCGCTGCTCACCCAGGCCGTGCGCTTGCACTACCAGGCCTGGCTGCAGGCCAATGAAACGCCGCTGCTGCTGGCCGAACGCGTGGCCGCCGAGCACCCCGGCCTGACCCTGCGCGAACGTACCCTGCTGCGCCTGATGCTGACCGGCGCCGACAGCGCCGCCCTGGCCGAACAACTGGGTGTGCAACCCTCCAGCGCGGCCACCTACGTCAAGCGCCTGTACCGCAAGCTGGGCATCGGCGGGCTGCGCGAACTGCTCGGCCTGGCGACCGAGGCACGCTGGCGCTGAGGCGCCACTGAAACCTCCCGAAACGCTTGAGCGGCGCTTGCGCAGGGTTTTCCGGAAACCTGCCTGACCTATGGCAAGGGTTGGCCCGAGTGGCTTCGATTGTCATGGAAGGCTGGCCGCGAGGCCGGGAGAATTCTGAACGAACCCACCGTTTCATGAGCTTTTGGCGGGAGGATTCAGATGCTCAATCCCACTCGGTTCTTCGTGGTCATGATGCTGCTGGCCTTCGGCGTTTCGCTGATCGCCGGCTGGCAGCTGCTGACCATGCGCCGCGACGCCCTGGACATCGCCAACGCCAGCGGCAACAACATCCTGCTGCTGGTCGAGCGCGAGTTCCACCGCGACCTGGACGTGCACGCGCAGACCCTGCAGACCATTTCCAACGTGATCGCCACGCCGGTCGGCGCCGGCATGAGCGGGCCGCTGCTCGGCGCCCTGGTGTACGGCCACGCGGCCGGCTCGCCGGACATGGGCAACCTCATCATCACCGACGCCCGGGGCCACCTGCTCGCCGACCTCAACCACGAGGGCGAAAGCCAGAGCGACCTGTCCATGCGCGAGTACTTCCGCGTGCACGCCCAGGGCGATTACGGCCTGCACCTGAGCCATCCGTTCATGCCGTCCTACGGCAACGCCGGGCTCAGCATCGCGCTCAGCCGCAGCCTGCTGGACAAGGACGGGCACTTCGTCGGCGTGGTCGCGGCGATCAAGGACCTGCGCCGGCTCAACGATTTCGTCCAGGGCCTGGACATGGCCGAGGGCGACGTGGTGTCGGTGCGCCTGCTGGACGGCACGCCGCTGGCGCAATGGCCCAACACCCCGCGCCCGCGCACCGAAGGCGAGCGCCAGGCGTTCAAGGCGTTCGTCGCCAGCGGCCAGGGCCAGTACGTGCACGACGCCACCCAGCACATGCAGCCCTACTGGCATGGCTACCGGCGCGTCGGCGACTACCCGGCGGTGGTGAGCGTGGAGCGCGCGCGCAAGACAGTGTTCCAGGCCTGGCTGGCGCGCAGCACGGTCACCAGCACGATGCTGATCCTCTTCAACCTCGCCACCGTGGTGCTGGCCTACCGCCTGCGCAACCAGCTGCGTTCGCGCGACGACGCGGAAAGCCTGCTGCGCACCGAGGCCAGCACCGACGCCCTGACCGGCCTGCGCAACCGCCGCTGGTTCGACGAGAAGGCCCGCCAGGAGTGGAGCCGCCACGTGCGCGGCGGCGGCGAGCTGGCAGTGCTGATGCTGGATATCGACCAGTTCAAGGCCTACAACGACCACTACGGCCACCCCATGGGCGACACCGCCCTGGCTGCCGTCGCCCGGCAGATAGGCCTGGGCTGCCGGCGCGAGGAAGACGGCGCGGCGCGCTACGGCGGCGAGGAGTTCGTGGTGCTCCTGCCCAACTGCGACCTGGCCGGCGCGCGCACGGTGGCGGAGAACATCCGCCGCAACGTCGAGGCCACCGCCCTGCCTCACGAGCGCAGCCTGCGCGGGGTGGTGACGGTGAGCATCGGCGTGGCGAGCACCTCCGCGCACACCGTGGAGAACGTCGAGGCGCTGCTCAAGGTGGCGGATGGGAACCTGTACCGGGCCAAGGAAGGGGGGCGGAACCGGGTGGAAGGTTGAGCCTGCCACGAGCGACAACGGCGGATAACCGCGAACGGTTATTCGCCCTACGTCAAGGTTGGGTTTCGTGTAGGGCGAATAACGCGCAGCGTTATCCGCCGTTTGCGCCCCATCCGTCCGAACCTGCAAGTTCGGCGTAGTGGCGACCTGCGGCGGATAACCGCGAACGGTTATTCGCCCTACGCCAGGGCTGAGTTTTGTGTAGGGCGAATAACGCGCAGCGTTATCCGCCGGCCTGGGCAGTTACCCTGTCGGTCGATCGAGCACAGGGAGCGTTTTCGATGCCCAACTACCGACGTGCCTGGATACCCGGCGGTACCTATTTCTTCACCGTCACGCTGCGTGATCGCCATTCCGACCTGCTGGTCCGCGAAATCGAACTGCTGCGTCGGGTCGTCGCCAGAACCGGGCGCCGACATCCCTTCCGGATCGATGCCTGGGTCGTGCTGCCTGAGCACATGCACTGCCTGCTGACCCTGCCGGCTGGCGACGCCGACTACGCCACGCGCTGGAAGGTCATCAAGGCCGGGTTCGCCCGTCACATTCCGCCAGGAGAGCCTCTCTCCACGGCGCAACGCCAGCGCGGCCAGCGTGGAATCTGGCAGGCGCGCTACTGGGAACACCTGATTCGCAACGACACCGACTATCAGCGGCACTTCGACTACATCCACGTCAATCCGTTGAAGCATGGGCTGGTCAGGGCAGTCAGGGATTGGCCGTACTCCACGTTTCACCGGGCGGTTGCCGAAGGCATCTATCCAGCGGACTGGGCCGGGGACCCGGCGTTGGAAGTACAGGCAGCCGAACGACGGTGAGGCCGGCGGCGGATAACCGCGAACGGTTATTCGCCCTACGCCAGGGCCGGGTTTCGTGTAGGGCGAATAACGCGCAGCGTTATCCGCCGTTTGCGCCCCATACTGTCGGAACGGGGAGTTCAGAGTGGCGACAACCTGCGGCGGATAACCGCGAACGGTTATTCGCCCTACGCCAAGGTCGGGTTTCGTGTAGGGCGAATAACGCGCAGCGTTATCCGCCGTGGCGAAGGCCAGCCAAACGAAAACGCCCGTGGATCACTCCACGGGCGTTTTCGTTGCGGCGCTGACGATCACCACCGGGGGGGCATGCGTCCCCCCCGGCGGCAGCGCTGTCAGTCCGGCAGCGCGAAGGCCATCACGTAGTCGCCCTGGCGGGTGCCGAGGGAGCCGTGGCCGCCGGCCATGACCAGCACGTACTGCTTGCCGTCCTTGCCGGTGTAGGTCATCGGCGTGGTCTGGGCGCCGGCCGGCAGGCGGCCTTCCCAGAGGACCTTGCCGTCGCGCAGGTCGTAGGCGCGCAGGTACTGGTCCAGGGTGCCGCTGAGGAAGCCCAGGCCGCTGGCGGTGGTGATGCTGCCGCCGAGGCTGGGTACGCCCATGGTCAGCGGCAGCGGGACCGGCGAGCTGTCCCGCACGGTGCCGTTCTTGTGCTTCCAGATCACCTTGTGGGTGGTCAGGTCGACCGCCGCCACGTAGCCCCAGGCCGGGGCCTGGCAGGGCAGGCCGATGGCCGACAGGAAGGGCGCCATGATCACACCGTAGGGCGCGCCGGCGTTGGGCTGCACGCCTTCGGTCTCGCTCTTGCGGGCCGGGCCGCCGGCGACCGCTTCACGGGGTACCAGGGTGGATTTGAAGGCCATGTAGTCGGGGTTGACGAACAGGATCTGGCGCACCGGGTCGACCGACACGCCGCCCCAGTCGAACACCCCGAAGTTGCCCGGGAACACCAGCGAGCCCTGCACCGACGGCGGGGTGTAGATGCCGTCGTAGCGCAGCGACTTGAAGTCCAGGCGGCAGAGCATCTGGTCGAACGGCGTCACGCCCCACATGTCCTTCTCGCGCAGGGTGGTGGGCATGAAGTTGAGTTCGGACATCGGCTGGGTCGGCGCGGTGTGGTCGCCTTCCACCGCGCCTTGCGGCACCGGGGTCTCGTGGATCGGCACGATGGCCTCGCCGTTGCGACGGTCGAGCACGTAGATGCTGCCCTGCTTGGTCGAGGCCAGCAGCGCCGGCTTGATGCCGTCGGCGGTGTTCAGGTCGACCAGGGTCGGCTGGCCGCCGACGTCCATGTCCCACAGGTCATGGTGGGTGAACTGGTGGGTCCAGCGCACCTTGCCGGTGGCGAGGTCGAGCGCGGTGACGCCGGCGCTGAACTTCTCGGCCTCGGGGGTGCGGTTGCCGCCCCACTGGTCGGGCATCTGGTTGCCCATGGGCAGGTAGACCAGGCCGAGCTTCTCGTCGACGCTGGCCACCGACCACATGTTCGGCGAGTTGCGGGTGTAGTGCTGGTCGGCGGCGATCGGCGCGGTGGCGTCGGGCTTGCCGCTGTCCCAGTTCCACACCA
Source organism: Pseudomonas citronellolis (assembly GCF_029335315.1). Lineage (GTDB taxonomy): Bacteria > Pseudomonadota > Gammaproteobacteria > Pseudomonadales > Pseudomonadaceae > Pseudomonas > Pseudomonas citronellolis_A. The sequence goes on from NZ_JARJLT010000080.1 coordinate 40,651, forward strand.
GGTGGCCGTCGCGCACGTCGTAGGCGCGGACCACGCCGGAGGGCTCGTCGGTGGAGACGTTGTCGGTGACGTGGCCGCCGATGATCACCAGGTCGCGGGTCACGGCCGGCGGCGAGGTGGAGTAGTAGCCACCGGCGGTGAAGCTGCCGATGTTGGCGCGCAGGTCGATCTCGCCCTTGTTGCCGAAGCCTTCGCAGACCTTGCCGGTGTCGGCGTCGAGGGCGATCAGGCGGGTGTCGGCGGTGGGCACGAACAGGCGTTTCGGGCAGCTGCCGGCGGCCGGCGCCGGGCTGGCGACGGGGGTGCCGTCGGCGGCCTTGGCGGCGTAGGCGGCCTCGTCATGGTAGGCCACGCCACGGCAGGTCATGTGCGCCCAGCCCTTGAAATTGGCCGCGTTCTGCGTGCTCAGCTTGGGATCGAAGCGCCAGATTTCCTTGCCGGTGTCCGGGTCGACGGCAATCACCTGGCTGTGCGGGGTGCACACGTAGAGCATGCCGTTGACCTTCAGCGGGGTGTTTTCCGCGGTGGTCTCGCCCGGGTCGTTCGGGCCGGGGATGTCGCCGGTGCGGAAGGTCCAGGCCAGCTTCAGCTGGTGGACGTTGTCCGGGTTGATCTGGCTGAGCGGCGAGTAGCGGTCGCCGAAGGCGGTGCGCCCGTAGTGCTGCCAGTCGCCATCCGGTTGCGCCGGGGCAGCGTTGGGCACGCCGGCGCTGGCGCGGTCGAGGCGCCCGTCGATGCGTCCGGGGTTGGTGAACTGCGAAGCCAGGGCGGTGCCGCCGGCCAGCACCACGGCCAGGCCCAGCAGCGCGGTGGCCTTGGGCGCGGGGCCGGCGCTCAGCAGCGGGCGACGCAGCCAGGGCAGCAGCAGGGCCAGGCCGATGACGAACCACAGCGCCAGGCGCGGCACCAGTTGCCACCAGTCCAGGCCCACTTCGTACCAGGCCCACAGGGTGCTGCCCAGCAGGAACAGGGCGTAGAGGCCGATGGCGGCGGCGCGGCCGAGCAGCAGCAGCGCGCCGGTGGCGAGCAGCACGACGCCGGCCACCAGGTAGTAGAGCGAGCCGCCCAGGCTCAGCAGCTTGATGCCGCCGGCCAGCAGGGCCAGGCCCATCAGCAGCAGCAAGACGCCGAGCAGGCTCGGCAGCAGGCGTGACCTGCCAAACGCACCTTCAGTGCTCATAGAGGTTCTCCTTCGGTATTTCAGTGAGCGGGTACTGCATGGGTTCAGAACTGGTATTCGAGGCCGGCGCCGGTGTACCAGGAACGCCCTGGCGCGGCTTCGTAATAGCGGCCGTTACTGTCGCCGACGATGACCGAGCCGACGTACTGGCGGTCCAGCAGGTTGTCCAGGCGCACCAGTTGGTGGAAGGTCCAGGGGCCGTAGTGCTGTTCGAAGCGCGTGCGCCAGTTGAATACGGCGTAGCTGGGCGCCGGCTTGGCCTCGTTGCTGTCTTCAACATAGACCTTGCTGCGGTACTGCCCTTCGAAGCCCATGCTGATGTCCTGGCGCGGCTTCCACACCAGCTCGCCGTAGAGGCTGCTGCCGGGCACGCCGGGCAGGTGGTTGCCCTTGTCGATGGTGCTGCCGCTCTCGACGAAGTCCTCGTCGTAGGTAGCCTCCAGGCGGGTGTAGGCGAGGGTCGCGTCCCACTGTTCGTTGAGCTGGCTCTGCACGCCCAGCTCGAAGCCGCGACGCAGGGTCTTGCCGGCGTTCTGGTAGCTGGTGCGGCCATCGGTGGAGCTGGCGACGACGATCTCGTCGTCGGTGCGAATCTCGAAGACCGCCGCGTTGATCCGCGTGCTGCCGCCGACCTTGGCCTTCAGGCCCAGTTCGTACTGGGTGCTGGTGGCCGGGTCGAGGCCGAAGTTGAAGCTTTCCACCAGGCCCGGCGCGTAGGCCATCTCGGCCTGGGTCGGGGTCTCGAAGCCCTTGCCGGCGCTGACGTAGCCGTGCAGCTCGGGGGTGAAGGCGTACATCACCGACAGCGACGGGGTGGTCTGCTGGTATTTCTTCGAGCCGCTGGAGTCGCCGTTGGCCAGGTAGTGGTCGTCCACTTCCATCTTCATGCTGCTGTGGCGCAGGCCGGCGTCGAAGGTCCAGTCGCCCAGTTCCCAGCGCGCCTGCACGTAGGGGTCGAGGCTGGTGGCGATGTCGTCCTCGTCGCGGCGCAGTTCGCCCTTCACGCCCAGCTGGTCGCCGCTGTAGTTCTGGTAGCCGTGGCGGTCGTCGCGGCTCTGGTCGTAGTCCACCCCGGTGGTGATGGTCAGCTCGCCGGGCACGCCCTGCACCGGCTGGATCCAGCGCAGGGTGCCGCCGTGGAATTCGCGGTCGAAGTCCACCACGCCGCCGCCGCGCTGGGTGTTGGAGACCACGCCCTTGGGGATCGACAGGTACTGGATGACGCTGCGCTGGCCGGCGTACAGGTTGAACTGCAAGGTGGCGTCGCCGAAGTAGCGCTCGTAGTTCATGCCCACCTGCTGGTGGTCGATGCTCTTGCGCGTGTCGTAGGTCTCGGCCGCCGGCGCCACCGAGCGCGGGTCGTGCTTATAGGCGGCCCAGGTCTGGCCCAGCGGGTCCTGGGTGTCGTTCTGTTCCAGGCTGCTGAAGATCAGCGCCAGGCGGCTGTCGTCGTCGGGCTTGAGGTTGAGCTTGGCGAAGGTCTGATCGCGGCGCGCGGCGCTGTGGTCGCGGTAGCCGTCGGTGTCCAGGCGCGAGGCATCGAGGAGGAAGCCGGCCTTGTCGTTGCCGCCCTCGGCGTAGAGGTGGTTCTTGTTGAAGCCGTCGCTGCCGAAGGTGGTTTCCGCGCCCACTTTCGGCGGGCCCGCGCCGTCGCGGCTGAACATCTGGATGACCCCGCCGGCGTTGCTGCCGTAGAGGGTCGAGGCCGGGCCGCGCAGGACTTCGATGCGCTCGGCCACGTCGAGGTTGAGGGTCGCCGCCTGGCCCTGGCCGTCCGGGGTGCTGGCCGGGATGCCGTCGCTGAGCAGCTTCAGCCCGCGAATCCCGAAAGCCGAGCGCGCGCCGTAGCCGCGCGAGGATATCTGCAGGTCCTGGGCGTAGTTCTGGCGGTTCTGCACCACCAGGCCGGGTACCCGCGGCAGCACCTCGGAGAGGTTCACGCCGAGCTGGCCGTCGCTGATCTGCGGTTGCTGCACGGTGTCGATGGAGAACGGCAGGTCGAAGCTGGACACCGGCGCGTAGGTGCCGGTGACCACCAAGGGCGCGAAGACTTCATCGGCGGGCACGGCGCTGTCTTCACCGAAAACCAGGGGGGCGACGCCCAGGCCCCAGAGCAGCAACGGCGGCTGCAAGGTCAGGGCGAGGCTGAGCGGGCGAAAACGCAAGGGCATGCTGGGGTTCCTGCTCCCTGCCCCGGGACCTGGCCGGGGCTTTTATTCTATGGCTGGATGGCTGGCCGGCTCAGAAGCTGGACTGGACCTTCAGGCCGGCGACCAGGGCGTTGTCCACCTCGTAGACCCCGCCGGGATGCTTCACGTATTGCAGGTTCGGGCGCACGGTCAGCCAGTGGGT
>NZ_JARJLT010000081.1 GCF_029335315.1 Pseudomonas citronellolis
CAGGATTGGTGCCGGCCCGCCGCTCGTGCGGGCCGGAGCCGTTACATCACGCCGCAGACGACTCGAGGAAGTCCTTGGCGAAGCGCTGCAGCACGCCGCCGGCCTTGTACACGCTGACGTCGGCGGCGGTGTCCAGGCGGCAGGTCACCGGCACGCGGACCACTTCGCCGTTGCGGCGGTTGACCACCAGGGTCAGGTCGCAGCGCGGCGACAGCTCGCCTTCGATGTCGTAGCTCTCGGTGCCGTCCAGGCCCAGGGTCAGGCGGGTGGTGCCCGGCTTGAACTCCACCGGCAGCACGCCCATGCCCACCAGGTTGGTGCGGTGGATGCGCTCGAAGCCTTCGGCCACGATCACCTCGACGCCTGCCAGGCGTACGCCCTTGGCCGCCCAGTCGCGGGACGAGCCCTGGCCGTAGTCGGCGCCGGCGACGATGATCAGGTTCTGCTTGCGGTTCATGTAGGTTTCGATGGCTTCCCACATGCGCATCACCTTGCCTTCTGGCTCCACGCGGGCCAGCGAACCCTTCTTCACCGCGCCGTCGACCACGGCCATTTCGTTGACCAGCTGCGGGTTGGCGAAGGTGGCGCGCTGCGCGGTGAGGTGGTCGCCGCGGTGGGTGGCGTAGGAGTTGAAGTCCTCCTCCGGCAGGCCCATTTTCGCCAGGTATTCGCCGGCCGCCGAGTTCAGCAGGATGGCGTTGGACGGCGACAGGTGGTCGGTGGTGATGTTGTCCGGCAGCACCGCCAGCGGCAGCATGCCCTTGAGCGTGCGCTCGCCGGCCAGCGCGCCTTCCCAGTACGGCGGGCGGCGGATGTAGGTGGACTGCGGGCGCCAGTCGTACAGCGGGCTGTCGGCTTCCTTGACGCTGCCCAGGTCGAACATCGGGATGTACACCTGGCGGAACTGCTCCGGCTTCACGCTGGCGGCGACGATGGCGTCGATCTCTTCGTCGGACGGCCACAGGTCCTTGAGGGTGATCGGGTTGCCGTGCTGGTCGGTGCCCAGCGGGTCCTGCTCGATGTCGAAGCGCACGGTGCCGGCGATGGCGTAGGCCACCACCAGCGGCGGCGAGGCGAGGAAGGCCTGCTTGGCGTAGGGGTGGATGCGCCCGTCGAAGTTGCGGTTGCCCGAGAGCACCGCGGTGGCGTACAGGTCGCGGTCGATGATCTCCTGCTGGATCTTCGGCTCCAGCGCCCCGGACATGCCGTTGCAGGTGGTGCAGGCGTAGGCGACGATGCCGAAGCCGAGCTTCTCCAGCTCGGTCAGCAGGCCGGCTTCTTCCAGGTACAGCTTGGCGACCTTGGAACCCGGCGCGAAGGAGGTCTTCACCCACGGCTTGCGCACCAGGCCCAGCGCGTTGGCCTTCTTCGCCAGCAGGCCGGCGGCGACCACGTTGCGCGGGTTGGAGGTGTTGGTGCAGCTGGTGATGGCGGCGATGATCACCGCGCCGTCGGGCATCAGGCCGTGGGCTTCTTCGTCGCGGCCGGATTCCAGCTTGGCCTCGTCGGCGATGCCGCGCTCGGCCAGCGCCGAGGTCGGCAGGCGGCGGTGCGGGTTGGACGGGCCGGCCATGTTGCGCACCACGCTGCCCAGGTCGAAGCTGAGCACGCGCTCGTACTCGGCGGTCTTCAGGGCGTCGCCCCACAGGCCGAGAGTCTTCGCGTAGTTCTCCACCAGCGCCACCTGCTCGGGCTCGCGGCCGGTGAGCTTGAGGTAGTCGATGGTCTGCTCGTCGATGTAGAACATCGAGGCGGTGGCGCCGTATTCCGGGCACATGTTGGAGATGGTCGCGCGGTCGCCGATGGACAGGCTGTCCGCCCCTTCGCCGAAGAACTCGACGTAGGCGCCGACCACGCGCTCCTTGCGCAGGAACTCGGTGATCGCCAGGACGATGTCGGTGGCGGTGATGCCGGGCTGGCGCTTGCCGGTCAGCTCGACGCCGACGATGTCGGGCAGGCGCATCATCGACGGGTGGCCGAGCATCACGGTCTCGGCTTCCAGGCCGCCGACGCCGATGGCGATCACGCCCAGGGCGTCCACGTGCGGGGTGTGCGAGTCGGTGCCGACGCAGGTGTCGGGAAAGGCCACGCCACCGCGCGCCTGGATCACCGGGCTCATTTTCTCCAGGTTGATCTGGTGCATGATGCCGTTGCCGGCGGGGATCACGTCGACGTTCTTGAACGCGGTCTTGGTCCACTCGATGAAGTGGAAGCGGTCCTCGTTGCGGCGGTCCTCGATGGCGCGGTTCTTCTCGAAGGCCTCCGGGTCGAAGCCCGGGGCTTCCACGGCCAGGGAGTGGTCGACGATCAGCTGGGTGGGCACCACCGGGTTGACCTTGGACGGGTCGCCGCCCTGGTCGGCGATGGCGTCGCGCAGGCCGGCCAGGTCGACCAGCGCGGTCTGCCCGAGGATGTCGTGGCAGACCACGCGCGCCGGGTACCAGGGGAAGTCGAGGTCGCGCTTGCGGTAGACCAGCTGTTCCAGGGCCGCGGTCAGCAGTTCCGGTTCGCAGCGGCGCACCAGTTGCTCGGCGAGCACGCGCGAGGTGTAGGGCAGCTTGGCCCAGGCGCCGGCCTGGATCGCCTCGACCGCTGCAGGGGCGTCGAAGTAATCCAGCGCGGTGCCGGCCAGGCGTTCACGGTATTGGCTATTCATGATTATTTACGGTCCTTGAGCGGCACGAACTTCAGGTCCTCGGGGCCTACGTAGTTGGCGCTCGGGCGAATGATCTTGCCGTCGATGCGCTGCTCGATGACGTGGGCGGACCAGCCGGCGGTGCGGGCGATCACGAACAGCGGGGTGAACATGGCGGTGGGCACGCCCATCATGTGGTAGCTGACGGCGCTGAACCAGTCGAGGTTGGGGAACATCTTCTTGATGTCCCACATGATGGTCTCCAGGCGCTCGGCGATGTCGTACATCTTGGTGTTGGACTGCTCATCCGACAGCTGCTTGGCGACTTCCTTGATCACCTTGTTGCGCGGGTCGGAGACGGTGTAGACCGGGTGGCCGAAGCCGATCACCACTTCCTTCTTCTCGACGCGGGCGCGGATGTCGGCCTCGGCTTCGTCCGGGTTGTCGTAGCGCTTCTGGATCTCGAAGGCCACCTCGTTGGCGCCGCCGTGTTTCGGGCCGCGCAGGGCGCCGATGGCGCCGGCGACGCAGGAGTACATGTCGGAGCCGGTGCCGGCGATCACGCGCGAGGTGAAGGTGGAAGCGTTGAATTCGTGCTCGGCGTACAGGTTCAGCGAGGTGTGCATGGCGCGCACCCAGGACTCGCGCGGCTTCTCGCCGTGCAGCAGGTGCAGGAAGTGGCCGCCGATGGAGTCGTCGTCGGTTTCGACGTCGATGCGCTTGCCGTTGTGGCTGAAGTGGTACCAGTAGAGCAGGGCCGAGCCGAGGGAAGCCATCAGCTTGTCGGCGATGTCGCGGGCGCCCGGATGGTTGTGGTCGTCCTTCTCAGGCGACAGGCAGCCGAGCACGGACACGGCGGTGCGCATCACGTCCATCGGGTGGGCCGACGGCGGCAGGGTTTCCAGGGCCGCCTTGACGCCGGCCGGCAGGCCGCGCAGGGCTTTCAGCTTGGCCTTGTAGCCGGCCAGTTCGGCGGCGTTGGGCAGCTTGCCGTGGACCAGCAGGTGGGCGATTTCCTCGAAGTCGCAGCGGTTGGCGAAGTCGAGCACGTCATAGCCGCGGTAGTGCAGGTCGTTGCCGGTGCGGCCGACGGTGCACAGGGCGGTGTTGCCGGCGGCGGTGCCGCTCAGGGCCACGGACTTCTTCGGCTTGAAGGCGGTGGTGGTTTCGGCGGTGGCGCTCATTGAATATCTCCTCACGAATCCGGTTGCTTTGTTCTTGTTCCGCCGGCGGAGCCGGGCGTTTCGATTCGATTGCGGCGGCGCTGCCCCTCGGCGTCATTCCCGCGAACGCGGGAACCCAGTGCCTCGGGGCCAGTCGCCGTCCGGCTTACTTCTTGTTCGCGGCGAACAGCGCGTCGAGCTTCTGCTCGAAGGCGTGGTAGCCGATGCGGTCGTACAGCTCGGCGCGAGTCTGCATCAGTTCGATGACGTTCTTCTGGTGGCCTTCCTCGCGGATCGCGGTGTACACGGCTTCGGCGGCCTTGTTGGCGGCGCGGAAGGCCGACAGCGGGTAGAGCTGGATGGCCACGCCGACCGAGGCCAGCTCGTCGCGGGTGAACAGCGGGGTGGCGCCGAACTCGGTGATGTTGGCCAGGATCGGCACGTTCAGCGCGTCGACGAAGCGCTTGTAGGTCGGCAGGTCGTAGGCGGCCTCGGCGAAGATGGCGTCGGCGCCGGCTTCGACGTAGCGCAGGCAGCGCTCGATGGCGGCGTCCACGCCTTCGGCCTGGATGGCGTCGGTGCGCGCGATGAGGAAGAAGTTCGGGTCGGTCTTGGCGTCGGCGGCGGCCTTCACGCGGTCGGCCATCTCCTCGGTGGAGACGATTTCCTTGCCCGGACGGTGGCCGCAGCGCTTGGCGCCGACCTGGTCCTCGATGTGCGCGGCGGCGGCGCCGGCCTTGATCAGGTTCTTGACGGTGCGCTCGATGTTGAAGGCGCTGGGGCCGAAGCCGGTGTCGATGTCCACCAGCAGCGGCAGGTCACAGACGTCGGTGATGCGGCGCACGTCGGTGAGCACGTCGTCCAGGGTGTTGATGCCCAGGTCCGGCAGGCCCAGGGAGCCGGCGGCGACGCCGCCACCGGAGAGGTAGATGGCCTTGAAGCCGGCGCGCTTGGCGAGCAGGGCGTGGTTGGCGTTGATCGCGCCGATCACCTGCAGCGGTTTCTCTTCGGCAAGGGCGGTACGGAAACGCTGGCCGGGGGAAAGCAGACTCATGACTCACCTCGTTCGTTGGCTGTCTTGGCGTGGGCGTCCAGGTAGTGACGCTCGATGTTGCGTTTGGACGCGCCGATGTGGCGGCGCATCAGGAGTTCGGCCAGTTCGCCGTCACGGTCGGCGATGGCGTCGAGAATCCGGTGGTGCTCCGAGAACGCCTGGCGCGGGCGGTTCGGCGTGGCGGAGAACTGCAGGCGGTACATGCGCACCAGCTGGTACAGCTCGCCGCAGAGCATGCGGGTGAGGGTGCGGTTGCCGCTGCCCTGGATGATCCGGTAGTGGAAGTCGTAGTCGCCTTCCTGCTGGTAGTAGCCGCGCCCGGCCTGGAACGCCTCGTCGCGCTCGTGGGTGTCGAGCACCCGGCGCAGCTCGTCGATCTCGGCCTGGCTCATGCGCTCGGCGGCCAGGCGGCAGGCCATGCCTTCCAGGGATTCGCGAATTTCGTAGAGCTCGATCAGTTCCTCGTGGCTCAGCGACACCACCCGCGCGCCGACGTGCGGTACGCGCACCAGCAGCTTCTGGCCTTCCAGGCGGTGGATCGCCTCGCGCAGCGGGCCCCGGCTGATACCGTAGGTGCGCGCCAGCTCCGGCTCGGAAATCTTGCTGCCGGGGGCGATCTCGCCCTTGACGATGGCCGACTGGATCTTGCGGAACACGTGTTCCGAGAGGGTCTCGCCGTCGCCCTCGACTTCGCTGGGCAGGAGCAGGGATTCGTTCATGGTGTCGACAATCCGCATCAGGTGCCGCGGAAATTAACCCCCTCGATCGGTGCGGTCAAGAGGATTGTCGACAATCGTCTAATGGGCCGACGAGTTAGACGCAAAGGTTCCCAGGAATCCGGCGGATGGCGTAAAAGCCCCGCGCGGCGCGGCCTGCGCTGGAGTAGGCTGGGCGAAATCGCGAGGGAGACGAGCATGGGAGTCTACGACCGCTACCTGCTGCCACGGCTGATCGACTGCGCCTGCGGCATGGGCGATGTGATGAAGCAGCGCTCGAAGCTGGTGCCCCGGGCCCACGGCCGGGTGCTGGAGATCGGCATCGGCACCGGGTTGAACCTGGGTTTCTATGATGCGGGGAAAGTGTCGACAATCGTCGGCGTCGACCCGGCGGCGCAGATGCAGGGCCTGGCGCGCAAGCGCGCGGCGGGCATCGGCATTCCGGTGGAGATGGTGGCGCTGGAGCTGGGGCAGATTCGCGCCGACGCCGGCAGTTTCGACAGCATCGTCTGCACCTTCACCCTCTGCACCATCCCCGACGCGGTGGCGGCGCTGCGCGAGATGCGCCGGGTGTTGAAGGCGGGCGGCGAATTCCTCTTCTGCGAACACGGCCTGGCGCCGGACGCCGGCGTGCGCGCCTGGCAGGACCGCCTGACGCCGATCTGGAAGCCGCTGGCCGGCGGTTGCCACCTCAACCGCGACATTCCGGCGTTGATCGCCGATGGCGGCTTCCAGGTGCGCGAACTGACCCGCGACTACCTGCCGGGGCCGAAGCCGATGACCTACGTCTACCGTGGTATGGCCGACTGAGGATGGCCGGGGCCCTGCTCAGGCCGGGAGGGGGCCCAGGGCCATGACCCGCAGGATGTGCACGCTGCGGATGAACAGGTCGGCCACCGGGCCGCGGCGGTCGGCGCGACAGTCGTCCAGGCGCACCAGGTTCGGTGCGCAGCCGGCGAGCAGGTCGAAGTAATCGCGCAACTGCATGCGCCCGCGCAGGCGGTGCGGGCGCTGATCGTTGTCGAGGGTTTCCAGCTCAACCCAGAGCGTGTCCTGATCCTGTTGCATGGTGGGGTCTCGCACGGCGCTGCCGCCGAAGGCTGCGTGGGAATTTGCCGAAGTACCTTTCGTATTCCACTGGGACTGGCGCCGCAACGCCCGGTTCCCCGAGCGGCGAAGAATCGTGGCGTTATTCAGCTTCGGTTCAGTTAACCGGGAGGACGCGGGCGGCCGCCGCCCGCTAGCGCAGGGCGGCGTCGGTACGCACGACGCTGTGGATGTGCGCGCCACGAATGAACAGGTCGCCGCTGGCGCTGCCGCCGCAGCCCTGGCAGTTCTCCAGGCGCACGACGATCGGCGCCTGGCCGTGCAGCAGGTCGTGGTAGTCGCTCAGGCTGATGCGCCCGCGCAGCAGGCGCGGGGCGTGGTTGGGCAGGTGGGTTTCGAGCTCCACCGGCAGGCTGTCGTGATCGTGGGGCATGGCGGGCGCCGCTGGGTGCATTGAACCGTTAACTGTAGGTTCGGCCCGGCGCCCGGCCTAGTGGACATTCACCGTTGCTTCTGTAGGAAAAAGGCTAGGCGGTGCGTCGGCTCACAGGCCCTCGTCGTCACGCACCAGCACGCAATGGCAGCCGTCTTCCTCTTCGCGCCAGTCGTGCAGGAAGTACATCTGCACCTTGTCCGGGGTCGGCATCAGCGCCACGAAGTCGCCGATTTCCGGGACGAAGAAGGCCTTGCTGCCGGGCGTGGCCTCGCATTCCACCAGGGCGCTGAAGAAGGCCGCCGGGTCGGCGTCCTCGAAGAACGCCTCGCGCTCGGTGGCGTCCCAGTCGGCGGGCGCCTCGAAGGGGCCGAGGAAGAGCACCTTGGCGTCGCCCAGGTCGAGTTCCTCGGCGTCCGGGTCGTTGTCATCGGGGCGATAGAAGCAGGCGTCCTGTGCCTTGGCGTCGGCCAGCACGGCCTGGCGCGCGGCCAGGCGCCGTTGCGGATCGACGCCGGCGTCGGCGCACAGCTGGTTCCAGAAGGCTTCGGATTTGGCGGACATGGGGTGGCTCCAGGCTGTGCGGCGATAGCGGAAAGGCGGGTAGTGTAGCGTAGGGCGTATAACCGTTCGCGGTTATACGCCGGTTGACCTTGGTCACATCCTGCTCGGCGCCGACCTTGGCCGTTTTCACCGCTGGGTGGTCGGGCGCAATGGATCGGGCAATCGCGGACAGAGTCCGCTCCTACGACCGTGCTTCCCTGGATCTGTAGGTGGACTTTGTCCGCGATTCGCGCCGCCCGGCCTACGCCAGGCCGTATTTCTTCACCTTGTCGAACAGCGTGGTCTTGGCCATGCCCAGGGCGCTGGCGGCCTGGCTGAGGTTGCCGGCGTGGCGTTCCAGGGCGTTGCCCAGCAGGGTCCGTTCGAAGGCTTCCACGGCTTCGGCGAAGCGCGGTTCGCTGGCGTCCGGGCCCAGGCCGCTGGCGCTGAGCACCGGCAGGCCGAGGGCGAAGCGTTCGGCGACGTTGCGCAGCTCGCGCACGTTGCCCGGCCAGGCGTGGGCCAGCAGGCTGGCGGCGGTGGTGTTGTCGAGGGCTGGCGCCGGGCGGTCGAAGCGCAGCGAGGCCAGCTGCAGGAAGTGCTCGAAGAGCATCAGGATGTCTTCGCGCCGCTCGCGCAGCGGCGGCAGTTGCAGGGTGATGACGTTGAGGCGGTAGTACAGGTCGCTGCGGAAGCCGCCTTCGCGGCCCATGGCCGCGAGGTCGGACTTGGTCGCGGCGATCACCCGGCAGTCCACCGCGATCAGCTGGTTGGAGCCCAGGCGTTCCAGCTGGTGTTCCTGCAATACGCGCAGCAGCTTGATCTGCAGGTTCAGCGGCATGCTCTCGATCTCGTCGAGGAACAGGCTGCCGCCGTCGGCGTGCTCGATCTTGCCGATCCGCCGCTTGCCGGCGCCGGTGAAGGCGTGGGCTTCGTGGCCGAAGATTTCGCTGTCGATCAGGCTTTCCGGCAGGCCGCCGCAGTTGAGCGCGACGAAGGCCTTGGACTGGCGCCGGCTGTGGTCGTGCAGGCAGCGCGCGACCAGCTCCTTGCCGGTGCCGGTTTCGCCTTCGATGAGCACGTTGGCCGAGGTGTCGGCGACGTTGGCGATCAGCTCGCGCAGCGCCTGCATCGCCGGCGAGCGGCCGATCAGCCGCGCTTCCAGGGCCTGGCGCCCGGCGAGCTGGCGGCGCAGCTGGCCGACCTCGCGGCTGAGGCGGCGTTGCTCCAGGGCGCGCCGCGCCACTTCCACCAGGCGTTCGGGGGCGAAGGGCTTCTCCATGAAGTCGTAGGCGCCGTCGCGCATGGCCTGCACCGCCATGGCGATGTCGCCGTGGCCGGTGATCAGCACCACCGGCAGCTGCGGGTCCTTCTCGCGCAGGCGGATGAGCAGTTGCAGGCCGTCCATGCCGGGCAGGCGGATGTCGCTGACGACGATGCCAGGGAAGTCGGCGCCCACGCGCTGGAGCGCTTCCTCGGCGCTGGCCACGCCGTCGCTGTCGATGTCTTCCAGGGCCAGCGCCTGCTGGCAGCCGAGCAGCACGTGGGGGTCGTCTTCGACGATGAGCACGCGCAGGGTTTCGTCGGTCATGGGCTGGGCTCCTGGGGGGCGAGCAGCGGCAGGCTGAGCTCGAAGGCGGTGCCGCCGGCTTCCGGGTGGGCCACGCCGAGGCTGCCGCCGGCGGCGGTGGCGAGGCTGGCCGAGAGGGTCAGGCCGAGGCCCAGGCCGTGCTCGCCGGGCTTGGTGGTGAAGAAGGGTTCGAACAGGTGCTCGCGGGCGGCGGGCGGGATGCCCGGGCCGTTGTCGCGCACCGTCAGCAGGTACTGACCGCCTTCGCCGCGGCCGTCGAGCCAGAGCTGGCGGTCGGCCTGGTCGCGCATGGCGTCGAGGGCGTTGGCGATGAGGTTGACCAGGATCTGTTCCAGGCGGGTCTGGTCGATGCCCAGGCGCGCGTCGTCGAAGGCGCGGTGCAGGGTCAGCGGGCATTCCTTCAGGCGCACCTGCAGCACCAGCAGGGCGGCGTCCACCGCCTTGCCCAGGCGCGCCTGGCCGTGGTCGTCGGCGCGCCGGGCGAAGGCGCGCAGGCTGGCGGTGATGCGGCCCATGCGGTCGACCATCTCGTTGATCGCCTGCAGGTTGCTGCTGGCGGTGTCCAGGGCGCCGCGCTGGAGGAAGCGCACGGTGTTGCCGGAGAGCGTGCGCAGCGCCGCCAGCGGCTGGTTGAGTTCGTGGGCGATGCTGGTGGACATCTGCCCGATGACCGCCAGCTTGCCGGCCTGGACCAGGCGGTCCTGGGCCTTGCGCAGGGTGTCCTCGGCCTGCCGGCGCTCGCGGATCTGTTCGCGCAGGTGCTGGTTGCTGGCGCGCAGGTCGGCGGTGCGTTCGGTGATGCGCCGCTCCAGTTCGTTGTTCGCCTGCTCCAGCGCCTCGCGCGCGGCCAGGCGGGTGGCGAGGACCTTGCGGCGCTCGTTCCAGGCGATCAGCAGGAACGCCAGCAGGGCGCAGCCCAGCGCCGCCAGCGCGCCGTGGATGAAGGCCTCGCGGCGCACGTCCTGCAGCGGGCTGAGCAGGGTGAAGTCCCAGGGGGTGTCGTCGAGGCGGCGGGTCTGCTTCAGGTACAGGTGTTCGGCGTGGGCGTCGCGGAAGCCGATCTCCTCGACGCCCTCGCCCAGCGCGTGGCGCGAGCTGGGCTGCCATTCGTTGAGCGCCCACCAGTAGTACTGCAGGCTGCGCGCCAGGCGCTCCTTGTCCTCGGCGCTGAGCGGGCGCACCGCCTTCAGGCGCAGCTGCGGATTGCTGGAGAGGATGATGATGCCGTTCTCGTCGCTGACGAAGGCCTGCAACTGGGCCTTTTCCCAGCGTTCCTCGAGGGCGTCCATGCGCACCTTGACCACCGCCACGCCGACGATGCGCCCGCCGTGCACCAGGCCGTGGGCCAGGTAGTAGCCGGGCTCGCCGGTGGTGCTGCCGATGCCGTAGAAGCGCCCCGGCCGGCCCTGCACGGCGTCTTGGTAGTAGGCGCGGAACGACAGGTCTTCACCGAGGTAGCTGTCGGCGTCCTGCCAGTTGCTGGTGGCCAGCACCCGGCCGCTGGTGTCGAGCAGGTAGATGGCGCGGCTGCCGGCGCGGCGGTTGAGGCCTTCGAGGTAGGCGTTGACCTGGTCGCGGCGGTAGGGCGTGGGTTCCAGCAGCAGGCGGGTGACGCCGCTTTCCAGCTCCAGCAGGCTGGGCAGGTAGGTGTAGCGGCTGATCTCGCTTTCCACGCCGCGCGCGTGCAGTTCCAGCTGGCGCTCGCCGCTGGCCACCAGGGCGCGGGTGCCGGCGGCGGCGCTGAGCAGGTAGCCGGCGTAGCCGAAGCCGAGCATCAGCAGGAGCAGCGGGATCGGCAGCAGCAGGTTGCGGACGAGGCTCGGCTTCACGTTCGGCGGCGGCAGGGTCAATGGCTGGGCGGGCATTGCATCACAGTCGTCGGAGGCCGGCCAG
>NZ_JARJLT010000082.1 GCF_029335315.1 Pseudomonas citronellolis
CAGGCCGGGGAGTATCTCGGTGTCGCCGCGCTCGTCGATCCAGCGCGAACGCACGTCCGGCAGGCCCTTGCGCAGGTCGATGCGCACGTCCGGGTCGGTGTAGGGGCCGGAGGTGTCGTAGACGTAGACCGGCGCGTTCTTCTCACCGCCGAAGGCGGTCGGGGTGTCGGCCAGGGAGATTTCCCGCACCGGCACGCGGATGTCCGGGCGCGAGCCGCTCAGGTAGACCTTGCGCGAATTGGGGAAGGGCTGCGTCGACTGGCGATCGAGCTGTTCAAGGCGGGTGACGTTGTTCTTCTGGGTGCTCATCCTGGCTCTCCTGGGGTGACTGTCGGGAGAACCTGGGTGACGCGGGAGCCGCAAGGCGCTGCGGAGAAAGGACGCGTCCGGAAAGGGCTGGGGCCGGCCGGAAAGGCACTGTGGACGCGGACTTCTTGTTCCCTACGCGGGTGCTAACCCGATCAGGTTCAACGGGATCCGGAACTATCCGATCTCAGCCCCTCGCAATGGGGCACCCCGACAAGAACGTCCGCAGTCTAAACAAGACGCCGGCGCTTGGCCAATGCCGCCGAGCCGAAAGTCCTGGAAGCGACCCGGCGGTCACGTCACGGCCAACTACACTCCAGCAACGAATTGCCCCAAGCCGGCGCCTTGACCGGCACACGGGGCGACCGTAGCCTTGCCTCACCCGCACACTTTCTAGGACGAACGAATGCTGCGCAGACTTTCCCTGGCTGTCGCCGTGGCCGCCTCCTCCGGTTTCGTCTGGGCAGCCCAGCCCACGTCGAGCGTCGCTCCGCTGCCGACCAAGACCGACCTGATCAGCGTCTACAAGGATGCCGTAGATAACAACGCCGACCTCGCCGCCGCCCAGGCCGACTACCTGGCGCGCAAGGAAGTCGTGCCCCAGGCGCGTTCCGGCCTGCTGCCGCAGATCAACGCCGGCGGCAGCCTCGGCAACACCCGCACCTCGCTGGACGAGCCCAACGCCACGCTCAACCGCAGCAGCGAGGTGGTCCAGGCCAGCCTCAGCCAGCCGCTGTTCCGCGCCGACCGCTGGTTCCAGCTCAAGGCCGCGGAAAACATCAGCGAGCAGGCCCAGCTGGAATTCTCCGCGACCCAGCAGCGGCTGATCCTGCAGACCGCCGAGAACTACTTCGGCGTGCTCCGCGCCCAGGACAACCTGGCCGCCAGCAAGGCCGAAGAAGCGGCGTTCAAGCGCCAGCTCGACCAGTCCAACGAACGCTTCGACGTCGGCCTGTCGGACAAGACCGACGTGCTCGAATCCCAGGCCGGCTACGACACCGCGCGGGCCAACCGGATCGTCGCCGAACAGGCGGTGGAAGACGCCTTCCAGGCCCTGGTGACCCTGACCAACCGCGAATACGGCGGCATCGAGGGCATCCTCCACTCGCTGCCGGTGGTGGTGCCGACGCCGAACGACGCCAAGGCCTGGGTGGACACCTCGGTGCAGCAGAACATCGCGCTGCAGGCCAGCAACTACGCGGTCGACGCCGCCGAGGAAACCCTGCGCCAGCGCAAGGCCGGGCACCTGCCGACCGTGGACGCCGTGGTGCAGTACCAGAAGGGCGACAACGACGCCCTGGGCTTCACCAACACCGGCACTCCGGGCCAGCCGACCTACGGCAAGTGGGTCGACCAGACCAGCGTCGGCGTGCAGCTGAACATCCCGATCTACAGCGGCGGCCTGACCAGCTCCCAGGTGCGCGAGTCGTACCAGCGCCTGAGCCAGAGCGAGCAGCTGCGCGAAAGCCAGCGCCGCCAGGTGGTGCAGGACGCGCGCAACCAGCACCGCGCGGTGAACACCGACGTGGAAACGGTGAAGGCGCGGCGCCAGGCGATCATCTCCAACCAGAGCTCGCTGGAAGCCACCGAGATCGGCTACCAGGTCGGCACCCGCAACATCGTCGACGTGCTCGACGCCCAGCGCCAGCTGTACAGCGCCGTGCGCGACTACAACAACAGCCGCTACGACTACATCCTCGACAACCTGCGCCTGAAGCAGACCGCCGGCACCCTCAGCCCGGCCGACCTGCAGGCCCTGGGCACCTACCTGAAGGCCGACTACAACCCGGACAAGGACTTCCTCCCGCCGGACCTGGCCAAGGCCGCCGAGCAGCAGCTGGAAAGCAGCAGCAAGGCGCGGACCCAGCAATAACAACAAGCCCGGCGAAAGCCGGGCTTGTTGTTACAGCGTCCGTAACTCGTAGGGCGCATAACGCCTACGGCGTTATCCGCCGTTGTCGGCGGGCATCGGAGTTCCAGCCAACGGCGGATAACCGCGAACGGCTATTCGCCCTACGCGAGCGCCGGAGGTTCCGCCGCGGTTGATCAGTCACGATACCCCGGCGCTACCCGCTCCAGCAGGCGCAACATGGCTTCCCAGGCCAGCTCGTAGCCATCCGGGTCGCTCAGCTCGCCCTCGGCCAGCGGCCGCGCCGGCTCGTTGAACTGGCGCTCGGTGCGCCGGCACACCTCGTCCGACGGGATCACCAGCTCGCCACCGGCCTGGGCGGCGAGCTGGATGTCGCAGGCCTTCTCCAGGTAGTACATGCGCAGGAACGCCTGTTTCACGCTGTCGCCCACGGTCAGCAGGCCGTGGTTGCGCAGGATCATCCCCAGGTGGTCGCCGAGGTCGGCGACCAGCCGCTCCTGCTCGTCGAAGGACAGCGCGATGCCTTCGTACTCGTGGTAGCCCAGGCGCCCGTAGAACTCCATCGACATCTGGTTCAGCGGCAGCAGCCCGCCGGCCTGGGCGGCCACCGCGCAACCGGCGCGGGTGTGGGTGTGCAGCACGCACTGGGCGTCCTCGCGGGCCGCGTGGATGGCGCTGTGGATAACGAAGCCGGCCGGGTTGACCTTGTAGCGGGTCGGCTCCACCGGGTTGCCGGCGAGGTCGATCTTCACCAGGCTCGACGCGGTGATCTCGTCGAACATCAGCCCGTAGGGATTGATCAGGAAGTGGTGCTGCGGGCCGGGCAGGCGCAGCGAGATATGGGTGAAGATCAGGTCGCTCATGCGGAAATGGGCGATCAGCCGGTAGCAGGCGGCCAGTTCCTCGCGCAGTTTCCACTCCTCGGCGGAGCAGGTCTGGCGGGATGGCGTCGGAACGGTCATGCCGGGTCTCCTCTGGTTTTATTGTTCGGGCTTTTCGTAGGAGCGAGATTGCTCGCGAACAGAGCCTGTGCCAACCCGGTTCGCGAGCAAGCTCGCTCCTACGCCAGGTCCGTCATCCTGGTCGCTATTGACCTATTGCGCGGCCCAGGCGTTGAAGCGCTCCTCCAGTTCCTCGCCGTGGTCGGCCCAGAACTCGTCGTTCATCGCCAGGCCCACCGCCAGGTTGGCCGGCGAGGTCGGCACCCAGTGGCCGATGTCCTGCGGCAGGCGTTCGGCGGCCTGCTTGTTGGTCGGACCATAGGGGATATTGCGCACGTAGTCGACCTGGGCGTCGGCCTGGTTGGCGAAGGCGATGAAGCGCTTGGCCAGGTCGACGTGCTGCGAACCCTTGATGATCGCCCAGTAGTCCATGCCGTACAGGCTGCCCGGCCAGACCAGCTCGAGGTTGCGCCCGCTCTTGTGGGCGTCGGCGATGCGCCCGGTGTAGCTGGTGGTCATCACCACGTCGCCGGCGGCGAGCCACTGCGGCGGCTGGGCGCCGGCCTCCCACCACTGGATCGACGGCTTGATCTGGCTCAGCTTGGCGAAGGCGCGGTCGACGCCCTGTTTGGTGGAGAGCACCTTGTACACGTCCGCCGGGGCCACGCCGTCGGCCAGCAGGGCGAACTCCAGGTTGTACTCGGCGCGCTTGCGCAGGCCGCGCTTGCCGGGGAATTTCTGCAGGTCCCAGAAATCGTTCCAGCCGGCGGGCGCGGTCTTCAGCCTGTCGGCGTCGTAGGCGATGGCCACGCCCCAGACCAGCGCGGCCGAGCCGCAGGCCTTGGCGGCGTTGGGAATCAGCTGGTCGGCGCCGCCCACGGCATTCCAGTCCAGCGGCTCGAACATGCCCAGGTCGCAGTTGCGCGCCAGGTCCGGGCCTTCGATCTGCACCACGTCCCAGTCGGCGTGGCCGGTGTCGACCATCACCTTTATGCGGGCCATCTCGCCGTTGTACTCGGCCTGGGTGAGCTTCGCCCCGCTGGCCTTGGCGAAGGGCTGGAAGAAGGCCGCGTCCTGGGCCTTCTGCCCGGCGCCGCCGTAACCGACCACGACCATCGAATCCTGCGCCTGGGCGCTGCCCAGGCCGAGTCCCAGAAGCAACAGCAGGGGTTGCAAAGCGTACTTGCGCGAAATCATCGAGCGGGCCCTCTGTGAATGCGAACCGTGGCCGCGGACGCGGCACGGCGGGGGTGAGTTGGGCGTACCGGAACAACACTCGCAGGGAAACGGGCAGTCAGGCTGGGCGCGGCGCGGCGACGGGAAAACGCCAGCGGCGGGCGCGATCGGGCGGACGGGTGCATGCGCATCTCCTCTTGTAGTTGTTGTGGAGCACGTCGCGAAGCGCGCCTCGTCGACGACGGAGGCGCTGGATGAAAACTACTCAGTCACTTTTAAAAAAACAAGTTGATTTTTTACTGAAGGTAAATTTCCATGGAGCTACTTAGATAACAAGAAAAGCTCCAGGAGCCCGCCGTGTCCGACGTCATCCACTTCCAGAAATCCGCCCTGAACTTCCAGCCGTACGCCGGCCTGGCGCCGGAGAACGCCGCCATCTGCCGCCTGATCGGCCCGGCCGACAGCCAGACCATGGGCGCCGGGCTGGCCCGTTTCGACGGCTGCTCCATCGAGTGGACGGTGCTCTACGACGAGCTGATCGTGGTGCTGGAGGGCAACTTCCGCCTGCGCCTGGGCGAGCGCGTCATCGAGGCTGCGCCGGGCGACGTGATCTGGGTGCCGGAGCGCACCCCGCTGGCCTACGAGGGCGAGAAGGCCTGCGTGTTCTACGCGCTCTACCCGGTCGACTGGCAGACCCGCAACGCCTGACCCGAACTTCGACCCGCCCAGACAACGACGAGAAAGGACTAGGCCCGCGATGAACGCCTTCCCGCACCTGTTCAGCCCCCTGGAAATCCGCGGCAAACGCCTGAAGAACCGCATCATGTCCACCGGGCACGACACCTCGATGCCCACCGACAACCTGGTCAACGACCAACTGGTGGCCTACCACCAGGCCCGCGCCAAGGGCGGCGTCGGGCTGATCGTGATGCAGGTGGCCGGGGTCCACGACAGCGCGCGCTACACCTCCCACGTGCTGATGGCCACCGACGACGAATGCATTCCCGGCTACCGCCGCGTCGCCGAGGCGTGCCACGCCGAGGGCACCGTGGTGCTGTCGCAGATCTTCCACCCGGGGCGCGAGATCATGGAGTCCAGCGACGGCCTGCTGGCCGTGGCCTACTCCGCCTCGGCCTCGCCGAACGAGCGCTTCCGGGTGATGCCGCGCGAACTCGACCAGCACATGATCGACGAGATCATCGCCGGCTACGCCGCCGCCGCGCGGCGCCTGCACAGCGCCGGGCTGGACGGCGTGGAAGTGGTGGCCAGCCACGGCTACCTGCCGGCGCAGTTCCTCAACCCACGGGTGAACCAGCGCAAGGACGGCTACAACGGCGACCTCGACGCGCGCCTGCGCTTCACCCGCGAAGTGGTCGCGGCGGTGCGCGCGGCCACGGCCGAGGACTTCATCGTCGGCCTGCGCATCTCCGCCGACGAGCGCGACCCGGAAGGTCTCACCGAGGACGAATCGCTGCAGGCCGTGCGCGCGCTGCAGGGCGAGCTGGACTACGTGCACATCGTCGCCGGCACCTCGGCGTCCCTCGGCGGCGCCATCCACATCGTGCCGCCGATGGCCATCGAGGCCGCCTACCTGGCCAGCAACGCGGCGACCTTCAAGGCGCGCCTGGACATCCCGCTGTTCGTCACCGGGCGCATCAACCAGCCGCAGGAGGCCGAGCAGATCATCGCCCGCGGCCAGGCCGACGTCTGCGGCATGACCCGCGCGCTGATCTGCGACCCGGAGATGCCGAACAAGGCCGGCGACGGCCGCCCGGACGACGTGCGCGCCTGCATCGCCTGCAACCAGGCGTGCATCGGCCACTTCCACCGCGGCTACCCGATTTCCTGCATCCAGCGCCCGGAAACCGGGCGCGAGCTGCAGTACGGCCGTGTCGAGCCGGCCGTCCAGCGCAAGCGCGTGCTGGTGGTCGGCGGCGGCCCGGCGGGCATGAAGGCGGCGGCCGTGGCGGCGCAGCGCGGCCACCAGGTCACCCTGTGCGAAGCCACCGCGCAGCTCGGCGGCCAGGTCAACCTGGCCCAGTTGCTGCCGCGCCGCGCCGAGTTCGGCGGCGCCTCCACCAACCTGCAGCGCGAGATGCAGCTGGCCGGCGTCGAAGTGCGCCGCAACACCCGCGTCGACCGCGCCCTGGTGGAAGCCGAGAAGCCCGACGTGGTGATAGTCGCCACCGGCGCCCAGCCCTACTGGCCGGCCTTCGAGCGCGGCGGCGAACTGCAGGTGGTGGACGCCTGGCAGGTGCTGCGCGGAGAAGTGAAGGTCGGCCGTTCGGTACTGGTCACCGACTGGCGCTGCGACTGGATCGCCCCCGGCATCGCCGAACAGCTGGTGCGCGCCGGCCACCAGGTGCGCCTGGCGGTCAACGGCACGCACGTTGGCGAAAGCCTGCCGCTGTACGTGCGCGACCACCTGGCCGGCGAGCTGCACCGCCTGGGCATCGAGATCACGCCCTACGCGCGGCTGTACGGCTGCGACGACAGCAGCGTCTACCTGCAACACAGCGCCAGCGGCGAACCGATGATCTTCGAGGGCATCGACACCCTGGTGCTGTGCCAGGGCCACCAGCCGCTGGACGACCTGGCCGGCGAGCTGGAAGGCCTGGTGGAGTTCCGCCGCATCGGCGACTGCCTGGCGCCACGCACCGCCGAGGAAGCCATCTACGAAGGGCTCAAGGCGGCCTGGGCGATCTGA
>NZ_JARJLT010000083.1 GCF_029335315.1 Pseudomonas citronellolis
CAGGCGTTATCCGCCGCCTGACCGTGGCCCGGAACCGCTCGGCGCCGAGCCGGAAAAACGCCCGGTTGGAATACGCGGTCGACGATGGCATGGGTGTAACGGCGGATAACCGCGAACGGTTATTCGCCCTACGCCCAGCCCACCGCCATGCGGGAACGAGCGGGACGCGCCAGGCGGGGGGCTTCTGTGGGAAAATCGCCCTCCGCTCCCCTGCCCTCGCCGCCCGCCATGCCCAAGCCGCCGAAACGCCCCGCCGCCAAACCCCAGCCGCTGCGCGACCCCGCCGCGAAGAAGCCCGACCTGTTGCACCCGCGCAACCGCCACCAGGGCCGCTACGACTTCGCCGAGCTGATCGCCGCCAGCCCCGAACTGGGCGCGTTCGTGATCACCAACCCCTACGGCAAGCCGAGCATCGATTTCGCCAACCCGCAGGCGGTGCGGGTGTTCAACCGCGCGCTGCTCAAGGCGCAGTACGGCATCGGTCACTGGGAGATTCCCGCCGACTTCCTCTGCCCGCCGATCCCCGGCCGCGCCGACTATGTGCACTACCTGGCCGACCTGCTCGCCGAGGACAACGCCGGCAGCGTGCCGCGTGGCCCCGCGGTGCGGGTGCTGGATATCGGCGTGGGCGCCAACTGCATCTACCCGCTGATCGGCCACCGCGACTACGGCTGGCGCTTCCTCGGCGCCGACATCGAGCCGGCCGCGCTGGCCTCGGCGCGCGCCATCGTGCAGGGCAACCCCGGCCTGGGCGAAGCCATCGAGTTGCGCCAGCAGCCCGAGGCCCGGCACATCTTCCACGGCCTGCTGCACAGCGACGAGCGCTTCCACGCCAGCCTGTGCAACCCGCCGTTCCACGCCTCCCCCGAGGAAGCCAGCGCCGGCAGCCGGCGCAAGTGGAAGAACCTCGGCAAGCTCGACCCCTCGCGCAAGCTGCCAGCGCTGAACTTCGGCGGGCAGAGCAACGAGCTGTGGTGCGAAGGCGGCGAGATCGCCTTCCTCAAGCGCATGGCCCGCGAGAGCAAGGAGGTCGCCAGCCAGGTGCTGTGGTTCAGCTCGCTGGTGTCCAAGGCCGGCAACCTCGACGAACTCCGCCGCGCCCTCAAGCAGGCCGGCGCCGTACAGGTGCGTACGGTGGACATGGCCCAGGGGCAGAAGCAGAGCCGCTTCGTCGCCTGGACCTTCCACGCTGCCGAGGCGCGCGCCGCCTGGTATCGCTGACTAGCGGATGAACTCGCGGCTGACGGCGCGGAAGGTCTCGCTGCCGGCGCGCTCCAGCCATTCGAAGGCGACCATCTCGCGGTTGACGATCACCGCACCGGCCTGGCGCATGCGTTCCAGGGCCAGGGCCTTGTCCTCGGTGCGCCGCGAACCGACCGCCTCGGCCACCACGTAGACTTCGCGGCCCTCGGCCAGCAGCCCGAGCACCGTCTGCAGCACGCAGACGTGGGCCTCGGTGCCGCACACCACGAACTGCCGGCGCTCGCCGCCGGGCATCTGCAGCAGGCCCGGATCGGCCACCGCCGAGAAGGCGATCTTCTCCAGGATGGCCTCCGCCGGCAGCGCCTCGCGCAGCCGCGCCAGGGTCGGGCCGAGGCCCTTGCTGTACTGCTCGGTGGCCAGCGCCGGCACCCCCAGGCGCTGCGCCACGGCCAGCAGCCAGGCGCTGTGCTGCAGCACCGCCTCGGCGTCGTGGATGGCCGGGAACAGGCGCTCCTGGATGTCGATCAGCAGCAGCGTCGAAGCCTGGGCGCGGAGCAGCATGGCGAATCCTCCTGGAAAACGATCCTCCGTTTTCGGCCGGCGCGGCCACGCTGTCAACCGCCATGGCACCATCGGCCACTTGGCAAGCCGGGCGCGAACTCCCACCCTATGGCCCAGCCAGAAACCAACGACAACGAAACCTGGGAGGAGTGGAACATGGGCAAGCGCATCCGCATCGACGCGCGCGACGGCAGCGGCAGCTTCAGCGGCTACCTGGCGGTACCGGCCAGCGGGCACGGCCCCGGCGTGGTGATCGGCCAGGAGATCTTCGGGGTCAACGCGAACATGCGCGGCATCGCCGACAGCTACGCCGAGGAAGGCTACGTGGCGCTGGTGCCGGACCTGTTCTGGCGGCTGCAGGCGGACCTCGAACTGGGCTACAGCGAGGCCGAGTTCGCCCAGGCCATCGGCCTGTTCCAGCGCTTCGACGTGGACAAGGGCGTCGACGACATCGCCGCCGCCATCGACGCCCTGCGCGCCCTGCCGGAAGTGCAGGGCGACGGCATCGGCTACGTCGGCTTCTGCCTCGGCGGCAAGCTCGCCTACCTCACCGCCGCGCGCACCGACGCCGCCTGCTCGGTGGGCTACTACGGCATGGGCATCGAGCAGTTGCTGGACGAGGCGCCGAACATCCGTGGCCGCCTGGTGCTGCACTTCGCCGAGCAGGACGTGTACTGCGACGCCAACGCCCGCCAGGCCATCGGCGAAGTCCTCGACAAGCTGCCGAAGAGCGAAATCTACAGCTACCCGGACGTCGACCACGCCTTCGCCCGCCCCGGCGGCATGCACTTCGACAAGCCCGCCGCGCTGATGGCCCACGAGCGCAGCATCGGCGCGCTGAAGCGCGAGATCGGCCCGGACTTCGATCTCTCGCAACTCTGGGAAGACCACATCTTCCACGAGTTCGCCGCCCGCGACGTGCCGGCCACCATGGCGACCATGGTCGCCGAGCCCTACGTCAACCACATCCCGACCATGACCGGCGGCGTCGGCCAGGACGAACTGGCGCGCTTCTATCGCAACCACTTCGTCCACGGCAACCCGCCGGACATGAAGCTGGTGCCGATCTCGCGCACCGTCGGCGCGTTGCAGGTGGTGGACGAATTCGTCATGTGCTTCACCCACTCCACCGAGATCGACTGGATGCTCCCCGGCGTGGCGCCGACCGGCAAGTACGTGGAGATCCCGATGCTCGGGGTGATCCGCTTCCGCGGCGACAAGCTGTGCCACGAGCACATCTACTGGGACCAGGCCAGCGTGCTGGTGCAGGTCGGCCTGCTCGACCCCACCGGGCTGCCGGTGGCGGGCGTGGAGACGGCGAAGAAGCTGCTGGACGAGGCGCTGCTGTCCAACGCGCTGATGGCGCGCTGGCAAGGCAGCGAGGGCAAGTGAGCCAAGGGGGCGATGGGTATCGCTGCGTCGACACATCCTGCGGGTAGGTTGGGCATGTAGGAGCGAGCTTGCTCGCGAACCCGCTTGATGCAATGGATTTCAGTGCGAGGCGTTCGCGAGCAAGCTCGCTCCTACGAAAAGCCAGCATGAAAAAAGCCCCTGCAAAGGGGCCTTTTTCGTGGTGCGTGGAACAGTCAGTGGCCGGTCACGTCGCCGCGGCGGCTGGTCTCGAAGAGGAACCAGGTGCGCTGCTCGGTCTCGTCGATCCAGTTCTCGATCAGGCTGGCGGTGGCGATGTCGTGGTGCTCGTCGCACAGGTCGTGGACTTCGCGCATGTAGGAGGTCAGCGATTTGTTGTCCTCCTGCAGCTCGGCCAGCATGTCCAGCGGTTGCACGAACTCGGCGTCGTTGTCGAGGATGCGCTTGGAGCGGGCGATGTGGCCGATGGAGCGGATGGTGTTGCCGCCGATCTTGCGGGTGCGCTCGGCGATGGCGTCGGTCATCGCGAAGATTTCGCTGGCGTGGTCGTCCAGCAGCAGGTGGTAGTCGCGGAAGTGCGGACCGCTCACGTGCCAGTGGAAGTTCTTGGTTTTCAGGTACAGCGCGAAGACGTCGGCGAGCAGGCGGTTGAGCGCAGCGCTGAGGTCGCGAGTGGCGTTCTTCGACAGGTCCGAAGGCGTGGCCAGGGCCGGCGCGCGGCGCGGCGCCGACTTGGCGGCGGGCTTGGCGGCGGCGGCGGGTTTCGCGGCAGCCGGCTTGGCCGCCGGTTTCTTCGCGGCGGGCTTCTTCGCCGCCGGCTTGGCGGCGGGTTTCGCGGCGGCCGGCTTGGCCGGAGCCGGGGTACTGGCGGCGGTCTTCGGCGCAGCGGGTTTCTTCACGGTGGCAGCGGTTCTGTTCATCTCGATCACCTCAAGGGGTCTGTGGATGCCGCCCCTGTGCGTGCCGAAACTGGCGGCCCGGGACGAGCCTCACGCACTCCCTGCGCGGTCCTCTCATGGCGAAGAGTGCGCACTTGAGCCTACCTCGCCTCGCATCGATTGCAAGTCGTCGCATCACACCAAAGTGCGACGCAATGACTCCGGACAACACTCAGGGCTGCACGGCGAAGCGCGCGTCCAGCCGGCTGTAGCCCATACCCACGCCCTTGTGCACTTTCAACTGCACCGGAATGCGCTCCTTCAATGCCTCGACGTGGCTGATCACGCCGATGCTCTTGCCGCTGGCATTGAGGCTGTCGAGGGCGTCCAGCGCCACCTCCAGGGTCTCGCCGTCGAGGGTGCCGAAGCCTTCGTCGAGGAACAGCGAATCGATGCTGGTCTTGTGGCTGACCAGGTCGGACAGCGCCAGGGCCAGGGCCAGGCTGACCAGGAAGCTCTCGCCGCCGGACAGCGTGCGGCAATCGCGCGCCACGTCGCCCTGCCAGGTGTCCACCACTTCCAGTTCCAGCTCGCCGTCGCTGCGCCGCGCCAGTTGGTAGCGGCCGTGCAGGCGTTGCAGCTGGCGGTTGGCGAGGTGCACCAGGTGATCGAGGGTCAGGCCTTGGGCGAAGCGCCGGTAGCGCGCGCCGTCGGAGGAACCGATCAGGCTGTTCAGGCGCTGCCACAGGTCGTGGTTGGCCTCCTGCTCGGCGATCTCGGCGAACAGCGCTTGCTGGCTGGCGCGGCGCGCGTCGTCGCCCTGCAACTGGGCGCGCAGCTCGCCCTGGCGTTGGCCCAGTTCGCGCAGCTGGCTGGCGAGGGTCTGCAACTGCTCGTCGAGTTCGCCCAGGGCCAGCTCGGTGCGCGGCACTGCGCGTAGCTGCCGCTCGCTGTCCTCGGCCGCCACGCGCAGGGCGACGGCTTCGGTCAGGGCGGTGTCCAGGCGCGCTTTCAGCTCGCCCAGGCGCTGGCGTTCGGCATCGTCCAGGCGCGCGGCGAGGAAGGCCTGCAGATCGGCGAAGGGGCTCTCGCCCAGCACGCGCTGCCAGGCACCTTCGCTGGCGGCCAGTTGCTCGCGGGCCTGTTCCAGTTGGGTCTGCAAGCTCTGCTCGCGGCCGCTCAGGGCGTCGGCCTGGCGCTGGGCGTCGGCCAGCGCGGCGGCCGCCGCGTCCAGCGCCGGCTGCGGTTGTTCGGCGGGCGCGGGCTCCGGCAGCGGCTGCTCGCCGCTGGCCTGCCAGCGCGCGCGCCACTGCTCGGCCTGGGCTTGGGCATCGGCCAGCGCGCTGCGCGCGTCGCTTTCGCTCGCCTGCAATTGCTGGTCGCGCTGCTGCAACAGCTGCCACTCGCGCCATTCCCGTTCGCGGGCGGCGAGCCAGCTGGCGCCGTCGTCCGGCAAGGCGTCGGCGAAGCCATCCAGCGCAGCGAGCAGGACGCCGGCCTGCTGTTGTTCCTGCGCCTGGACCTGGGTCAGGCGCTGCTGTTGTTCGGCAAGCCGCTGATTGGCGTTCTCAAGGTCGCGCTGCAACAGCGCCTGTTGCTGCAGCGCCGTGACGTGTGCGCGTTCGGCGGCTTCGCGGCCACTGCTGGCGCGCTGCAGCTCGGCCTTGCCGGCGTCGACGGCGTCCAGGCGTTCCTGGACCTGCGCCAACGCGCCTTCCTGCGCCTGGCGTGTCGCCGCCAACGCGCTCGCATCGTCGATCCGCCACGCCTGGTCGGCGAGCTGGCGCTGCCAGTCGGCGTCGAGCTGCAGCTGCTGCTGGTGCAGTTGTTCGAGCTGCTGGCGGCTCTGCTCGGCCTGGGTTTCCAGGCGCGCGAGTGCGCCGGCCAGCGCCTTGCCCTGGTCTTCCAGCGCGGCCAGCTCGGCCTTGCAGGCGTCCAGCTCGCGGCGGGTCTGGGAGACGTCCAAGGCCTGGTAGCTGGCGATCGCCGGGTGTTCTTGGGAGCCGCACAGCGGGCAGGCCTCGCCCGCCTGCAATTGCGCGCGGTAAACCTCCAGGGCCTGGATGCGCTGCTCCTGTTCGAGCAGCTTTTCCTTATCGGCGACTTGCTGTTTCAGCGTCTTGTAACGCTCGCGCAGCGCAGCGATCTCGGCGTTCTTCTGCGCCTGTTGCTGCTGCAAGCCATCCAGCTGCGGCTGCACGCGGGCGATCTGCGCGCTGCCTTGTTCACGGGCTGCGGCCAGTTGCTCCAGGCGATCGAGCGCCCTCGCCTGCTGCTGCAGGCGCTGCCAATGTTCGCGCAGGCCGGCCTCGCCAGCGTCGCCAAGCAGCGCCTGCAAGGCGCCCTGGCGCTGGGCCTCGACCTGCCGCGCGGCATCCAGTTCGCGTTCGGCGGTCGCCAGGGCCTGGCGCTGGCCGATCAGCTGCGCATCGAGGGATTCGATGCTGAGCCGGGACTCGCGCAAACGCGACTGCGCGCCCGCGTTGTCGCTGCGCAATTGCTCGCGCGATTCGAATTGCACCTTCCAGCCGCCCAGCAGCTCACCGATGCGCGCGCGCTGCGGCTGCTCGGCGAGTTGCCGCTGGACCTGGCCGCGCTGCTCGACCAGCTGCGCGAGCGTCGCCTGGCGCTGCCCGACCAGCTGCGCGGCGAGGCGGCTGACGAGCCAGAGGTTGTGGATAAGCCGCTCGCCGTTGTCGCGCCGCTGGCGCTGGATTTCGCCCAGCGCGCTCTGCGCCTGCAGCGTGCGCTGCTGCTCCTGGGTCCAGGCCTGGTGCAGCGGTTGCAGGCGCGCCGCCGGCTCGCTGGCGGCCAGGCGCTGGAGGTCGGGCGCGGCCTGGAGCAGGCCATCGCGAGCCTGCTGCTCGCGCGCGGCGGCCTGCTGGTGCTGCTGCTCGGCGCGCGTCAGGTCTTCGCGCCAGCGACGCTGGCCCTGCAATTCGGCCTGGCGCTGGTTCAGCGGCGCTTCCTCGGCGTGCAGGCGCTCGGCCTCGGCCCGCAGTTCGCCACGCTGTTCCTCGCTGAGCAGTTCCATGCCCTGGGCGCGTGCGCGCAGCTGGTCGAGGGCGCCGCGCGCATCGCGGGTGCGCTCGAACACGCGCTGGGAAATCAGCCCGTAGATTTCCGTGCCGGTGAGTTCTTCCAGCAGCTCGGCGCGGTCGTTGGCGCTGGCTTCGAGGAAGGCGGCGAAACCACCCTGGGCCAGCAGCATGGACTTGGTGAAGCGGCCGAAGTCGAGGCCGGTGAGCTGCTCGGTCTGGCGCAGCTTGTCGTTGATCTTGTCGGTGAGGATTTCGCCCTCGCCGCCGGCGACGTCGATGCGCGCCAGCTCCACCTTGGGCGCCTGCAGCGCGCCGTCGATCTTGTCGCGGGCGCGGCGCTGGCTCCAGAAGGCGCGGAAGCGCCGGCCCTTGACCTCGAACTCGACCTCGGCGAGGCAGTCGGCGGTGTGCCGGGTCATCAGCTCGTTGCCGCTCTGCGACAGCGTGTTCATGCGCGGCGTGCGGTGGTACAGGGCCAGGCAGATGGCGTCGAGCAGGGTGGTCTTGCCGGCGCCGGTCGGCCCGGTGATGGCGAACAGGCCGTTGCCGGCGAAGGGCTCGGCGGAAAAGTCGATCTTCCACTCGCCCTTGAGCGAGTTCAGGTTCTTCAGGCGCAGGCTGAGGATACGCATCAGGCTTGCTCCTCCTGCAGTTCGGCGACCACCTGGCGGTACAGCCCAGAGAGTTGCTGGCGCAGCGGCGGCTCCAGCTGCTCGGCGTCCAGGCGCTGTTCGAAGACATCCTCGGCGGAGAGTTCGTCGAGGGTCTCGCGCGCCTCGCTGAACAGCCCAGCCTGCTGGTTGCCGCGCTCGCGGCGGGTGCGCAGCACTTCCACCGGCAGTTCTTCGCAGAGTTTCTCCAGGCGCGCCTGCAGGTCGTTCAGGTAGTCGTCGCTGCGCACCAGCACTTCCACCCACACCGGGCGTTCCGCCGTGCCCTGCGCGGCCGCCTCGGCCAGCGCGGCGGGCAGGCTGTCGAGGTTGCCGGAAAGGGATTGCAGGGGCTGGAAGCACGGCACCGGCAGCGCGGTCACGCTGCGCAGGCCGCTGCCGTCGAGGTCGACCAGCAGCACTTCCTTGGTCTGCCGCGCCTCGTCGAAGCTCAGCGCGATGGGCGAGCCGCAGTAGCGGATGTGTTCCAGGCCGCCGACCTTCTGCGGCCGGTGGATGTGCCCCAGGGCGATGTAGTCCGCCGCCGGGAAGGCGCTGGTGGGGAAGGCTTCGAGGCTGCCGACGTAGATTTCCCGCACCGATTCGCTGGCGCTGGCGCCGACCGTGGTCAGGTGGCCGCTGGCGACGATCGGCAGCGTGCCGCCCAGCTCGGCGCGCTTGGCCTCGGCCAGTTCGAACAGGGTGCGGTAATGCGCCTGGATCGCCTGCTGCAGGGCCAGCTGCTTGTCCTGGGCGCTCTGCCCGGCCTGGCTGGCCAGCAGGTCGCGCGGGCGCAGGAAGGGGATGGCGCAGAACACCGCGCCAGGCGTGCCGTCGCGTTGCGGCAACACCAGCAGTTGCTGGTCGAGGTCCGCGCCGACCGACGCCACCACCCGCGTGCCGAGCACCGCCAGCAGCTCGCGCGACTCCTCCAGCATGGCCACCGAGTCGTGGTTGCCGCCCAGCACCACCAGGTTCGCGCCGCTCTCGCGCAGCTCGACGATGAAGCGGTTGTACTGCTCGCGGGCGTAGCTGGGCGGCGCACCGGTGTCGAACACGTCGCCGGCGATGATCACCGCGTCCACCGCGTGCTCGCGCACGCGCTCCACCAGCCAGCGGCAGAAGGCCCGGTGCTCGGCCTCGCGGCTCTTGCCCATGAAGTGCTGGCCGAGGTGCCAGTCGGAGGTGTGGAGAATGCGCATGCGCCTGTCGTCCCGCTGCCTGATTCAGCCGGCGATGATACCCGCTAAGCGGGTGCCTCCGCCCACGCTGGCTATCCTGAAAGGACGTCGGCCGGGAATTCGACCATGCAGCGCCTGCTCAACATGCTCCGCGACCTCGCCATCCTGGTGCGCGCCAACCTGTGGATAGTCCCGGTACTGGCGGCGCTGGTGGCGGCGGTCTTCTATTTCGTCGCGCCACCGCCGCCGATGGCCGCGACCCTCGCCACCGGCGCCGCCGACGGCGGCTACGCGGCTTTCGGCAACAAGCTCAAGGCCGAGCTGGCCAAGCAGGGCTTCGAGCTGAAGCTGGTGCCCAGCGCCGGCTCGCGACAGAACATGGACCTGCTGCTGGACGAACGCAGCGGCGTGGACATCGCCCTGGTGCAGAGCGGCCAGGAGCGCCAGATCGACGCCGCCCAGCGCGAGCGCCTGCAAACCCTCGGCGCGATGTTCCAGGAGCCGCTGTGGCTGTTCCAGCGCCGCGACGTGCACATCGACCGCATCGCCGACCTGCTGCCCCTGCGCGTGGCCCTGGGCATCCGCGGCAGCGGCACCGAGGCGATCACCGAGGCCCTGCTGCAGGCCAACGGCATCGCCGCCGAGCAGTACCCGGCGGGCTGGCAGGCCAGCGGTGGCGACAGCGCCGCCGACGCCCTGCTGGCCGGTAGCCTGGACGCGGCCTTCTTCGTCGGCCCGGCGGAGAACCCGCTGGTGCAGCGCCTGGCCGCCAGCGAGCAGCTGCTGCTGGCCGGCTTCCGCCGCGCCGACGCCTACGAGGCGCGCCTGCACTTCCTCAAGCGCCTGGAGCTGGGCGAGGGCCTGCTGAACCTGGAGCACAACGTGCCCCACCGCAACCTCACCACCCTCTCGCCGGTGGCCACCCTGGTGATCAACGACAGCTTCCACCCGGCGCTGACCCCGCTGATCCTGGAAGCCGCGCGCCAGGTCATGCGCCCCGGCACCCTGCTCGACGCGCCCGGCGCCTTCCCCGCCGCCGAGCCGCGCACCCTGCGCCTGAACGAGGACGCCGAGCGCTACTACAAGAGCGGCCTGCCGCTGCTGCAGCGCTTCCTGCCGTTCCGCATCGCCTCCCTGGCCGACCGCTACATCATCCTGCTGATCCCGTTCATCGCCATCCTCATCCCGCTGTTCAAGTCCATCGGCCCGCTGTACCGCTGGCGCATCCGCGCGCGCATCTACCGCTGGTACCGCTACCTGCGCGAGATCGACCGGCACCTGGACGAGCGCACCGGGGTCGAGGAGTTGAGCCGCGAGATCGCCCGCCTGGAGCAGCTGGAGGCGGAGCTGTCGCGGGTCGAGGTGCCGCTGTCGTACTACAACGAGCTGTACGAGCTGCACCTGCACCTGAACTACGTGATCCGCCGCCTGCGCCAGCTGCGCCGCAACCGCCGCGAACGCGACGCTGGCGCGCCGCTCGACAAGGCGGGGTGAGCGTGGCGCGCCGGGGTCGGTTAAACTGGCGGCTTTGCCACCATCGTCCAGAGCCGAGCCCGAGATGCCGATTCGTCACGCCATCGTCCACCTGATCGACAAGAAGCCCGACGGCAACCCCGCCACGCTGCACGCGCGCGACGCCGAACTGGGCGACTCCCAGGCCATCGAGAACCTCATGGCCGACCTCAACGAAAGCTACAACGCCAAGCCGAACAAGGCCTGGGGCCTGTTCCAGGAGGAGTCCGGCGCCTACCCGTTCAGCGGCTGGCTGACCGAGTACCTGGACGGCGGCAAGGACTTCGTCGCCTTCAGCCGCCAGGCCGTGGAGCACCTGAAGAGCCTGATGGAGGAGTCCAACCTCTCCACCGGCGGCCACGTGCTGTTCTGCCACTACCAGCAGGGCATGACCGACTACCTGAGCATCGCCCTGCTGCACCACAGCGAAGGCGTGGCGGTGACCGAGGCGCTGGAAGTGGCGCCCTCGCGCCACCTGGACCTCGGCCAGCTGCACATGGCGGCGCGGATCAACTGCTCGGAATGGCGCAACAACAAGACCTCCAAGCAGTACATCTCGTTCATCAAGGGCAAGGGCGGGAAGAAGGTCTCGGACTACTTCCGCGACTTCATCGGCTGCCAGGAAGGCGTCGACGCCCCCAGCGAGACGCGCACCCTGCTCAAGGCCTTCAGCGACTACGTGGAAAGCGAGGACCTGCCCGAAGAACAGGCCCGCGAGAAGACCGACACCCTGGTCGACTACGCCACCAGCCAGGCGCGGATCGGCGAGCCGATGGCCCTGGACGCGCTTTCCGAGCTGATGGACGACCAGGCCCCGCGCGCCTTCTACGACTACATCCGCAACAAGGACTACGGCCTGGCGCCGGAAATCCCGGCGGACAAGCGCACCCTCAACCAGTTCCGCCGCTTCACCGGCCGCGCCGAAGGGCTGTCGATCAGCTTCGAGGCGCACCTGCTGGGCAGCAAGGTGGAGTACGACGAGGAGCGCGACATGCTGATCATCCGCGGGCTGCCGACGCAGCTGCACGACCAGCTCAAGCGCCGCCAGTAACCGCGG
>NZ_JARJLT010000084.1 GCF_029335315.1 Pseudomonas citronellolis
CAGGCTGGCGCGCTGGCAGCGGGCGTCGAGGGCGAAGCCGAGGTTGGCCATCTCGCCAGCGATGAAGTTGGCGGTGTTGGCCGCCACCACCCGGCCCTCGGCGCTGAGGATCAGCGCCTCGTGCTCCAGGCGCATGAGCTTGGCGGTGACCACCCGCTCGAAGCGGTTCAGCGCGATGTCGGCGGCGGCCACGCCGATGAAGCGGCCGTCCACCTGTACCGGGCGGGAGAAGGTGAGGATGTACATGTCCTGGCCGTAGAGGTCGACGTAGGGGCCGACCACGCTGTTGCGCCCGCTGTCGCGCGGCGTGGCGAACCAGGGCATGGCGCTGTAGTCGTAGAAGGTCTCGCAGCGCCGGTTGAAGTTCAGGCTCAGCGGCATGGTGCGCCCGGCGCTGCCCAGTTGGCGCCACTCCAGGTACATCTCCTGGTCGTGCAGCACGCCCGGCTGCAGCACCACCCCGCAGCCCTGCAGGCAGGCGCCGGGCTGGGTCAGGCTGGCTTCGATGAGGGGGCGCAGGCTGGCGAGGTCGGCGGAGGCCACCGGCTTGTCGCCGGCGTCGCGCCAGACACGCTCGATTTCCTCGGCGAGGGTACCGATCTGGGCGAAGATGTTACTGATCGACACGTCGATGCGCTGGGCGCATTCGTTCAGCTGGTCACCACTTACTGCGCTCGCCATGGCCTGGACTCTCTTGTTCTAAGGGGCAGCGGACCTCGGAAAGGATAAAAATCCTAAATCAGAGGTTTATAGGCGAAAAACAGGGCAAGTGTCATGCCAATCGGCTGTGCGGCGGCGCCGGAACGAATTCTGTAGGAGCGAGCTTGCTCGCGAACGGCGCTTGAACGACCCGAGGTCTCTGGGTCCCTGCGTTCGCGGGGACGACGGGGAAAGGAGGGTGCGGGGAAACGCCGTCGTAGGATGGGTTGAGCGAAGTGTTCTGCCGGGAGACATGGGTAACTGTTTTCCCATGATCATTCCGGCAGAGCACGAAGCGATACCCATCACCATGGCCGCATGGGGTTCGCACACTCAGCCCATCCTGCGCAAGGCGGGGGCGTGCGGTCAGGGCGCTTCCTGCGCCAGCAGTTCCAGCTTCATGTCGATCAGGCGCTTGATGCCACGGTTCACGTGGGCTTCGACCAGGGCCCCGGCGAGGTTGGGGTCGCCGGCCACTATCGCCTCGCGGATCGCCGCGTGCTCATGCTGGATCGCCTCGACGCTGGGAGCGCCGGGCACCGGCAGCCAGAGCAACTCGCCGATCTCCGCCTGCAGGCGGATTTCCGCGTGGGTGAGGCGCACCGACTGCGAGGCCACGGCGATCTCGATGTGGAAGCGGGCGTCGGCGCGGCGCCGCTCGTGGCGGGTACCAGCCTTGCCGAGGGCCTCGATGTACTGCGCCAGGTGCTGGTGATGTTCGCGCGAGGCACGCTTGGCGGCCAGGCGCACGGCGGTGCCGGAAATGGCGATGTGCTCGTCGCAGAGGTCGCGCAGGTCGATGGTGCTCAGTTCGTCGAGGCGGCCGAGGACGATTTCGGCGGGGATTTCCTC
Source organism: Pseudomonas citronellolis (assembly GCF_029335315.1). Taxonomy (GTDB): domain Bacteria; phylum Pseudomonadota; class Gammaproteobacteria; order Pseudomonadales; family Pseudomonadaceae; genus Pseudomonas; species Pseudomonas citronellolis_A. The sequence continues at coordinate 1,552 of NZ_JARJLT010000084.1, forward strand.
GATGGCGCGGATGAAGCTGCCGCCATTGCGGCCGCGACGGGTCTCGATCACGCCGCGCTGGCGCAGGTAGGCCAGGGCTTCGCGCAGGGTCACGGTGGCTACGCCGAACTGCATGGCCAGCTCGGTTTCGCTGGGCAGTTGCTGACCCTCGGCGAACAGGCCGAGGTCGATGGCGTCCATCAACCGACGGACGACTTCTTCGGTGCGGCCTTCCTGGCGCAGGCGGATGAACGGGCCGGGAGCGGTGTGAGAGGTTCCATTCATACTGCGTTGCGACCGCGGCGTGTGCTGGGCGCCGAGGCCAGAACTCCTGTAAGAGCCGAAGGGGAGGGGCTGGCGCAGTATAACCTCATACTCAGGTTTTAACGTCGAAAGCGGCCGCCCCGCGGGGCGGCCGTTTGCTGCCGCTTGTGTCAGAACGGGTAGGGCAGGCTCGGCATCCACTGTTGCCAGATGCGTTGCAGCTCGCCGTCGGCCTTCAGCGCCGCCAGGGCACTGTCGACCTCGTCCAGCCACGGCCCCTGGCCGCGCTTGATGGCGATGCCCCAGCGATTGTGCGTCGGCACGCTGAAGCCGATGGCCAGGTCGGCCTCCTCGGCCAGTGGCACCAGCGCCACGTCGTCGTCCACCAGGGCGTCGATCCGGCCTTCGCGCAGGGCGCGGACCATGTCGCCGAGCACATCGTCGGAATCACCGCCGAAGGGCACGGTGATGCAACCTTCGAAGGTTTCCGCCAGAGCCATGTTGAGGCTGTTGGCGATCGCCCCTACGCGCTTGCCGACCAGGTCGGCCGGGCTGCGCACCAGGCTGCCGCGCAGCACCATCACGGCTTCGTCGAACACCGCGTAGGGCGCGGTGAAGTCGGCGAGGGTCAGGCGGTAGTTGGAGATGCCCTGGCCACACAGCAGCAGGTCGGCGTCGCCGGCTTCCAGCGCCGGGTAGAAGTCCGCCCAGTTGCGGTAGACGAACTCCGCCTCGCGGCCCAGGCGCTTGGCCAGGGCGCGGGCGACGTCGGACTCGTAGCCGTGGCGGTAGCCGTCGGCGTCCTTGTGGAACAGCGGCGGGGCCGGCAGGTCGGCGCAGAGAACGCGCAATACCCGGCTCATGGCAGGTAGTCCATGTACATCTTGGCTTCCCATTCGGTGACCACGGAGCAGTAGCGCGCCCACTCGTCTGCCTTCAGGTCGCGGTACAGCTCGGCCATGGCCGGCGGCAGCGCGCCGCGCACCACGGCGTCCTTGTCGAAGGCCTGCACGGCTTCGCCGAGGGTCATCGGCATGTGCACGTTCTCGCGGGCGGCGGGGATGCTGTCGCTGTTGTCCGGGACGCCCGGGTCGGTGCGGTTCTCCAGGCCGTCGCGAATGCCGGCGAGCAGCAGGGTGTGCGACAGATAGGGGTTCACGCTGGCATCGGGCAGCTTGTATTCCAGGCGGCCGTTGGCCGACAGGCGTACGGTGCAGGTCTTGTTGTCCATGCCCCAGTTCAGGCGGTTGGGGGCGAACAGGCCGGCGTCCCAGAAGCGCTTGTAGGAGTTCACGGTGGAGGCCATCACCAGCATCGAGCCGGGGGCGTGGGCCAGCAGGCCGCCGAGGGCGTGGCGACCGATGTCGGTCAGGTGCAGTTCGCGGCGGCCGGCTTCGGACAGCACGTTCTGCTCGCCGCGCCACAGGCTGAAGTTGTGGTGGCAGCCGCTGCCCATGCTGCCGGTGGTCGGCTTGGGCATGAAGCTGGCGCGCACGCCGAATTCGTTGGCGACCTGGCGGCAGATCAGGCGGTAGGTCACCAGGCGGTCGGCGGTGAGGTGGCAGTCGTCGAACATCCAGTTCAGCTCGAGCTGGCCCGGGTCCTCGTAGTCACCCTCGATCATGTCCAGGCCCATGGCGCCGGCGTACTGCATCACGCGCTGGAAGATCGGTCGCATGGTCTCCAGGTTGCCCAGGTGGTAGGCCGGGCTCGCGCCGGGGCGCACCTTGACCTCCAGCTTGTCGCCGAACCAGGTCATCTCCGGCTCGCAGCCGGTCTTCAGGCTCAGCCCGGTGTCGGCGGTGAACGCCTTGTGGCTGTCGATCAGCAGGCCGCGGGCGTCGGTGGCGAGCACCTGGCCGGCCACTTCCGGGCGGTGGTCGGGCTCGTACAGGCGGCAGAAGAAGCTGCCGATGGACTTGTCCCAGGGCAGCACGTTGAAGCTGCTCACGTCAGGGATGGCGGTGAACTCGGCGGCCTGGGCGCCGCCACCGAGCAGCACGCCGGCGCGGGTGCTCTGCAGGTCGGAAAGCGCGGTGCGGTGGAACTGCACGCCCTTCTCCAGGTTGCGCAGCAGGTGCTTGGCCGGAACCACCTTGGCCAGCACGCGGCCGCTGAGGGTGACCACCTGGTAGTACAGGTATTCCACGCCGGATTCGCGGATGCGCGCGGCGAGGTCCTGGGCGACGGCGGAACTGGTGTTGTATTCCTTGTGTAGGTCGAGCGCTGTCATTTCGGGGTACTCCTCGGGCAGCGGCAGGCAAGGCGCGCTGCTATGGGCGGATGGGCTTTATATGTATGAACTATGTGTTTATATGTTTTGTTGCAAGAAACGAAACGTTCTGGCCAGCCCTGGGCTGGGGTGTAGGGAAGTGATCAGGCCGCGCGGATGTGCTCGCGGAAGAAGCCGGCGGCCCAGCGGGCGATCTGCTGGTTGTCCGGGCTCAGCCGTTGCAGCGATTCCCAGGCCCGCGCGGTGACGTCGGCGGGCAGCAGGCCGTTGCCGTAGCGGTCGAGCAAGGCGCCCAGGTAGCCTGCGGTGAACTCCGGGTGGAATTGCACCGAGCGCGCCGGGAAGGCGTACTCCAGCACGCCGTGCGGGCAATGCGCGGAGCCGCCGGCCACGCGCGCCTCCGGCGGCAGGCTGCTGACCTGATCCTGGTGGAACACGAGGGTGGCGGCGTCCTCCAGGCCAACGCTGGCGTAGTGGTAGGCCTGGGCGCCGACGCCCCAGCCGACCTCGGCGCGGGTGGTGCGGCCTTCATAGGCGTCGGCCATGATCTGGTGCCCGAAGCAGATGCCGAACACCGGCTGGCGCAGGCTGCGCAGGCGTCGCAGGAACGCGACCAGGCGCAACATCCACGGGCTGTGCTCGTAGCAGCTGTGCCGCGAACCGGTCAGCAGGTAGCCGTCGAACGCCTCGGCGTCGGGCAGGGCTTCGCCGTGCACCGCCGAGACGTAGGTGAACTCCGCCTCGGGCAGGGCCGGCGCCAGCCAGCTCTCGATCATGCCGGGGTAGCTGCCGAACTCGGCCTGCAGGTCCTCGGGGATCACACCATTCTCGATGATGCACAGGCGCATGGCGCTCTCCTTCAGATCTGCCCGAGCAGGGTTTTGGCCCAGGCCAGGGCCGCGTCGCCGGGCAGTTCGCCGCTGGAGGCGTCGTGCTGGCCGTGTTCGCCGACCTGGGTGGCGCCCAACTCGACCAGGCTTTCGGCGATGATCCGGCTGCCGCGGTTGAAGGTCTCGTAGAAACTGTCGCCGAGACCGAAGGTAGCGAAGCGCAGGCCGGCGAGTTGCGGGCGCTGGCTCTGCAGCGCGGCCTGGAACGGCTGGGCGCTGTTGGGCAGTTCGCCGTCGCCGTAGGTGGAGCAGACGATGACGTGGAAATCCTGCGGGTTCAGCGTGGCCGGGTCGAACGCGGCCATGTCGCGGACCTGGGTGGAATAGTCGGCGCCCAGGGCGTCGGCGAGGTCGTCGGCGACCATCTCGGCGTTGCCGGTCTCGGTGCCGAACAGGATGAGGATGTTCATGCGGGGTTCTCCAGGGGGCTGCGGGCGATGGCGAGCATGCCGGCGCGGTCGGTGATCTTGCGGCGCGCCCGCCCGGGGGCGGCGGCCTGGGTTTCGGCGTGGTCGATGCGCCGCCAGTCGGCGTAGCTCACGCAGCGCTCGCGCAGCTCGGCCGGCAGGGCGGCGAGGCCGGGGCGACCGCCACGCGGTGCGTCCTGTTGGTCGGCGAACATCGCCTCGGCGACCAGGCGGGCGTCCTGGCGGTTCTCCGGAATGGTTCCGCGCGGGCCGCGACGCAGCCAGCCGGCGCAGTACAGGCCGGCGTCCAGGCGGCCACGGTCGAGGTCGGCGCTGGCGCCGAGCAGGCTGTCGCGGCGCAGACTGGCGTCGGCGGCTTCCTCGAAACCGATGGCGCTGACCAGGCTGTCCAGCTCCAGGCGCAGTTCGCGGCCGTCGGCGTGGCGCAGTTCCAGGACCTCGACGCGCTTAGCGCCGTGGATGGCTTGAGGCGTCCAGCCGAAGTGGAAGACCAGCTCGCGGCCATCGGCAGGTTGTTCCTGGGACGCCAGCGCGCGCAGTGCTTCCAGGCGCGCCTGTTCGGCGGCGTCGGCGCACGGGGAGTGCTCCGGCGGCAGGTCCTCGACGCGGATGCGCACCCCGGCCAGCTTGCCGAGTTCACGTAGCATCACCGGGTCGAAACGGGCCTGGGCGGCGGGCGAACGGCCAACCACGTCGATGCGCTCGACTCCCTCGGCCAGCAGGGCCTGCAGTGGCGCGTCGGCGATATCCGAGCCGACGAAATCCTCCGCTGACTTGGCCAGCAGGCGCAGCACGTCGACGGCCACGTTGCCGTTGCCGATCACCGCCACGCGGCGGCCGAATGCCGGCGCGAAGCCGTTCTCGTCGGGGTGGCCGTTGAACAGCCGGGTGACCCGGCCGGAACCGTACACGCCGGCCAGCTCATCGCCGGGAATGCCCAGGCGGCGGTCGCCGTAGAGGCCGGTGGCAAGCACCACCAGATCGAAGGCTTCGCGCAGCTGCTCCAGCGACAGGTCGCGGCCGATCTCCAGGTTGCCGAGGAACTCCACACCCTCGCGCTCGAACAGCCGCTCGAACTGCCGGCACACGGCCTTGGTGCCCTGGTGGTCCGGCGCCACGCCATAACGCACCAGGCCATAGGGCGCGGGCAGGCGCTCGATCAACACGATCTGCGCCTCCGGCCAGTGCTTGCGCAGGGCCTGGGCCAGGTAGCAGGCGGAAGGCCCGCTACCGACTATGGCTACGCTGGGCGTGCTCATTTCGCCGGGACCGCGTCGAAACGGATCGGCAGGCGGGTGGCGCCGGTGTTGCCGCTGTCCGGCAGCCACTCGGCTTCGCCGTTGGGCGCCGGGTTCTTCAATTGCTGGGCGAGCAGCGCCAGGGCGGCGGTCATGTCGCCACGGGCGATGAAGTGGCCGATGCAGTGGTGCGCGCCGGCGCCGAAGCCGAAGTGCGGCAGGCGCTTGGCGGTGATGTCGAAGCTGGCGTCCTCGAAGGCGTGCGGGTCGCTGCCGGCGGCCTGGCTGAACAGGTGCACGGTGGTGCCCTTGGCGATTGCCAGGCCCTGGTACTCGAAGTCCTCCAGCGCTTCGCGAGTCACCCAGGTCACGGTCGGGCGCACGCGCATCACTTCCTCCACGGCGGCGCGGGCCAGTTCCGCGTCGTTGCCCAGCAGTTCCCATTGCCTGGGATGCTGCAGGAAGGTGTCCATGGCCAGGCTGAGCTGGTTGCGGGTGGTGTCGATGCCGCCGAAGATCGCCAGGACGATCATATCGTACAGCTCGTTGTCGCTGAGGGCGTTCTTGTCCTCTTCGTTGGCGCGCACCAGGTTGCTCAGGAAGTCCTCGCCCAGGCCGTTGCGCTTGAGCGCTTCCACGGCCTGGCGGGCGTAGCCGAACAGCTTGTCGGTGGCGGCGTTGATCCGCGCTTCGTCGCGCTTGAAGGTGACGCCCAGGGCCAGGCCCATCTCCACCGCCAGGTCGGCCAGGCCCTTCCACTCGCTGATCGGCAGGCCGAGCAGCAGGCAGATCACCTGGGTGGCGTAGGGCTCGGCGAACTCGCTGACGAACTCGCATTCGCCACGCGCTTCGAACTGCGCGATCAGGTCGGCGGCCAGGCGCTGGAAGTCCGGCATCATCTGCTTCACCAGCTTGGGCGCGAAGGCCGGGTTGGCCAGGCGACGCAGGCGCGAATGGTCGGCGCCTTCCTTGCTCAGCAGCATGCGCATCCACCAGTCGGCGAAGCTGCCGGTGGCGTTGTTGTGCGCGGGCCAGGCATAGCTGCCCTGGCGCAGGCGCTGGTCGCGCAGCAGCTTGTTCACCTCGTCGTAGCGCAGCACGGCGATGCCATAGGGCGTGCGGGCGAACCAGCTTTTCGCGCGGGCATCCATTACCGCCTGGGAGCGCATCGAGAAGCTCGGATCGCTGACATCCAGGTAGGGCGCGTCATCGAGGCGGGTAGGGGCGCTGGTGGTCATTCGGACACCTCCGTTCTGGCGCTTGCCGCCTGCGGGCGGGGCGCTGTTGTTGTCATGGGCGAAGCCGGGAGGCGGCGTCGCCATCCGCCGTCGGTGGGCGGCGGGGGATGGAATTCAATTTAAAATATGGTTTTATAGTTTTCAACAGGGATTTTTCATCTTCCCATGCCCTTCAGGCCGGTGCCGAGTGGGGTGGAGGCAGCTTGGAGCCAGCAATGACGCGGGTTTCGTCGAATCTGAAGGTGGAAAATAAAAAATCTGTTTTAGAATCTTTTAAGGAGTGAAGCCATGAAACCATCCCGTGCCATTGCCGTGTTGCATGACGCTGGCGACGTCGCCGGTTGCCTGCCGGAGCTGTTCGCCGAGCAGGGCATCGATCTGGAACTGCGCTGTATAGAGGAAGGGTTGCCGGCGCCGGACCGCCTGGAACTGTTGCTGGTGCTGGGGAGCCCGGAGTCCGCCTACGATCACCGGGTATCCTGGCTGGCCGGTGAACTGGCCTGGCTGAAGGCAGTGCAGGCGCGCGGCGTGCCGACCCTGGGCATCTGCTTCGGCAGCCAGTTGCTCGCCCGCGCCCTGGGTGGCGAGGTGTACCGCAACCGCCAGGCCGAGATCGGCTGGACGCCCATCGACACCCCGCAGGCAGACTGGGCCTTCCGCGGCCCCTGGCTGAACTTCCACTTCGACGCTTTCACCCCGCCGCCGGGTGCCACCCTGCTCGGCGCCACCGAGCTGGCGGCGCAGGCGTACCGGCATGGGCGCAGCCTGGGTGTGCAATTCCACCCGGAGATCGACACGGCGATGTTCGATACCTGGGTCGCCTATTGGCAGCGCAGCGAAGAGGGGCGGCGCTTCATGAAGGAGGCGGGCGACCTGCCCGAGCGTATCCGCGCGCAGATAGCCGAACGTGAGGCGTCCAATCGCGACAATTGCCGGGCGCTGCTGGGTGACTTCCTGGCGCGGGTGTAAATCGAGGCGTTCTGCTTCTTATATAGAGAAGCGGAATCGAACCCGTTGGCGGGGCGCCGCCGACGGGCTGCAATAAAAGTTTCAAAAAGTCGTTGACGGGGATTTTTATCTCCCTATAATGCGCACCACTCCCAGCGACGAAGCGCTGAAAGAGCTTGAAAATCAAGCACTTAAGCGAAAAGAAGTTGAGAGTGGTGGTCAGGCAGGTGATTCACTTGCCGCTTTTCAGTTGGCGCTTCAGCGCTGAGTTGAAAAGAAGATCGCCGAGGTGCTTGACAGTG
>NZ_JARJLT010000085.1 GCF_029335315.1 Pseudomonas citronellolis
CAGTGCGCTCATCAATGCACCTCCGCCACTTCTTCACGCCGCGCCGGCTTTTTTGCCGGGGCGTCCGCGCTCTCGATCAGCACGTCGGCCACCAGCTCGGCGATGTCCTTGATCTCCGGGCGCGGCGCGACCACGCCTTCGAGCATCGCGGTGCACTGCGGGCAGCCCACGGCCACCAGCTCGGCGCCGGTCTCCTTGATGTCGACCATGCGCATGTCCGGGATGCGCTGCTTGCCGGGGATGTCGGTGATCGGCGCGCCGCCGCCACCGCCGCAGCAACGCGAGCGGAAGCCGGAGCGGGCCATTTCCTTCACCTCGATGCCGATGGCCTTGAGCACGTTGCGCGGCGCCTCGTACTCGCCGTTGTAGCGGCCCAGGTAACAGGGGTCGTGGTAGGTCACGCTGTCGGCCTTGCTCTGGCCCAGTTGCAGCGCGCCGGCCTGCACCAGCTCGTCGATGAAGGTGCTGTGGTGCAGCACGTCGTAGCTGCCGCCCAGCGCCCCGTATTCGTTCTTCAGCACGTGGAAGCTGTGCGGGTCGCAGCTGACGATGCGCTTGAAGCGGTACTGCGCCAGGGTGGCGATGTTGCGCCGGGCCAGGGCCTGGAAGGTCGCCTCGTCGCCCAGGCGGCGGGCCACGTCGCCGCTGTCGCGCTCTTCCAGGCCGAGCACGGCGAAGTCCACCTTCGCCGCTTTCAGAATCTTCACGAAGGCGCGCAGGGTGCGCTGGTTGCGCATGTCGAAGGCGCCGTCGCCGACCCAGAACAGCACCTCGACCTGCTTCCGCTCGCTGAGCAGCGGCAGGTTCAGGTCGGCCGCCCAGTTCAGCCGGCCGCCGGGGGCGAAGCCGCCGGGGTTGTCGGTGGCGATCAGGTTTTCCAGCACCTCGGCGCCCTTGTTCGGGGTGGCGCCCTTCTCCAGGGTGAGGTGGCGGCGCATGTCGACGATGGCGTCGACGTGCTCGATCATCATCGGGCACTCCTCGACGCAGGCGCGGCAGGTGGTGCACGACCACAGCGTGTCGGCGTCGACCAGGGCCTTGCCCTGCAGCGACACGATCGGCTGGTGCGGGCCGCCGCCGTGCTCGCCGAGCGGCTTACCCGGATAGGGTGAGCCGGCGAAGTTCGCGTCGTTGCCACCGGCCAGGCCGATGACCATGTCCTGGATCAGCTTCTTCGGGTTCAGCGGCTGGCCCGCGGCGAAGGCCGGGCACATGGCCTCGCACTTGCCGCACTGCACGCAGGCGTCGAAGCCGAGCAGCTGGTTCCAGGTGAAGTCGGTGGGTTTTTCCACGCCCAGCGGGGCCATGGGGTCGGTGAGGTCGAGGGCTTTCAGGCCGGTGGAGCGACCACCCGCGAACCGCTCGGCGCGGCGGTGCCAGGCCAGGTGCAGGGCACCGGCGAAGGCGTGCTTCATCGGCCCGCCCCAGGTCATCCCGAAGAACAGCTCGGACACGCCCCAGGCCACGCCCACGGCGAGGATGGCCGCGAGGAACCAGCCGCCAAAACCTTCCGGGAGGATGCCGGCGACCGGCAAGGTGGCGATGAAGAAGCTCGCCGAGAACATCAGCAGGCTCTTCGGCAGGCGCATCCACGGGCCTTTCGACAGCCGCGCCGGCGGGTCGAGGCGGCGCCTGGCGACGAACAGCGCGCCGGTGAACATCAGCGCGGTGGCGGCCAGCAGGGCGAAGCCGAGGATGCGGCTGTGCAGGCCGAAGCCGTGCACGACGATGGCCAGCAGCGCCGCCAGGACGAAGCCGCCGGCGGTGGCCACGTGGGTCTTGGACATGTACTTGTCGCGCTCGACCACATGGTGCAGGTCCACCAGGTAGCGCCGCGGCATGGCCAGCAGGCCGCCAAGCCAGTCGACCTGCGCGGGACGGCCGCGGCGCCACATGGCGAAGCGCTTCACCGCGCCCAGCGCGGCGAGGGCCAGGGCGGCGAAGAGCAGGATGGGGAGGATGATGTTGAGCATTGTTACGGGTCTCCCTACGGGACCTCAGGGGGCGCTGGACAAGCTCCCTCTCCCGCTGGCGGGAGAGGGCGGGGGGAGAGGGTGTTTCCGGTCGGCTCAGTCACTCGGCCCACCACCCTCTCCCCATCCCTCTCCCTGAAGGGAGAGGGGGCTATCCATGCCTACCGGACATCACGAGGCGTGTCTTAGAAGTCCTTGCACAGCCGCAGCGCGTCGTAGATCGCCGCGTGGGTGTTGCGCTGGGCCACGCAGTCGCCGATGCGGAACAGCAGGTAGCCGTCGCCCGGCTCGTTGAGGCACGGCTGCGGCTGGATGGCGAACAGCGCCTCGACGTCGATCTGGCCCTTGTTGCGCGAGCCCTCCTTGAGCGCGTAGTACAAGCTCTCGTCGGGGCGCACGCCGTTCTCCACGACTATCTGGTCGACCACCCGCTCCTCTTTCGCGCCGGTGTATTCGTTCTCCAGCACCGCCACCAGCTTGTCGCCCTCGCGGTAGACCTTCTCCAGCATCAGGTCGCCGGTCATGATCACTTCCTTGGGGTACATGCTGCGGTAGTAGGTGGGGAAGGTGGTGCCGCCGATGGCCACGCCCGGCTTGATGTCGTCGGTGACGATCTCCACCTGGGCGCCCTTGTCGGCGAGGAAGTCGGCCACCGACATGCCGCTGAATTCGCAGATGGTGTCGTAGACCAGCACGTTCCTGCCCGGCGCCACCTTGCCGTCGAGGATGTCCCAGCTGCTCACCACCAGGCCCTCGGCGGCGCCCCAGTGTTCGTTCTGTTCGAGGAACGGGTGGCCGCCGTTGGCCAGCACCACCACGTCCGGGCGCAGGTCCATGATGGTGTCGGCGTCGGCGCCGGTGCCCAGGCGCAGGTCGATCCCCAGGCGCGCCAGCTCCAGCTGGTACCAGCGGGTGATGCCGGCGATCTGGTCGCGCTGCGGCGCTTTGGAAGCGGTGGTGATCTGCCCGCCGAGCGCATCCTTCTTCTCGAACAGGGTCACGTCGTGGCCGCGTTCGGCCGCCACCCGCGCGGCTTCCATCCCGGCCGGGCCGCCACCGACGACGACGACCTTGCGCTTCACGCCGGTGGTCTTCTCGATGATGTGCGGCACGCCCATGTATTCGCGGCTGGTCGCGGCGTTCTGGATGCACAGCACGTCCAGGCCCTGGTACTGGCGGTCGATGCAGTAGTTGGCGCCGACGCACTGCTTGATCTGGTCGACCTGGCCCATCTTGATCTTGGCGATCAGGTGCGGGTCGGCGATGTGCGCGCGGGTCATGCCGACCATGTCCACGTAGCCGCCTTCGAGGATGCGCGTGGCCTGGTTCGGGTCCTTGATGTTCTGCGCGTGCAGCACCGGCACGTTGACCACTTCCTTGATGCCCGCCGCCAGGTGCAGGAAGGGCTCCGGCGGGTAGGTCATGTTCGGGATGACGTTGGCCAGGGTGTTGTGGGTGTCGCAGCCGGAGCCGACCACGCCGATGAAGTCGAGCATGCCGGTGTCGCTGTAGTACTTGGCGATCTGCTTCATGTCCTCGTGGGACAGGCCGTCCGGGTGGAATTCGTCGCCGCAGATGCGCATGCCCACGCAGAAGTCGTCGCCGACTTCCTTGCGCACGGCCTTGAGCACCTCCATGCCGAACTTCATGCGGCCTTCGAAGGTGCCGCCCCACTCGTCGGTGCGCTTGTTGACGCGCGGGCTCCAGAACTGGTCGATCATGTGCTGGTGCACGGCGGAGAGCTCGACGCCATCCAGGCCGCCTTCCTTCGCCCGGCGCGCGGCCTGCGCGTAGTTGCCGATGACCCGCCAGATCTCTTCCGGCTCGATGGTCTTGCAGGTGGCGCGGTGCACCGGCTCGCGGATGCCCGAGGGCGACATCAGGGTCGGCCAGTGCTCGCCGTCCCAGCGCGAGCGGCGGCCCATGTGGGTAATCTGGATCATGATCTTGGCCCCATGCTTGTGCATGGCGTCGGCCAGGTTCTGGAAGTGCGGGATGATGCGGTCGGTGGACAGGTTGACCGACTTCCACCAGCCCTGCGGGCTGTCGATGGCCACCACTGACGAGCCGCCGCAGATGGCCAGGCCGATGCCGCCCTTGGCCTTCTCCTCGTAGTACTTCACGTAGCGCTCGGTGGTCATGCCGCCGTCGGTGGCGTAGACCTCGGCGTGCGCGGTGGAGAGCACGCGGTTGCGGATGGTCAGCTTGCCGATCTGGATCGGCTGGAACATGGACTCGAAAGCCATTGCGGCATCCTCACGGGATCAGAGGTTTCTTGTTGTCTGGCGGCAGCCGTGCAGGCTGCTGTTCGCGAGCAAGCTCGCTCCTACGAGTCAGGGCGGTCAGAGCGGCTTGACGGTGAACAGGCCATCGTCATGACCTTCCTCGGCGCCGCTGTAGACCTGCTCGGCGACGGTGCGCAGGCTGCTGCCGCGGGCCTGGAGAATCTGGTCCATGGCGCCGGCGAACCAGCCGGTGAACATGTAGTCGACCTTGCGCCCGACCTTGCCGTACACGTAGACGAAGGCGGAGTGCTTCAGGCGCACCTGGGCGGTGCCCTTGTCGAGGTCGATCTGCTCGATCTGGAACAGGCCCCAGCCGCGCTGCGACAGGCGCTTCATGTAGTGCTCGAACACCGCCACGCCTTCGATGCCGTGGCATTCGGCTTCCTTCTCGCACCAGTGCCAGGCGGACTTGTAGCCGGCCTTGTAGAGGATCTCGGCGTAGCGCTCGGCGCCCAGCTCGGCCTCGATGCCCATGTGGTTGTTGACGAAGAAATGCCGCGGTACGTAGAGCATCGGCAGGGCGTCGGTGGTCCAGACGCCGGTTTCGCTGTCGACTTCGATGGGCAGTTCGGGGGCGTGTTTGGCCATGTGTGCAGACTCCAGGATTTGCTGTTCCGGCAGGGCGCAGCCCTGCTTTCAGGTATGAGAAGTGCCAGTGAATGCCCGTGGGGCCGTCGCGAGCACATCGAGAGCAAGGAGTCCCGCAGCGACAAGCGAGAGCAGTACGACTGTACGGCGAGCTTGTCGCGAGGACACGACGCAGCTATCGGTGTGCGCAGCAGGCCCCGGGGGTATTCATCACTCGCCCCAGACGTCGGCGAGGACGCGCACCCAGTTCTCGCCCATGACCTTGCGCACCACGCGTTCGGGCATGCCGCGCTTGAGCAGGGTCTCGGTGAGGTTGGGGAACTCGCCCACGGTGCGGATGCCCAGCGGGTTGACGATCTTGCCGAAGTTGGTCAGGCGGCGGGCGTAGCCCTTGTCGTGGGTCAGCCACTCGAAGAAGTCCTGGCCGTGCCCCTGGGTGAAGTCGGTGCCGATGCCGATGGCGTCCTCGCCGACGATGTTCATCACGTACTCGATGGCCTCGGCGTAGTCGTCGATGGTCGAGTCGATGCCCTTGGCGAGGAAGGGCGCGAACATGGTCACGCCGACGAAGCCGCCGTGGTCGGCGATGAACTTCAGCTCCTCGTCGGACTTGTTGCGCGGGTGCTCTTTCAGGCCCGAGGGCAGGCAGTGGGAGTAGCAGACCGGCTTTTTCGATTCGAGGATGACTTCCTCGGAAGTCTTGCTGCCGACGTGGGACAGGTCGCACATGACGCCGACACGATTCATCTCGGCGACGATCTCGCGGCCGAAGCCGGAGAGCCCGCCGTCGCGCTCGTAGCAGCCGGTGCCGACCAGGTTCTGGGTGTTGTAGCACATCTGCACGATGCCCACGCCGAGCTGCTTGAACACCTCGACGTAGCCGATCTGGTCCTCGAACGCGTGGGCGTTCTGGAAGCCGAAGAGGATGCCGGTCTTGCCCAGCTCCTTGGCGCGGCGGATGTCGGCGGTGCTGCGCACCGGGATGACCAGGTCGCTGTTCTCGCGGATCAGCTTGTTGCTGGCGGCGATGTTGTTCACCGTGGCCTGGAAGCCCTCCCACACGGACACGGTGCAGTTGGCGGCGGTCAGGCCGCCCTTGCGCATGTCCTCGAAGAGTTCGCGGTTCCATTTGGCGATGATCAGGCCATCGATGACGATGCTGTCGGCGTGCAGTTCGGCTGGGCTCATCTGGCATTACCCCTAGTCAGGCTTGGCGCGCCGGTACTTCGGCCGACGCTTTGGGGCCAGCATATCCCCGGGTCGCGGGGCGACCCGCTTCGAAAACGACCAGGGTCGTACCGAAAGCGTCAAGGCGACGACATGGGCGACGGCGTTCGCGTCGCGGGTGGAAAAGTGGGCATGACGGAGGGGCTTTAGAGAGCCCGGGGGAATGACGGGAAGATGTCGCTGCTGGGAAGGCGTGCATTGCGTAGGGCGTATAACCGTTCGCGGTTATACGCCGCTACACCGCCCTCATGCCCGGCCTCCGGGTCGACCCCGAGGCGCGCCTGAAACCCACGTCAAACGGCGTATAACGCGGAGCGTTATACGCCCTACGACTGCGTATCGCGGCTAGCGCTTGCGCCAGCAGGCGAACAGGTTCCACGCCAGCAGCACGCCGACGAACCCGGAACTGACGTAGAACCACAGGCTGTCCATGCGGCGGCCTCCGAAACGACGGCGCCCCCGAAAAGGGGGCGCCGGATGGGTGGGGCTTACTCGCCGTGGACCAGCCGCGCGTGGGCCGATTCTTCGCCGAGGTTGTTGAGCATGCGCTCGCTGTACCAGTCGAGGAAGTTGATCACGCCGAACTCGTAGGTCTTCGAGTACGGGCCCGGCTGGTAGGCCGTTGAGTTGATGCCGCGCTGGTTTTCCTCGGCCAGGCGACGGTCCTGGTCGTTGGTGGCGTCCCACACTTCGCGCAGGCGCTGCACGTCGTAGTCCACGCCTTCCACGGCGTCTTTGTGCACCAACCACTTGGTGGTCACCACGGTTTCCTGCGCGCTGATCGGCCACACGGTGAAGACGATGATGTGGTCGCCCATGCAGTGGTTCCACGAATGCGGCAGGTGCAGGATGCGCATCGAGCCCAGGTCCGGGTTCTTGATCCGGCCCATCAGCTTCTTGCTGCCCTGCTTGCCGTCCATGGTCATCGACACGGTGCCGTCGAGCAGCGGCATGCGCACGATGCGGTTGCGCAGGCCGAAGCTGGCGTGGGCGTAGGGAATCTTCTCCTCGTCCCAGGCCTTGGTGCAGGCGGCGACCTGGTCCTTGAACGCCTGGCTGGCGCGCGGGTCGGTGACGTCGTCCCACTCCAGCAGGGTCTTCAGCAGCTCGGGGTGCGAGCCGTTGCAGTGGTAGCACTCGCGGTTGTTCTCGAGCACCAGCTTCCAGTTGGCCTTTTCCCGCAGCGTGGTCTGCACCGCGACCTTGGCGTTCTCCATGTCGTACGGCTCCATGTAGTGCTCGAGCGTACGCAGGAAATCGTCGATGGCCGGCGGGTTCTCGGCCAGGGAAATGAAGATGTAGCCACCGGCGGTCTTCACGTGCACCGGTTTCAGGCTGTAGTCCTTCATGTCGAAGTCGGCGCCCATCTCGGTGCCGGCGAACAGCAGGCGGCCGTCCAGCTCGTAGGTCCACTGGTGGTAGGGGCAGACCAGCTTGGCCACCTTGCCCTTGTCGCTGACGCACAGGCGCGAGCCACGGTGGCGGCAGACGTTGTGGAAGGCGTGCACCTTGCCTTCGGCGCCGCGCAGGACGATGACCGGGTTGTCGCCGATCTGCAGGGTGAGGAAGTTGCCCTTGGCGGGGATCTCGCAGGTCATCCCGGCGATCAGCCATTCCTTGTGGAAGATCTCCTGCATGTCGAGCTGGAACAGGCGCTCGTCGTTGTAGAAGGGTTGCGGCAGCGAGAAGGAATGGTCGCGGGTGCGCAGCATCTCGGCGGTGGCCTTGCGGGCCGGTTCCAGCGGATCGCCCAGACTCAGGGTGGTAGTGACGTCCATCGGTTGGTCCTCATGCCCCGCCGCAGTCGGCGGTGGCGAAATAGGTGGCTGATACGGTTGACGCTACGCAAGGCGGCGTTCACAGCCTTCCGCACCCCGGTCGTCCCGGAATCCCCTCCTGCCGATGGAGAGGGCCCGTTGTGGCGGGCGCGAAGGTCGGGCGCTCTACTGGAATACCTTCGTCTCGGCTGGATGGGAGTGTGCTGCCGGGCCTCACAGGGGCCTTATCCATGGGCGACATGACCGCATCCGTTTCCGACGCGGCAGCCCACGCCCCAGGCGGCAGGTCGCGATAAGCATGCAAATGTCGCACGCAGGCAAATGGGTGGCCCGGCGGCGTGCGCACAATCGGCTCCATCAGGCATGCCGAAAGGCCGGGGCACGCGACCCCGCCCGGCGCTGCCCCCTACGGCCGGGAAACGGCCTGCGCGCGCGGAGAGACATCATGTCGTCGAGCAACTTCCTCAACCCGGTGAACACCCAGACCTGGGCCAACGGCCGCCACCTGGTGCGCTGTGTCAAGGCCATCCAGGAAACCTGGGACGTGCGCACCTTCTGCTTCATGGCCGACCAGCCGATCATGTTCTTCTTCAAGCCCGGGCAGTTCGTCACCCTGGAGCTGGAGATCGACGGCCAGCCGATCATGCGCTCCTACACCATCTCCAGCTCGCCCTCGGTGCCCTACAGCTTCTCCATCACCATCAAGCGGGTGCCCGGCGGCAAGGTCTCCAACTGGCTGCACGACAACCTCAAGGAAGGCGACGTCCTCCCGGTGCACGGCCCGGTGGGCAACTTCAACGCCATCGACTTCCCCACCGACAAGGCGCTGTTCCTCTCCGGCGGCGTCGGCATCACCCCGGTGATGTCCATGGCGCGCTGGTTCTTCGACACCAACGGCGCGGTGGACATGGTCTTCGTGCACAGCGCGCGCACGCCCAAGGACATCATCTACCACCGCGAGCTGGACCACATGGCCTCGCGCATCGCCAACTTCAAGGTCCACCTGATCTGCGAGAAATACGAGATGGGCGAGGCCTGGGCCGGCTACCGCGGCTTCCTGAACAAAGCCATGCTGCAGCTGATCGCCCCGGACTTCCTCGAACGCGAGGTCTTCTGCTGCGGCCCCACGCCCTACATGCACGCGATCAAGCGCCTGCTCGAAGCCGAAGGCTACGACATGTCGCGCTACCACGAGGAAGCCTTCGGCCCGACCCCGCCGGAAGTGCGCGCCGACGTGAAGGAGCTGGCCGCCGAAGCCGCCGAGGCCCCGGAAGTGCCGGCCGCTGACCTGAACAACGTGGAGTTCTGCGAAACCGGCAAGAGCATCCGCGTGGCCCCCGGCGAGACCGTCCACGCGGCGGCGGCCAAGCTCGGCCTGCACATCCCCAAGGCCTGCGGCATGGGCATCTGCGGCACCTGCAAGGTGATGAAGCGCTCGGGCGAGGTGGACATGGAACACAACGGCGGCATCACCGACGAAGACGTGGCCGAGGGCTACATCCTGTCGTGCTGCAGCGTGCCGAAGGGGGATGTGGTGATCGAGTACTGATCACCGGCGAAAACGGCGGATGACCGCGAACGGTCATTCGCCCTACGTGCTCGGCGAGCCGGCCTCCCGTAGGGCGAATAACGCCCCAGGCGTTATCCGCCGCCGACCCTGAACGCCAGCAGTCCGCCAGGGAATGCCAACCCGAAGATTTTTCAGTTGCCCTCCCCGCCCGAAAGGCTAAACACTCGTTCAACAGCTCAAGGGACGAGTCCAGCCATGCCCAGCTTCACCCAGACCTACTACGAAGCCACCGCCGAACCTGCCGGCTACCCGGCCCAGCGCGGCCGCGTCGACACCCGCGTGTGCATCCTCGGCGGCGGCCTGGCCGGGCTGAACACCGCGCTGGGCCTGGCCGAGCGCGGTATCTCCGACGTGGTGCTGCTGGAGTCGCACCAGGTCGGCCACGGCGCCTCGGGGCGCAACGGCGGCTTCGTTTTCGGTGGCTACTGCCTGGGCAACGCCGAGCTGCTGGCAACCCTCGGCGCCGAGGAAGCGCGCAAGCTCTACCGGCTGACCATCGACGCTGTGGAGCTGATCCGCCAGCGCACCCACCGCTACAGCATCGACTGCGACCTGGTGGACGAAGGGGTGATCCTCGCCAACTGGTTCAACGACCCGGCGCGCCTGGAAAAACCCCGGCGGCTGATGAAGGAAGGCTACGGCGTGGACTGGGAGCCGATCTCCACCGGCGCCCTGCGCGAGCAGCTCAAGACCGAGCGCTACTTCGGCGGCCTGCTGGAGCGCAACGCCTTCCACTTCCACCCGCTGAAATACGTGCGCGGCATCGCCCGCGCCGCCGCCAGCCTCGGCGTGCGGATCTATGAAGGCTCGCCGGCCGAGGGCATCGAAAAACGCGACGGGCGCTACGTGGTGCGCACCGCCAGCGGCGAAGTGCATGCCGAACAGGTGGTGTTCTGCGGCGGCGGCTACGCGCGCGGGGTGTACCGGCCGGTCGAGCGCGCGGTGCTGCCGATCGCCACCTACGTCATGGCCACCGAGCCGCTGGGCGAGCGCCTCGAGGACGCCATCGCCTGCCAGGCCGCCATCTACGACACCCGCTTCGCCTTCGACTACTACCGCCCGCTGGCCGACGGCCGCATTCTCTGGGGCGGCCGCATCTCCATCCTCGACCGTGGCCCGCAGGCCATCGCCGGGTTGCTCAAGCGCGACCTGGCGCTGGTTTATCCACAGCTCGCCGACGTCAAGGTGGACTTCGCCTGGGGCGGCCTGATGAGCTACGGCCGCCAGCAGATGGCGCAGATCGGCCAGGACGAAGCCGGCATCTGGCACGCCGTGGGCTTCGGCGGCCACGGCATGGCACCGACCACCGTGGCCGGCGAAGCGCTCGCCGACGCCCTGAGCGGCGCCCGGGCGCTGCCGGCCGGCTTCGCCCGCTTCGGCCTGAGCCGCACCTTCGGCCTCGCCGGCATGCTCGCCGCGCAGGCCACCTACAGCGCCTACGAGGCCCGCGACGCCTTCGACAGCCGCCGCCTCAACGGCTAGCCGCACTGGTGCCACGGGCGCTCGCGGTCTAAGGTCGATGCAAGCCTTCAGACCGGAGTACCCATGGCGACCAAGACCAGCCCCAACCGCCAGCAGACCCACCTCGCCGTCCTGATCGACGCCGACAACGCCCCCGCCGCCATCGTCGAGGGCCTGTTCGAGGAGATCGCCAAGTACGGCGTGGCCAGCGTCAAGCGCATCTACGGCGACTGGACCCAGCCGCAGCTGGGCAAATGGAAACAGGTGCTGCTCGACCACTCCATCCAGCCGATCCAGCAGTTCGCCTACACCAAGGGCAAGAACGCCACCGACAGCGCGCTGATCATCGACGCCATGGACCTGCTCTACACCCGCCGCTTCGACGGCTTCTGCCTGGTCTCCAGCGACAGCGACTTCACCCGCCTGGCCGCCCGCCTGCGCGAGGAAGGCCTGATGGTCTACGGCTTCGGCGAGAGCAAGACACCCGACCCCTTCGTGCGCGCCTGCGACAAGTTCATCTACACCGAAATCCTCCGCGCCGAACCGGCGCCCCCGGCGGAGCCGGCGGAAACCGGCCAGCAGCAGAAGCCCGAGGCAGCCGCCAAGCCCAAGGCCCAGCGCGTACCGCTGGACTTCATCGCCAAGGTGCTCGACGACATCGCCGACGACGAGGAAGACTGGGTGCATCTCGGCGCCCTCGGCCAGAACATCAGCAAGCTGCGCCCGGCCTTCGACCCCCGGCTGTACGGCTTCAAGAAACTCAGCGACCTGATCAAGGGCCACCCCAAGCGCTTCGAACTGCAGGTGCGCGGCGGCGGCAGCAACGGCGGCAAGGACCTGTACGCGCGCAACCTGCGCAAGTGAGCCGCGTCAAAGGCCCGAACTAGAGCGAACCGGTATGCTGGGCCGGTCATCAAGGAGGAAAACCATGCCCGCCCTGCCCCGCAACCTGCTCGCCGCCCTGCTCCTGGCCCTGTGCGCCAGCGCCGAAGCCTCGACCCTGCGCTGCGGCACCCAGCTGATCAACGAAGGCGACAAAATGGACGAGGTGCTGCAGAAGTGCGGCGCCCCGGCCCAGCGCGAAGTCATCCCACCCGCTCCGCCACGCCGAGGCCCGGACGGCAAGTTCATTCCCGGCGGCGCGACCATCGAAATCTGGACCTATGCCCCACAGAACGGAGCCACCCGCGTGATGCGCTTCCGCGAAGGCATCCTGCAGCTGATCGGCACCGAGTTCCGCTGAGCACTGCTTTCGCTCCTCATGTAGGAGCGAGCTTGCTCGCGAACAGCGCTTCCCGGTTACGCCGGCGCGAAGCCAACCACCCTCTCCCTAACCCTCGGCTGGGGAGAGGGAGCGGAATCAACACCAAACACCACCACTAACGGTAAACACCGTTCGCGAGCAAGCTCGCTCCTACACCCATATCGGAAATATCGCCGTATCCCGCCCAAGGGCCGCTCCCTATCCTGCCCCGGTCACGGCCCGTCCGTGGCTTGGGTTTGGCGACCCATCACTAACAGGCGCGTAATGCCGAAGGGAGTGCTCTTGCAGCTCCCAAAAGCTCGCAGATTCTCTGCAACGCTCAACGGCAGATCGTGCGGGGAGACCTTAGGGTCTGCCGGGTTTTCCTGTTAACCGGTTCGCCAACCCCGCGCGGTCTGCCTCCCTACGCTTGGCGACGTGTGGTGGCAGCTCTCTTGATGGATAACAGGAGCTAACCATGCACGACGCATACACCCCCACCTTCTTCACCCGCCACGGCCGCCCGCTGCGCGCGGTGATGATCGACAACCAACCCTGGTTCGCCTCTTACGACCTCGCCCGCCTCCTGGGCATCCGCCATCCCCACACCTTCCAGCACCGCGTCCTGCCCCACGAAACCCAGCGCATCCACCTGTGCTACGAAACCGGCAGCGAGGAAGCCGTCGACGTCCTCAGCGAAGCCGCGCTGTACAAGGCCCTGGTCCGCTTCGGCCACCCGGAGAGCCAGCACCTCGATACCTGGCTGACCCGCGAAGTCATCCCCAGCCTGCGCGACCAGGCATCACCTGGCGATACGCCAAGGCGCGTGGTGATGAGCTGGCAGGCGCGGCCGCTGGTGCTGCTGGACTGGCAGGGCGAGCTGTGGGTGCCCTTCGAGGCCATGCCCAGGCTGGTCGAGGCGCCCCGGCGGCTGCGCTGAAAACGAAAAAGGCCGGTCATCTGACCGGCCTTTCTCTTACCTCACGCCACCTCAGCTATTGCTGGGGAACGCGAACTGCGCCGCTTCGTGGGACTTGCGTTGCGGCCAGCGCTGGGTGATGGCCTTGCGCTTGGTGTAGAAGCGCACGCCGTCCGGGCCGTAGGCGTGCAGGTCGCCGAACAGCGAGCGCTTCCAGCCGCCGAAGCTGTGGTAGGCCACCGGCACCGGCAGGGGCACGTTGACGCCGACCATGCCCACTTCGATCTCGTCGCAGAACAGGCGGGCCGCTTCACCGTCGCGGGTGAAGATGCAGGTGCCGTTGCCGTATTCGTGGTCGTTGATCAGCTGCATGGCTTCTTCCAGGCTGTTCACGCGCACGATGCACAGGACCGGGCCGAAGATTTCTTCCTTGTAGATGGTCATTTCCGGGGTCACGCGGTCGAACAGGGTGCCGCCGACGAAGAAGCCCTTCTCGTGGCCCGCGACCTTGTAGCCGCGGCCGTCGACGACCAGCTCGGCGCCTTGTTCCACGCCGGCGTCGATGTAGCCGGTGACCTTGGCCTGGGCGGCGCCGGTGACCAGCGGGCCCATGTCGAGGCCGCAGGAGGTGCCGGCGCCGATCTTCAGGCCCTTGATCTGCGGAACCAGTTTCTGCACCAGGGCGTCGGCGACCTGGTCACCCACGCACACCGCTACCGAGATGGCCATGCAGCGCTCGCCGCAGGAGCCGTAGGCGGCGCCCATCAGCGCGCTGACGGCGTTGTCCAGGTCGGCGTCGGGCATCAGCACGGCGTGGTTCTTGGCGCCGCCCAGGGCCTGCACGCGCTTGCCGCGCTTGGTGCCTTCGGAATAGATGTATTCGGCGATCGGGGTCGAGCCGACGAAGCTCAGGGCTTTGACTTCCGGGGCCTCGATCAGCGCGTCGACCGCGCCCTTGTCGCCGTGCACCACGTTCAGCACGCCCTTGGGCAGGCCGGCTTCCTGGAACAGTTCGGCGATCAGCAGGGTGGAGCTCGGGTCACGCTCGGACGGCTTGAGGATGAAGGTGTTGCCGCAGGCGATGGCCAGCGGGTACATCCACAGCGGGACCATGGCCGGGAAGTTGAACGGGGTGATGCCGGCGACCACGCCCAGCGGCTGGAAGTCGCTCCAGGCGTCGATGTTCGGGCCGACGTTGCGGCTGTACTCGCCCTTGAGGATTTCCGGGGCGGCGGTGGCGTATTCGACGTTCTCGATGCCGCGCTTGAGTTCACCGGCGGCGTCTTCGATGGTCTTGCCGTGTTCTTCGCTGATCAGTTTGACGATGCGCTCTTCGTTGGCTTCGAGCAGCTGCTTGAAGCGGAACAGCACCTGGGCGCGCTTGGCCGGCGGGGTGTTGCGCCAGGCCGGGAAGGCGGCCTTGGCGGCGTCGATGGCCTGCTGCATGGTTTCGCGGTCGGCCAGCGGCACCTGGCGCACGACTTCGCCGGTGGACGGGTTGAAGACGTCGGCGGTGCGGCCGGTGTCGGCGATCAGCTCGCCGCCGATCAGGTGCTTGATGGTGGTCATCGTCTTGTCTCTTCTCGCTGAAAGTGTGGGATACCGAGCCGCCAAGGGCCCCTCTCCCCAGCCCTCTCCCTGAAGGGAGAGGGGGTTTGTTCGGTGTGTTGGGTGGGCCGCGGAGCCCGCCGGGAATATCACTCTAAGGCGAGATTCCCCGCGGCGCCTACCCGCGGGCCCGCGCGATCACGCTTGCTTGAGCTCGATCTCGATGAAGGCCACTTCGTGATCGCACGGGTTGATCACGTTGTGCTCGGTGCCGATCTGGCGGGTGTAGCTCTGGCCCAGCACCAGCGGCGCGCGGCGCTCGCCGTCGGGGGTTTCCAGCAGCAGTTCGCCGCCGGTCACCGGGACCACCACGTACTCCATGCCGTGGCGGTGCCAGCCGGTCTCGGCACCGGGGGCGAAGCGCCACTCGGTGACCAGGACCTTGTCGTTGTCGATCTGCACCGTCGGAACGGCCTTGGGACGCTCGCTCACTTACGCCACCCCGTTCAGGGCTTCGCCGACCGCGTGGAACAGGCGGTCGAGGTCTTCGGGCTTGGCGTTGAAGGTCGGCCCGAACTGCAGGGTGTCGCCGCCGAAGCGCACGTAGAAGCCTTCTTTCCACAGCTTCATGCTGGCTTCGAACGGACGCACGATGGCGTCGCCGTCACGGGCGCCGATCTGGATCGCGCCGGCCAGGCCGCAGTTGCGGATGTCGACGACGTTCTTCGCGCCCTTCAGGCCATGCAGGGCCTTCTCGAAGTACGGAGCCAGTTCCAGGGACTGCTGGATCAGGTTTTCCTTCTCCAGCAGGTCCAGCGCGGCGATACCGGCGGCGCAGGCGACCGGGTGCGCGGAGTAGGTGTAGCCATGGCCGAACTCGACGGCGTACTCCGGCAGGTTCTGGCCCATGAAGGTGTCGTAGATTTCGCTGCTGGCGATCACCGCGCCCATGGGGATGGCGCCGTTGGTGACCTGCTTGGCGACGTTCATGATGTCCGGCTTCACGCCGAAGAACTCGGCGCCGGTGGCCTTGCCCATGCGGCCGAAGGCGGTGATGACTTCGTCGAAGATCAGCAGGATGTTGTTGGCGTCGCAGATTTCACGCAGGCGCTGCAGGTAGCCCTTCGGCGGAACCAGCACGCCGGCGGAACCGGACATCGGCTCGACGATGACGGCGGCGATGTTCGAGGCGTCGTGCAGTTCGATCAGCTTCAGCAGCTCGTTGGCCAGCTCGACGCCACCGGTCTCGGCCATGCCCTTGGTGAAGGCCATGCCCGGCTGCAGGGTGTGCGGCAGGTGGTCGACGTCCATCAGCTGGCCGAACATCTTGCGGTTGCCGCCGATGCCGCCCAGGGCGGTGCCGGCGACGTTGACGCCGTGGTAGCCACGGGCGCGGCCGATCAGCTTGGTCTTCTGCGCCTGGCCTTTCAGGCGCCAGTAGGCGCGGGCCATCTTGATCGAGGTGTCGGCGCACTCGGAGCCGGAACCGGTGAAGAACACGTGGTCGAGGCCGGCCGGGGTCAGCTGGGTGATTTTCTCGGCCAGCTTGAAGGACAGCGGGTGGCCGTACTGGAAGGCCGGGGAGTAGTCGAGGGTGGTCAGCTGCTTGGCCACCGCGTCGGCAATTTCCTTGCGCGAGTGACCGGCGCCGCAGGTCCACAGGCCCGAGAGGCTGTCGTAGATGCGACGGCCCTTGTCGTCCACCAGCCAGCTGCCTTCGGCGGCGACGATGATGCGCGGGTCCTTGTGGAAGTTGCGGTTGGCGCTGAAGGGCATCCAGTGGGCCTTCAGGTTCAGGTCGGCGGCGGCCGACGGCGCTACGTTCACTTGCTGATTCATGGAGCTCGTCCTCGACGACTGTCTTGTTGGGCGCGCAGGCGGCGTCGCGCCTGCTGCGATGAGCCAAGATTGGGCCTGACTAAACGTGAGTTAAAGCTTATTCTTCTTACGTTCAGTTTCGATTCGGTAAAACAATAATGGCGAAAACCCGCAGCCCTTCCCTGGGCCAGGTCAGCGACTTCGAAATCCGCCTGTTGCGCATCTTCAAGACCATAGTCGAGTGCGGCAGCTTTTCCGCTGCCG
Organism: Pseudomonas citronellolis; assembly: GCF_029335315.1. GTDB lineage: Bacteria > Pseudomonadota > Gammaproteobacteria > Pseudomonadales > Pseudomonadaceae > Pseudomonas > Pseudomonas citronellolis_A. The sequence continues at coordinate 16,675 of NZ_JARJLT010000085.1, forward strand.
AGAGCACCCTGGGCATCAGCCGCTCGGCCATCAGCCTGCACATGGGCGACCTGGAAAAGCGCCTGGGCATGCGCCTGTGCCAGCGCGGCCGCGCCGGTTTCGCGCTGACCGACGAGGGCCGCGAGGTGTACCGCGCCACCCAGTCGCTGCTGGCGGCGCTGGAGGGCTTCCGCGCCGAGGTCAACGAGCTGCACCAGCACCTGCGCGGCGAGCTGAACATCGGCATCATCAACAACCTGGTGACCCTGCCGCAGATGCGCATCACCCACGCCCTGCGCGCGCTCAAGGCGAGCGGGCCGGGGGTGCGCATCAACATCGGCATGACCACGCCCAACGAGATCGAGCTGGGCGTGCTCGACGGCCGCCTGCATATAGGCGTGGTACCGCTCATCAGCCCGCTGTCGGGGCTGGAGTATTCGCCGCTGTACGACGAACGGTCGCTGCTGTTCTGCAGCCGCGAGCACCCGCTGTTCGAGCGCGAGGACGCCGGCATCACGGTGGCGGAAATCCACGCCTGCGACGCGGTGGCGCCCAGCTACCGGATTCCCGCCGAAGCCCAGGAGCGCCACCAGGAGCTGAACGCCAGCGCCAACGCCTCGGACCGCGAAGGCATGGCCTTCCTGATCCTCACCGGCAGCTACATCGGCTACCTGCCCGACCACTACGCCGCCGACTGGGTGGCCCAGGGCCGCATGCGCGCGCTGCGCCCGGAGCGCTTCCACTACGACATCCCGCTGACGGTGGTGACGCGCAAGGGCCGGCGGCCGAACCTGGTGCTGGAGCGCTTCCTCGAGGCGGTGGCGGAGAGCCGGTAGGGCGCATAACGCCTACGGCGTTATCCGCCGCAACCCTTGTGCGACGCCAGGCGGCGGATAACCGCGAACGGTTATGCGCCCTACGCAAGCGCCAGCCTCGTCACTACCCCATCGATTTTGTCGCCCATGCCACGCAAAAACCTATAGCCCCCGCGTTCCGCCCCGCACGGCGCGGGGCTTGCGGGCGGACAGCTTTTCCCTAGCCAGCGACTACAAAAAACATAATTTCGCTAATTCCCGGCTCTGAACAGAATGCGGCCAACACGCGGTGGACAACCGTGACCGCAGAACAACAACGATCAGAGTCCGAGGAGTCACCCCATGGCCGATCTGAATCAGACCGCCTTCGGCAAGCCCGCCGGCAAGTCGCTCGATGGCATTGAAACCGACACCCTGGTGGTGGGCGCAGGCCAGGCCGGCGTCGCCATGAGCGAACACCTGACCAGCCAGGGCGTGCCGCACATCGTGCTGGAAAAGAGCCGTGTCGCCGAAGCCTGGCGCACCGGCCGCTGGGATTCGCTGGTAGCCAACGGCCCGGCCTGGCACGACCGCTTCCCGAACCTGGAATTCCCGGTCGGCCCGGACGACTTCCCGGCCAAGGAGCAGGTGGCGGACTACTTCGTCGCCTACGCCAAGCAGTTCAACGCGCCGATCCGCACCGGCGTGGAAGTGCAGAAGGTGACCCGCAACGAAGGCCGCCCCGGCTTCACCGTGGAAACCTCCGAAGGCACCCTGAGCGCCCTGCGCATCGTCTCCGCCACCGGCCCGTTCCAGCGCCCAGTGATCCCGGCCATCGCGCCGAAGGACGAAGGCCTGTACCAGATCCACTCAGCCAAGTACTTCAACCCGCAGCAGTTGCCCGAAGGCGCCGTGCTGGTGGTGGGCGCCGGTTCCTCCGGCGTGCAGATCGCCGACGAGCTGAACCGCGCCGGCAAGAAGACCTACCTGTCCGTCGGCGCCCATGACCGCCCGCCGCGCTCCTACCGCAACCGCGACTTCGTCTGGTGGCTGGGCGTGCTCGGCCTGTGGGACGCCGAGGAAGTGCAGCCCGGCCGCGAGCACGTGACCATCGCCGTGAGCGGCGCGCGTGGCGGCGAGACCATCGATTTCCGTCGCCTGGCCAACGAGGGCATCACCCTGGTCGGCCTGACCAAGACCTTCGCGGGCGGCAAGGTGAGCTTCCAGGAAGACCTGGTGGCCAACCTGAAAGCCGGCGACGACAACTACCTCGGCCTGCTGGACGCCGCCGACGCCTATATCGAGCGCAACGGCCTGGACCTGCCGGAAGAGCCCGAGGCGCGCCGCGTCTACCCGGACGCCGAGTGCATCCGCCAGCCGATCCTGGAACTGGACCTGGCCGCCGCCGGCATCACCTCGATCATCTGGGCCACCGGCTACGCCGTGGACTTCAACTGGCTGCAGGTGGACGCCTTCGACGACAAGGGCAAGCCCAAGCACCAGCGCGGCGTGTCGCGCGAGCCGGGCGTGTACTTCGTCGGCCTGCCGTGGCTGTCGCGCCGGGGCTCGTCGTTCATCTGGGGCGTATGGCACGACGCCAAGCACGTCGCCGGGCACATCGCCACCCAACGCAAGTACGTCGAATACCAGGATGCCTCGCAGCGCCAGGCGTCCCCCGAATCCGTTCAAAAAGCCGCTTCCTGGGAGTAAGTGATGCCTACCCACACTCGCATCCGCATGTTCAACACCAAGGACACCTACCCGAACCAGTCCCTGGACAACGACCTCTGCCAGGCCGTGCGCGCCGGCAACACCGTGTACGTGCGCGGCCAGGTCGGTACCGATTTCAACGGCAACCTGGTGGGCCTGGGCGACCCGGCGGCGCAGACCGAGCAGGCGATGAAGAACCTCAAGCAACTGCTGGAAGAAGCCGGCAGCGACCTGTCGCACATCGTCAAGACCACCACCTACATCATCGACCCGCGCTACCGCGAACCGGTCTACCAGGTGGTCGGCAAGTGGCTCAAGGGCGTGTTCCCGATCTCCACCGGCCTGGTGGTGTCGGCCCTCGGCCAGCCGCAGTGGCTGATGGAGATCGACGTGATCGCGGTGATTCCGGACGACTGGGAAAAATAAGGAGCCGCCCATGACCTTCTCCATCGTCGGCCGTTGCGCCGAGACCGGCCAGCTGGGCATCGCCATCAGCTCCTCGAGCATCGCCGTGGGCGCGCGCTGCCCCTGGGTGCGCGCGGGCGTCGGCGCGGTGGCCACGCAGAACGTCACCCTGCCGGCCCTCGGCCCGCAGATCCTCGACCGCCTGGAGGCGGGCCTGGAGCCCGCCGCCGCGCTGGACAAGGCGCTGTCGAGCAACGGCTACAGCCAGTACCGCCAGGTCACGGTGGTCGACCAGCATGGCCGGGTGGCGCTGTTCACCGGCAGCGAGGCGCTGGGCACCCACCACGCCGTGGCGGGCGAGAACTGCGTGGCGGCCGGCAACCTGCTGTCCTCCACGGCGGTGATCGACGCCATGGTCAAGGCCTTCGAAGGCGCCGCCGGCTGCCTCGCCGAGCGCCTGCTGGCGGCGATGCAGGCGGCCATGGCCGCCGGCGGCGAAGCCGGGCCGGTGCATTCGGCGGCGCTGAAGGTGGTGGGCGACCTGGTCTGGCCGGTGGTCGACCTGCGCGTGGACTGGGCCGACGAGGCACCGATCGACGCGCTGGAAAAACTCTGGGTGGACTACAAGCCGCAGATGCAGGACTACATCACCCGCGCCCTCGACCCGACCAAGGCGCCGAGCTACGGCGTACCCGGCGACGAGTGACGTACCCTGTAGGATCGAGGGGGACGCCCAGTTCCTGCTCGCGAACCAACCCTCGCTGCGGAGGCGGGTTCGCGAGCAAGCTCGCTCCTACATTTGATAAAGCAGGATCTGAACATGCCCAGCAGCCGTGACATCCTCGCCAGGCTGATCGCCTTCGACACCGTCAGCCGCAATTCCAACCTGGCGCTGATCCAGTACGTGCAGGATTACCTGAGCGACCTGGGGGTGGAGAGCGAGCTGTTCCACGACCAGACCGGCGCCAAGGCCAACCTGTTCGCCACCCTCGGCCCGCGTGACCGCGGCGGCGTGTGCCTGTCCGGGCACACCGACGTGGTGCCGGTGGACGGCCAGCCATGGACGCTGCCGCCCTTCGAGCTGACCGAGAAGGACGGCCGCCTGTACGGCCGCGGCACGGCCGACATGAAGGGCTACATCGCCTGCGTGCTGGCCGCCGTGCCGGCGTTCCTCGCCCAACCGCTGCGCGTGCCGCTGCACCTGGCCTTCTCCTACGACGAAGAGGTCGGCTGCCTGGGCGTGCGTTCGCTGCTGGCGGACCTGGAACGCCGCGAGCACAAGCCGATCGCCTGCATCATCGGCGAACCCACCGAGCTCAAGCCGGTGCTCGGCCACAAGGGCAAGCTGGCCATGCGCTGCCAGGTGCACGGCGCGCCCTGCCACTCGGCCTACGCCCCGCAGGGGGTGAACGCCATCGAATACGCGGCGAAGCTGATCAACCGCCTCGGCGAGATCGGCACCCGCCTGGCCGCCGTGGAACGCCACGACCAACGCTTCGACCCGCCCTACTCCACGGTGCAGACCGGGGTGATCGGCGGCGGCCGTGCGCTGAACATCGTGCCGGCCGAATGCCAGTTCGACTTCGAGGTGCGCGCGCTGCCCAGCGACGACCCGCAGCGGGTCGCCGAGGAGTTGCGCGACTACGCCGAAACCGAGCTGCTGCCGAAGATGCGCGCGGTGAAGGCCGACACCGACATCCGCTTCAGCGAGCTTTCGGCCTACCCGGCGCTGGCCACCGACCCGGAAAGCGAAGTGGCGCAGCTGCTGGCGCGGCTCAGTGGTTCGGATGAGTTTTCCACCGTGGCCTATGGCACCGAGGGCGGCCTGTTCGACCAGGCCGGCATTCCCGCCGTGGTCTGCGGGCCGGGCAGCATGGACCAAGGGCACAAGCCGGACGAGTTCGTCAGCCTGGAGCAGCTGGAGGCGTGCGACGCCATGCTGCTGCGCCTGGTGGAGTGGATGAAGGCCTGACGGGTGTCTGCCGGCGGGGTTGGCGCCGTGCTTGAGAGCGCCCTCTCCCTAACCCTCTCCCTGAAGGGAGAGGGGACCGTTCGGAGTGCTTGGATGTTCTGGAGTTAGCCGGCAACACCAAAGGTTCCCGGCTGAAACCATCACCTTTCTCGGCACAGACTGCCCCCTCTCCCTTCAGGGAGAGGGCTGGGGAGAGGGGCTCTTCAGGACATGAATCCCCCCCTAATCAGCCCCCTCGCTCCTACGAAAAGCCCGTCAGCCGATCAGCTTGCGCGCCGCCTGGGTGTGCGCGGCGATCAGGCCCTTCAGGTCCATTCCTTCCACCTGCCCGTCGATCACCCGCCAGTTGCCGCCGACCATCACCCGGTCGGCCCTGTCCGCGCCGCACAGCAGCAGCGCCGAGAGCGGGTCGTGGCTGCCGGAGAAGCGCAGCTCGTCGAGCTTGAACAGCGCAAGGTCCGCCTGCTTGCCCGGCGCCAACTCGCCGATGTCGCTGCGGCCCAGGAGTTTCGCCGAGCCCTTGGTGGCCCAGCCCAGCGCGCGCTCCGGGGTGATCTGCTCGGCGCCGTAGCGCAGCCGCTGGATGTACAGGGCCTGGCGCGCTTCGAGAATCATGTTCGAAGCATCGTTGGAGGCCGAGCCGTCCACGCCGATGCCCACCGGCGCGCCGGCCGCTTCCAGGGCCACGGTCGGGCAGATGCCCGAGGCCAGGCGCATGTTCGAGCTGGGGCAGTGGCAGATGCCGGTGCCGGCTTGGCCCAGGCGCTGGATTTCCTCGTCGTTGAAGTGGATGCCGTGGGCCAGCCAGGTGCGCGGGCCGAGCCAGCCGACGCTGTCGAGGTAGTCCACGGTGCGCAGGCCGAAGCGCTGCAGGCAGAAGTCTTCCTCGTCCAGGGTCTCGGCCAGGTGGGTGTGCAGGCGCACGTCGTGCGTCTCGGCCATCTCGGCGCTGGCGCGCATGATTTCCGGGGTCACCGAGAACGGCGAGCAGGGCGCCAGGGCGATCTGCACCTGGGCGCCGTCGCCGCGCTGGTGGTAGTCGCGGATCAGCCGTTCGCTGTCGTCGAGGATGTCCTCGGCGCGCTGCACCGTCTGCTGCGGCGGCAGGCCGCCGTCGGCCTCGCCCAGGCTCATGGAGCCGCGGGTGAGCATGGCGCGCATGCCCAGTTCGGCGACCACCCCGGCCTGCACGTCGATGGCCTGCTCCAGGCCGTCGGGGAACAGGTAGTGGTGGTCGGCGGCGGTGGTGCAGCCGGACAGCAGCAGCTCGGCCAGGGCCACCTTGGTGGCCAGCGCCAGCTGCGCCGGGGTCAGCCGCGCCCACACCGGGTAGAGGGTCTTCAGCCAGGGGAACAGCGGCTGGTTGACCACCGGCGCCCAGGCGCGGGTGAGGGTCTGGTAGAAGTGGTGGTGGGTGTTGATCAGGCCGGGGGTCAGCACGTGCTGGCTGGCGTCGAAGGTCTGCTCGCAGGCTTGCGCGGGCTGCTGGCCAAGGGCGACCAGCTCGACGATGCGGCCGTCCTGGACGACCACGCCGCCACGCGCGTCGAGGCCGTTGGCGGTAAAGATGGCGAGGGGGTTGCGCAGCCACAGGCGGGGGGATGACATGGGTGATTCCTCTGGGTGGCGGAGCCGCCGCGCGAGGCGAGCCGGCTCCCGATGGTTCGGTAAGCCAGCTCAGTGTTCACCCTGTCTGCTGATCCAGGTACGCCAGTTGACCGCGAAGTCAGGCGTGGGCGCATGGTACCCCCGGCGCCCGCATTCGTCACCAGTCGATCGTCGTGCCCTGGTAGTCGAGGTAGTGCTGGCCGCCGCGCCCGGCGTAGGCCTCGACCTGGTCGATGAGCCCGGCGGCGCTGGTTTCCACGTCCAGCGGCGCGGCATCGCCGCCCATGTCGGTGCGCACCCAGCCGGGGTGCAGGTTGAGCACCGTGAGGCGGCTGTCACCCAGGCCGGCGACGAAGCTGCGGGTCAGCGAGTTGAGCGCCGCCTTGCTCGCCCGGTACAGGGCCATGCCGCCGTCGCGGTTGCCGGCCACGCTGCCCAGTTCGGAGGTCATGAAGGCCAGCACCCCGGCCTGCGCGTCCAGCCGTGGCAGCAGGCGCTCGGCCAGGCGCAGCGGGGCCACTGCGTTGACCATGAACAACTCACCGACTTCCGCCAGGCTGGCGTCCAGCGCCGCCTGGTGCGGCGGGCCGTAGACCCCGGCATTGATGTAGACGAGGTCGTAGCGCTGCCCGGCGAGGGCTTCGGCGAGGCGGTCCTGGGAGGCCGGATCGTCCAGCACCAGGGCCTCGACGCGCACCGGCAGGCTGTCCAGCACGCCGGCGTTGGCGACGTCGCGCACCGTGGCGGTGACCTCCCAGCCACGCGCCAGCAGCTGGTTGACCAGGCCCAGGCCGAGGCCGCGCGAGGCGCCGACGACGAGGGCGGATTTGGCAGTGCTCATGGGGCTCTCCGGTTCGGCTCGAAAACACCCAGCATAACCGCTCAGTCCTCGCTGCGCAGGCGGTCCAGGCGCAGCCGGTCGCGCTCGTCGGTGAGCCGCCAGGCCGACAGGTAGACCGCGCCCAAGGCGGCGACGAAGCCGGCGCCGGCGAGCAGAAACATCAGCAGGATCTGGTAGCGCGCGGCGTCCAGCGGGTCCATGCCGGCGAGAATCTGCCCGGTCATGATCCCCGGCAGGGTGATGATGCCGGCGGCGGCCATCTGGTTCAGGGTCGGGATCAGGCCCGTATACAGCGCCCGGCGCAGCACCCCGCCAAGGGCGGTGTAGCGGTCGGCGCCCAGGGCCAGGCGCGCCTCGATGGCGGCGCGCTCGCGGGTAACGCTGACGAACACCTGGTTCAGCGCCAGGCTGGCGGCGTTCATCGCCGTGCCGAGGATGATGCCCACCAGCGGGATGGCGTGGCGCGGATCGTACCAGGGGTCCGGGCGCAGGCTGCCGGCGAGGGCGAACAGGGCGATGCCGAGGGTCGCCACGCCGACGCTGCCGCCGCCGATGCCCAGGTGCCAGAAGCCGGCCAGCCGGCGCTTCTGCCGCGAGCCGACTTCGAGGGTGGCCGCGCCGAGCATCACCGCCACCACCAGCGCGGTGAGCCAGGGCGAGGACAGGGCGAACACCTGGCGCAGGAACAGCCCCACCAGCACCAGCTGCACCACCAGGCGCACGGCGGACACCAGCAGGGTGCGCTGCAGGCCCAGGCGCAACGCCCAGGACAGCGCGGCGGCGGCCACGATCAGTAGCGCCGCCAGGGCCAGTTCCGGCAGGCTCAGTTGCAGCGGGGTCATGCCGGCACCTCGCGCAGGCCGTCGGCGTCCAGGCGCAGCCGGGTATCGCCGAGGCGCCGCCCCTGTTCCGGGTCGTGGCTGACCACCAGCAGGCCGACACCGGCCGTCTTCAATTGGTGCAGCAATTGCTCGACGCGCTCGCGGCTGGCCGGGTCCAGCGCCGCCGTGGGTTCGTCCAGCAGCAGGAAGCGCGGGCTCTGCACCACCGCCCGGAGCAGCGCCAGGCGCTGCCGCTCGCCGGTGGACAGCTGCGCGACCTGGGCCTGCAGCAGCGCCGGGTCGAGGTTGACCAGCGGCAGTAGCGGGCGCGCGGCGTCCAGGTCGGCGAAGTGCGCGGCGACGTCGTCCTCCCACCAGCCGGACTCCGCCGCCACATAGGTGACCAGGCGTCGCCAGGCGCTGGCCGGCAGGCTGGCGCGGTCGACGCCGGCGAGGCTGACCCGGCCCACGCCGGGGTCGAGGTCGGCGAGCAGGCGCAGCAGCAGGCTCTTGCCGACCCCCGAGGGACCGCTGAGCACGCAGCAGCGGCCGGCGTCCAGGTCGAGGTCGAAGGGCCCGCTGAGCGCGCCGCGCAGGCCGCGGGCCGAGAGCGGTCCGAGGGGGATATCGGCAAGGTTCATGGCAGGTTCCGCCGCAGGGATGCCGGCGAGGATAGCAAGCGGGGCCGTGCAGAAGGCGTGAAGCGGCGGCGCTGGCCGCGCGGCGGGCAAAAAAAATCCCCCGCCGCACCCGACGCACGGCAGGGGGATAAAGCGAGCCGGTAAGGCTCCCAGTGTGTGCAGCACCAACTTCGGTTACGACCGCAGCGGTATGGCTCCAGTGTGGCTGTTCTGCGCACACCGGCATTGCCGGAAACGACCTGCGCATATCCGCCGCAGCCAGGTTCCGACACTAGTCCCGCGCCCCTTAAGCATTTCTTAAGGCAGTGACATTAAGAATTCTTCGCGTTTTCATTCTCAGGTCGCTGCCCATGCTGGTCCCCTTCCTCATCATGCTCCGCGAGGGCATGGAGGCCGCCCTCATCGTCGGCATCATCGCCGGCTACCTGCGCCGCACCGGCCGTGGCCACTGGATGCCGGCGGTGTGGATCGGGGTGTTCCTCGCCGCCGCCCTGGCGCTGTTCGTCGGCGCCGGCCTGGAGCTGGCCAGCGCCGAATTCCCGCAGAAGCAGCAGGAGCTGTTCGAGGCCATCGTCGGCCTGGTGGCGGTGGCCATCCTCACCTCGATGGTGTTCTGGATGCGCAAGATGGCGCGCAGCATCAAGGGTGAGCTGCAGGCCGCGCTGGACCACGCCTTTCATTCGCGGCACCAGGGCTACGCGCTGATCGCCATGGTGTTCCTCGCCGTGGCCCGCGAAGGCCTGGAGACGGTGTTCTTCCTGCTCGCGGTGTTCCAGCAGAGCGAAGGCCCCGGCGCGCCGCTGGGGGCGCTGCTCGGCCTGCTGCTGGCGGTGGCCCTGGGCTACGGCATCTACAGCGGCGGCGTGCGCCTGAACCTGGCGCGGTTCTTCCGCTGGACCGGGCTGTTCATCCTGGTGGTGGCCGCCGGCATCCTCGCCAACGCGGTGCGCTCGCTGCACGAGGCCGGGGTCTGGAACCTGCTGCAGGCGCCGCTGTGGGACCTGGGCGAACACCTGCCCGAGGACGGCGCGCTGGGTTCGCTGCTGTCCGGCCTGCTCGGCTACCAGCAGAGCCCCACCCTCAGCACCCTGGGCGCCTGGCTGGCCTACCTGGCGCTGAGCCTGACCCTGTTCTTCCTGCCGCCACGCCCGGCGGCCAGCGCCCGGAGCGCCACCCCATGAGCCTGCCCGAAGCGCGCCCGCCGGTGGGCGCCCGCCGCCTGCTGCTCAACGCCGCCGTGGCCGCCTCGGCGGCCCTGGCCCTGCTCGGCGCGGCGGCCTTCTACTACGCCGCGCGCCACGCCCATCAAGCCAAGCTGGACAACGACGAAGTGCGGGTGACGGTGCAGGCCCACGGCTGCGCGCCGAACGCCCTGAGCGTGCCGGCCGGCCAGGCGCGCTTCCGCATCCTCAACCATTCCGATCGCGCGGTGGAGTGGGAAATCCTCGACGGCGTGATGGTGGTGGAGGAACGCGAGAACATCGCGCCGGGCATGAGCCAGCCGCTCTCGGTGTACCTCAACCCCGGCGACTACCAGATCACCTGCGGCCTGCTGAGCAACCCGCGCGGCAGCCTGCATGTCACCCCCAGCGCGGCGGCCAGCGCCGCGCAGCAGGCGCGCTCGCCGCTGCTCGACTTCGTTGGCCCGCTGTCCGAATACCGCGTCTACCTCGCCGGCCAGCTGCGCCAGCTGCAACGCGCCCTGGAGGCGCTGGACGCGGCCCTGGCCGCCGGCGACCTCGACGCCGCGCGCAACCAGTACCTGGCCGGCCGCGCCGCCTACCAGCGCATCGCCGCCAGCGCGCAGCGCTTCGCTGAACTGGACAACCGCATCGCCCCGCGCGCCGACGCCTTCGAACAGCGCGAACGCGACCCGGCCTTCGGCGGCTTCCATCGCCTGGAATACGGCCTCTACGCCCAGGGCTCGACCACCGGCCTGGCACCGGTCGCCCAGCGGCTGCAAGCCGACGTCGCCGCCCTGAAGGACGCGCTGATGGCCCAGGCCCTGCCGCCCGAACAGCTCTCCGGCAACGCCGCGCGGCTGCTGCACAACCTGGCCGAGCAGCGCGTCAGCGGCGACGAGGAACGCTACAGCCACAGCGACCTGGCCGGCTTCGTCGCCAACCTGGAGGGCGCGCGCAAGGTCATCGACCTGCTGCGCCCACTGCTGAGCGCCAAGGCCCCCGCCCTGCCCGCGCGCCTGGACGGCGCCGCCGACGCCCTGGGCGCCGATCTCACCCAACTGGCCGGCCGGCCCTACGACCAGGTCACGCCCGCGCAGCGCCAGCAACTGGCCGTCCACGCCGCCGCCCTGGCCGACGCGCTGGACACCGTGGCCCCGGTCCTCGGCCTGGGCCATCCGTGATTCAAGCCAGCCCCGATTTCGAGGAAGTACCCATGCACCCTGACGACAACAGCCCCGCCAACGCCCAACGCCGCCGCGTGCTGCTCGGCCTCGGCGCCGCCGGCGTGGCCCTGGCCGGCGCCAGCCTGGCCGGCCCGGCGCGCGCCGCCGGCACCGCCGAGGTCACCCACGCGCCGTCCAGCGAGCGCACCCAGGAGCGCAACGCCTGGTTCGGCGAACACCAGCCGGGCATCGTCACGCCGCGCCCGGCGGCCGGGATGATCGTCGCCTTCGACGTGCTGGCCAGCGACCGCGCCGGCCTGGAGCGCCTGTTCCGGGTGCTCGACGAGCGCATCCGCTTCCTCATGCACGGCGGCCCGGTGGCCCAGGTCGACCCCAAGCTGCCGCCGCCGGACTCCGGCATCCTCGGCCCGGTGGTGATCCCGGACAACCTGACCGTCACCGTCGCCCTCGGCGCCTCGCTGTTCGACGAGCGCTTCGGCCTGGCCGCGCAGAAGCCCAAGCGCCTGCAGGCCATGACCGGCTTCCCCAACGACGCCCTGGACCCGGCGCGCTGCCACGGCGACCTGTGCCTGCAGTTCTGCGCCAACACCCCGGACACCAACATCCACGCCCTGCGCGACATCGTGAAGAACACCCCGGACCTGCTGCTGGTGCGCTGGAAACAGGAAGGCAGCGTGCCGGTGCAGCCGGCGCGGCCCGGCCAGCCCACCGAGAGCGCGCGCAACTTCCTCGGCTTCCGCGACGGCTCGGCCAACCCCGACTCCAGCGACGCGGCGGCCATGCGCAGCATCGTCTGGGTGCAGCCCGGCGCCGACGAACCGGCCTGGGCGGTGGGCGGCAGCTACCAGGCGGTGCGCATCATCCGCAACTTCGTCGAACGCTGGGACCGCACCCCGCTGCAGGAGCAGGAAAGCATCATCGGCCGGCAGAAACCCAGCGGCGCGCCCCACGGCGGCCGGGTGGAAACCGACCTGCCGGACTACGCCGGCGACCCGCAGGGCCAGCGCACCCGCCTCGACGCGCACATCCGCCTGGCCAACCCGCGCACCGCCCAGAGCCAGGCCAACCTGATCCTGCGGCGGCCGTTCAACTACTCCAACGGCGCGGCCAGCAACGGCCAGCTGGACATGGGCCTGCTGTTCATCTGCTACCAGGCCGACCTCGAACGCGGCTTCATCGCCGTGCAGACGCGCCTGAACGGCGAGCCCCTGGAGGAATACCTGAAGCCGCAAGGCGGCGGCTACTTCTTCGTCCTGCCCGGGGTCACCGGCGCGGACGACCACCTCGGCCGAAGCCTGCTGGCCGCCAGCCGGCCGGCCTGAACAACGACAACCCCGGAGCCCTCGCCCATGAAACGCACCTCCCTCGCCCTGCTGTTCAGCCTCGGCCTGCTCACCGCGCCGCTGGCCGCCCTGGCCGCCACCAATTCGCCGCTGGACCTGGTCGGGCCGATCTCCGACTACAAGATCTACGTCACCGACAACCTCGACGAGCTGGTCACCCGCACCCAGCAGTTCACCGACGCGGTGAAGAAGGGCGACCTGGCCACGGCGAAGAAGCTCTACGCGCCGACCCGCGTGTACTACGAGACCATCGAGCCGGTGGCCGAGCTGTTCAGCGACCTCGACGGCGCCATCGACTCCCGCGAGGACGACCACGAGAAAAAGGTCGACGCCCCGGACTTCACCGGCTTCCACCGCATCGAATACAGCCTGTTCGCGAAGAACAGCACCGACGGCCTGGGCCCGCTGGCCGACAAGCTGATGGCCGACGTGCACGACCTGCGCAAGCGCGTGGAAGGCCTGCCGTTCCCGCCGGAGAAAGTCGTCGGCGGCGCCGCCGCGCTGATGGAGGAAGTGGCCGCGACCAAGGTCAGCGGCGAGGAAGACCGCTACAGCCACACCGACCTCTACGACTTCCAGGGCAACGTCAACGGCGCCAAGAAGATCGTCGAGCTGTTCCGCCCGCAGCTGGCCAAGCAGGACCCGGCCTTCGTCGCCAAGGTGGAGAAGAACTTCGCCAGCGTCGACGCCATCCTCGCCAAGTACCGCAGCGCCGACGGCGGCTTCCAGACCTACGACAAGCTCAGCGACAAGGACCGCAAGGCCCTGGCCGGCCCGGTCAACACCCTGGCCGAGGACCTCTCGACCCTGCGCGGCAAGCTCGGCCTGAACTGAGCCGGCGAGCGGGCCGACGCGGTCGGAAAACGACCTGCGCGTGCC
>NZ_JARJLT010000086.1 GCF_029335315.1 Pseudomonas citronellolis
CAGTTGCCTGAACCCCAAGCTGGCGATCTTCTACACCGGCCTGTTCGGCGTGCTCGGGCAGTTCCGGCTGCCGCCCTGGGGGCTCGGCGTGTGCGTGCTGTGGATGGGCGCGGTGGTGCTGCTGTGGGACCTGGCCCTGGTGCGCTTGCTCGATCGCCGCCGCTGGCGCGGCTGGCTGCAGCGCCGGGTGCGCGCGCTGGACCGGCTGTGCGGCGCGCTGCTGCTGGCGCTGGGCCTGTGGCTGGTGTGGCTGGGCTTGCGCTGAAGGCGCCGCCGGGGCGGGCGGCGCCGCGGGCTCAGTCGCGCTCCAGCAGCCAGACGCGCTGGCCCGGGGCGTACTCGGGCATCTCGTCGGCCTGGGCGCGGTTCACCGCTTCGAACAGTTCCAGCTTGTCGTCTTCGCGCTGGAACAGGTACTCGCGGCCCTGGCGGCCCTGCTGCAGCCAGATGCTGTCGTTGTTACCGCTCATGGCCGCGCAGTCGCCGGCCAGGCACAGGGCATAGCGGTCGGCGGCGGGCATGCCCTCGACGCGGCCGTCGGCCTGGAAGGTCACCTTGGCGCCTTCGCCCTGGCCTTCCTTGATCACCCAGGTGCCCTTGAGGAAGCTGCCGTACAGGGCGCGCTGGAAGCTGGCGCCGATGGGCGCCTGGGTCGGATCGGCGGGGCGCGCGAAGCGCTGTTCCGGCCAGTTGTCGCTGCCCACCTGGAGCAGTTGCTTGCCGTCCACCGCCAGCTCTTCCTGCTTGCTGCCGTAGAAGGCCACCTGCCAGCGCTTCTTGTTCGACGGGTCCTGGCTCAGCTGGCCTTCGCCCTGTTCGAAACCGTTGCTGTAGGAAGCCTGGTGATTCTTGCTGTCGAGCCGCCATTCCAGGTTGGGGCCGTAGGCCAGCAGCGCTTCGCGCAGCTTGCCGCTCTTGCTGGCGGCGTCGATGGCGGCCTGGTTGATCCAGGTGCCGGACGGATCCTGGTTGCCGGCGCAGCCGGTCAGCAGGCCGAGGAGGGCGCTCAGGAGGAGGGCGCGACGCATGCGGGGTGCTCCTTGCGGGCTTACACGGGAAAAACGAACGGGGCCGCGAGGGCCCCGTTCGGTTGGAGAGCGTTACTCCAGGACGACGATGGCGTCCATCTCGACCTGGGCGCCCTTGGGCAGGGCGGCCACGCCGATGGCGGCGCGTGCCGGGTAGGGCTGGGTGAAGTAGCGGCCCATGATCTCGTTGACCTTGGCGAAGTGGCTCAGGTCGGTGAGGAAGATGTTCAGCTTGGCCACGTCGTGCAGGTAGCCGCCGGAAGCCTCGATCACCGCCTTGAGGTTCTCGAACACCTGGACGACCTGCTCCTCGAAGCCCTCGACCAGCTCCATGGTCTGCGGGTTCAGCGGGATCTGACCGGAGACGTAGACGGTGTTGCCGGCCTTGATCGCCTGGGAGTAGGTGCCGATGGCCGCCGGGGCCTTGTCGGTGTGGATAACGGTCTTGGTCATGTCGACTCCTTGCCGAGGTGGGTTGTCAGCTGCGCACGCGGGTGATCCGGACCACCCCCTTGAGCGCGCGCAGCTTCTTGATGACGCGGGCCAGGTGCACGCGGTCGTGCACGCTGACCACCAGCTGGACCACGCTGACGCGACCGTCGCGCTCGTCCATGCTGATCTTCTCGATGTTGCCGTCGGCGGCGTTGACGCTGGTCGCCAGCAGGGCGATCAGGCCGCGCTGGTGCTCCAGCTCGACACGCAGCTCGACGTTGAACTCGCCGGTGACATCCTTGGCCCAGCTGAGCTGGATGCATTTTTCCGGGTTGTTGCGGATTTCGCTGATGTTCTTGCAGCTTTCCAGGTGCACCACCATGCCCTTGCCGGCCGACAGGTGGCCGACGATGGGGTCGCCGGGAATCGGCGTGCAGCACTTGGCATAGCTCAGCACCAGGCCCTCGGTGCCGCGGATGGCCAGCGGGCTCTCGGCGCTCGGCGCGGCCTCGCCCTCGGTGGAGATCAGGCGGCGCGCGACCACGTAGGCCATGCGGTTGCCCAGGCCGATCTCTTCCAGCAGGTCCTCGAAGACCTCCATGCGGTACTCGTTGAGCACGCCCTGGATGCGTTCGCCCGGAATCTTCTCCAGGTGGCTGTCGAAGCCGGCGAGGGTCTTGTTCAGCAGGCGCTCGCCGAGGCTGATGGACTCGGAACGGCGCTGCTGCTTGAGGGCGTGGCGGATGTGCGTGCGCGCCTTGCCGGTGACCACGAAGTTGAGCCAGGCCGGGTTCGGCCGGGTGCCCGGCGCGGTGACGATCTCCACCGTCTGGCCGCTCTGCAGCGGCTCGGACAGCGGCGCCAGGCGCCGGTTGATGCGGCAGGCGATGCAGCTGTTGCCGACGTCGGTGTGCACCGCGTAGGCGAAGTCGACCGCCGTGGAGCCCTTGGGCAGCTCCATGATGCGGCCCTTGGGCGTGAACACGTAGACCTCGTCCGGGAACAGGTCGATCTTCACGTTCTCGATGAATTCCAGCGAGTTGCCGGCGCGCTGCTGCAGTTCGAGGATGCCCTTGACCCACTGGCGCGCGCGCGCGTGGGTGCCCTTCTGCGACTCTTCCTCGCTGGACTTGTACAGCCAGTGCGCGGCGATGCCGTGGTTGGCCATCTCTTCCATCTCGCGGGTGCGGATCTGGATCTCGATGGGCACGCCGTGCATGCCGAACAGGGTGGTGTGCAGCGACTGGTAGCCGTTGGCCTTGGGAATCGCGATGTAGTCCTTGAAGCGACCGGGGAACGGCTTGTACAGGTTGTGCACGGCGCCGAGCACGCGGTAGCAGGTGTCGACCTTGTCGACGATGATGCGGAAGGCGTAGACGTCCATGATCTCGTTGAACGCCTTGCGCTTGCCGCGCATCTTCTTGTAGATGCTGAACAGGTGCTTCTCGCGCCCCAGGACCTGGCCTTCCATGCCCTCGCGGGCGAGGCAGTTGACCAGTGATTCCTGGATCTTGCCGACGATCTCGCGGCGGTTGCCGCGGGCCTTCTTGACCGCCTGGCGGATGCGCTCGGAGCGCATCGGGTGCATGGCCTTGAAGCCCAGGTCCTCGAATTCCACGCGCATGCTGTGCATGCCCAGGCGGTTGGCGATGGGCGCGTAGATTTCCAGGGTTTCCTTGGCGATGCGCCGGCGCTTCTCGCCGGACAGCACTTCCAGGGTGCGCATGTTGTGCAGGCGGTCGGCCAGCTTGACCAGGATCACGCGGATGTCGCGGGCCATGGCCATGGCCATCTTCTGGAAGTTCTCGGCCTGCGCTTCGGCCTTGGTCTCGAAGTTCATCTGGGTCAGCTTGCTGACCCCGTCCACCAGTTCCGAGACGGTTTCGCCGAACTGCGCGGTGAGCGCTTCCTTGGCGATGCCGGTGTCCTCGATCACGTCGTGCAGCATGGCCGCCATCAGGCTCTGATGGTCCATGTGCATGTCGGCGAGGATGTTGGCGACGGCGAGCGGATGGGTGACGTAGGCTTCGCCGCTGCGGCGGCGCTGCCCGTCGTGGGCCTGCTCGGCGTAGTAGTAGGCACGGCGGACCAGGTTGACCTGGTCCGGGCCGAGGTAGCTCGACAGCCGATCGGCGAAGGCATCTATGCTCGGCAAGGCATCACCCCCCGCCGAGTGGACGGCGCCTGTGGTCGTCGGCCGGTCATCGACTTACAGGGCCTCGTTGTTGGCCTCGTCTTCGAAGGCGGCGAACAGCGGCTCTTCTTCAACCACGTCCTCCTGCTGAACGACTTCAGCATCGACCAGGCCGGAAGCGATCTCGCGCAGGGCGACCACGGTGGGCTTGTCGTTTTCCCAGGCTACCTTCGGCTCCTTGCCGCCGGTGGCCAGCTGGCGAGCGCGCTTGGTGGCGAGCATGACCAGTTCGAAACGGTTATCGACGTTGTCCAGGCAGTCTTCGACGGTGACGCGGGCCATGGTGTTCCTCGTTGCGAAAAAATTGAACCCGGATTCCCGGGCGGACTGGATAGTCTAAAAAATCGCCAATCTTTATGGAAGGGCCGTTTGTTATGCGGACGGCGCCAACAATTCGCCCAGCAGCTGTTCGTGACGCTTCTGTTGCGCGTCCTGGCGCAGCTGGCGGGCGCGGAAGATCGCCTTGAGGTCTTCCAGAGCATGGGCGAAATCGTCGTTGATCACCAGGTGATCGTACTCGACGTAATGACTCATTTCGTTGACGGCTTCGCGCATGCGCCCGTCGATCACCTCGTCGCTGTCCTGGCCGCGGTTGGTCAGGCGCTGGCGCAGGGCGTGCTGGCTCGGCGGCAGGATGAAGATCGACTGCGCCTGGGGCATCAGCCGGCGCACCTGCTGGGCGCCCTGCCAGTCGATCTCGAGGATCAGGTCGTAGCCTTCGGCGAGGGTCTTCTCGACCCAGCGCTGCGAGGTGCCGTAGAGGTTGCCGAAGACTTCCGCGTGCTCGAGGAACTCGTCGCGTTCGAGCATCGAGGTGAAGGTGTCGCGGCCGATGAAGTGGTAGTTCACCCCGTCCACCTCGCCCGGGCGCATGCCACGGGTGGTGTGGGAGACCGAGACGCGCACGCTGGGCATGGCCTCGAGCAGGGACTTCACCAGGCTGGTCTTGCCGGCGCCGGAGGGAGCGGAAACGATGTACAGGGTGCCGGACATGACGGGTTCCTGGGATTATGGGTGGAGAGCGGGCGCACGCCTCACTCGATATTCTGGACCTGCTCGCGCATCTGTTCGATGAGCACCTTGAGGTTCACCGCGGCCTGGGTCGAACGCGGGTCGAAGGCCTTGGAGCCGAGGGTGTTGGCCTCGCGGTTGAGCTCCTGCATGAGGAAGTCCAGGCGCCGGCCGGCGGCGCCGCCAGCCTTGAGCACGCGGCGCACCTCGGCGACGTGGGTGCTCAGGCGGTCGAGTTCCTCGGCGACGTCGCTCTTCTGCGCCAGCAGGACCATTTCCTGCTCCAGGCGCTGGGAGTCGGCTTCCAGCTTCAGTTCGGCGAAGCGGTCGAGGATCTTCTGCCGCTGGTTGCCGAGCATCTGCGGCACCAGCTCGCGCAGGTTGGCCACTTCTTCCTGCATGGAGCCCAGGCGTTCGTCGATGATCCGCGCCAGTTCCGCGCCTTCGCGGGCGCGGCCGGCCTTCAGCTCGTCCAGCGCCTGGGTGAAGGCGGCCATGGCCTCGGCGTTGAGCGCCTGCGGGTCGGCGGCGTCGCCCACCAGCACGCCCGGCCAGGACAGCACGGCCAGCGGGTCGATCGGCGCCGGCTGCTTGATCAGCGCGGCCACGCCTTCGGCGGCGGCCACCAGCTGC
The DNA here is from genome assembly GCF_029335315.1 of Pseudomonas citronellolis. Taxonomy (GTDB): domain Bacteria; phylum Pseudomonadota; class Gammaproteobacteria; order Pseudomonadales; family Pseudomonadaceae; genus Pseudomonas; species Pseudomonas citronellolis_A. The sequence goes on from NZ_JARJLT010000086.1 coordinate 5,299, forward strand.
GCGGCGCGCTCGCGGTCGACCTGCAGCGGCTTGCCGGCGTTGTCCTCGTTGAAGCGCAGGGTGATTTCCACCTTGCCGCGCGACAGGCCCTGGCGCAGCGCCTCGCGCACCGGGCCTTCGAGGTCGCGGAAGGTTTCCGGCAGGCGCAGGTTCGGTTCCAGGTAGCGGTGGTTCACCGAGCGCAGCTCCCAGCTCAGGCTGCCATTGGTCCCGGCCCGTTCGACGCGGGCGAAGGCGGTCATGCTGTGCACCATGGGGCTACCTCGCGGAGATTCGGTGGAAAAGCGACGAAATGTCATCGTGAACCGGCAATTGTACCCCAGCGCGGCCGGGGGCCGCACGCCGGCGGTGGTTGCCTGCCCGCCGGGGCCTCTATAATGGCGGCCTGTATCCGATCCAATTGCAAAGGAAGTCTCGATGAACCGTCCCAGTGGCCGCGCCGCCGACCAGCTGCGCCCGATCCGCATCACCCGCCACTACACCAAGCACGCCGAGGGCTCGGTTCTGGTGGAGTTCGGCGACACCAAGGTGATCTGCACCGTCAGCGCCGAAAGCGGTGTGCCGCGCTTCCTCAAGGGCCAGGGCCAGGGCTGGCTGACCGCCGAATACGGCATGCTGCCGCGCTCCACCGGCGAGCGGAACGCCCGCGAGGCCAGCCGTGGCAAGCAGGGCGGCCGCACCCTGGAGATCCAGCGCCTGATCGGCCGTTCGCTGCGCGCCGCGCTGGACCTGACCAAGCTGGGCGAGAACACCCTGTACATCGACTGCGACGTGATCCAGGCCGATGGCGGTACCCGCACCGCGTCCATCACCGGCGCCACCGTCGCGCTGATCGACGCGCTGGCGGTGCTGAAGAAGCGTGGCGCGCTCAAGGGCAACCCGCTCAAGCAGATGGTCGCGGCGGTGTCCGTGGGCATCTACCAGGGCGTGCCGGTGCTCGACCTGGACTACCCGGAAGACTCCGCCGCCGAGACCGACCTGAACGTGGTCATGACCGAAGCCGGTGGCTTCATCGAAGTGCAGGGCACCGCCGAAGGCGAGCCGTTCCAGCCGGCAGAGCTGAATGCCATGCTGGAGCTGGCGCAGCAGGGCATGCGGGAAATCTTCGACCTGCAGCGCGCCGCGCTGGCCGACTGACGCGAAGGAGGCGGGGAATGAGCGACGAACTGCAGCCACGACCGAGCCAGGACGCCCGGCAATGGGCGATGTTCTGCCATTTCTCCGCCTTCCTCGGCCTGGTCTTCCCGTTCGGCAACCTGCTGGGTCCGCTGATCGTCTGGCAGATCAAGCGTGAGTCCGATCCCTTCGTCGACAGCCAGGGCAAGGAGGCGCTGAACTTCCAGATCACCGTCAGCCTGGCGCTGCTGGTGAGCCTGTTCCTCTGCCTGCTGGTGGTCGGCTTCCTGCTGCTGGCGCTGGTCAGCGCCGGCGCCCTGGTGCTGACGGTGATCGCCGGGGTCAAGGCCAACGAGGGCCGCGACTACCGCTATCCCTTCACCTGGCGGCCGTTGAAGTAGCTCTTGCAGGAGCGGGCTCTGCCCGCGATTCGCGCGCATGAAAAAGCCGGCTCTTGAGCCGGCTTTTTCGTTTCCGAGCCTTAGATGCTGAGCGACCAGTCGTAGTCGATGATCAGCGGCGCATGGCTGGAGAAACGCGGCTGCCGCGGCAGCTTGGCGCTGCGCACGAAGCGGCGCAGACCCGGGGTGAGAATCTGGTAGTCGAAGCGCCAGCCCAGGTTCAGCAGCTCGGCCTGCTCGCTGTCCGGCCACCAGCTGAACTGGTCGCCTTCGCGGTTGACCTCGCGCAGGGCGTCGACGTAGCCCATGTTGCCGAACACTTCGTCCATCCAGCCGCGCTCGGGCGCGAGGAAGCCGGGCATCTGCTGGCATTCGCGCCAGTTCTTCACGTCCAGCTTGTTGTGGGCCAGGTACAGCGACCCACAGTAGATGTACTCGCGGCGCTTGCGGCGCTGCTTGTTCAGGTATCCGGCGAAGTCTTCCATGAACTTGAACTTCTGGTTCAGGTTCTCGTCACCCTCCTGCCCGCTCGGCAGAAGAATGCTGGCAATACTCACCTTATCGAAATCGGCTTGCAGGTAGCGCCCGTAACGATCGGCCATCTCGAAACCCAGCCCGCTTATGACGGCCTTGGGTTGCAGACGACTATAGATTGCGACGCCGCCCTGGCTGGGCACTTCGGCGTCGCAGGCGTACAGGAAGTAGCCGTCCAGCTGGTAGGACGGGTCATCCAGATCGAAAGCGGAGGCGCGGGTATCCTGCAAGCAGATCACGTCGGCATTCTGGGCTTGCAACCAGCTGAGCAATCCCCGCTCGGCTGCAGCCTGAATACCATTCACGTTCACACTGATGATCCGCATAAATGGCCCCCAAAATCACGTGTGTGTATGATACCCGAGCTCAAACGGTTTAGCTAAATTCATACCGGCCGGTTCTATTCCCATGCAGGCATATCAACGCGATTTCATCCGCTTCGCCATCGAGCGCGGCGTTCTGCGCTTCGGCGAGTTCACCCTCAAGTCCGGGCGCACCAGTCCCTATTTCTTCAACGCAGGCCTGTTCAACAGCGGCCTGGCGCTGGCCCAGCTGGGGCGTTTCTACGCCTCGGCGGTGGTCGACAGCGGCATCGATTTCGATGTGCTGTTCGGCCCGGCCTATAAGGGAATCCCGCTGGCCGCCGCTACAGCGGTAGCCCTGGCCGAGCAGCATGGCCGCGACCTGCCCTGGTGCTTCAACCGCAAGGAAGCCAAGGATCACGGCGAAGGCGGTACCCTGGTGGGCGCGCCCTTGACCGGCCGGGTACTGATCGTCGACGACGTGATCACCGCCGGCACCGCGATTCGCGAGGTCATGCAGATCATCGACGGCCAGGGCGCCAAGGCTGCCGGCGTGCTGATCGCGCTGAACCGCCAGGAGCGCGGCAAGGGCGAGCTGTCGGCGATCCAGGAAGTCGAACGCGACTTCGGCATGCCGGTGGTCAGCATCGTGTCCCTGGAGCAGGTGCTCGAATACTTGGCCGGCGACGCGGAGCTCAAGCGCTATCTGCCGGCGGTCGAGGCCTATCGCGCGCAGTACGGGATCTGATCCACAACCAGAACAGGGTGTCGGCATGGCCAAGCAGGGTGCTGTCCGCTACGGGATGTTGATGGGGGTGCTGGCCCTGGCGCTGGCGGGTGCCGCGCACGCGGCCAATTCCGCCGGCAAGCCGTCCACCGGCGGTGGCGTCGAGATGTATCGCTACGTCGACGACAAGGGCGTGACGGTCATCGACCGTCTCGGCGTGCCGTCGCAGTACATCGGCAAGGGCTACGAAGTGCTCAACGAGCAGGGCCGGGTGATCCGCGTGGTGCCGCCGGCGCCGACCGCCGAGGAACTCAAGCAGCGCAAGGCCGCCGCCGCCCAGGCCAGTTCCGACGCCCAGTTGCTGCGGCTGTACACCAGTGTCGAGGACGTCGATCGCGCCCGCGAGCGCAAGATGTCCGAGCTGGACGGCCTGAGCAGCGTGGCCAGGGGTAACCTGCAGTCGCTGAAGACCCAGCAGGGCAACCTCCAGGCCCAGGCCGCCGACGCCGAGCGCGCGGGACGCCAGGTGCCGCAACAGCTGATCGACCAGTTGGGCAACCTGAAGGACGAGGAACAGCGCCTGACCAGCGACATCGCGCACTACCAGCAGTTGCGCGTCCAGGCCGCCGCCGCGTTCGACGCCGACCGCGCGCGCCTCGCCCAGCTGCTGGGCGCCAGCCACTGAGGCCGTTCAGGCCTCGGGGAAGCGCTCGAAACCACTGATCCGCTCGCGCAGCCAGTCCGGCAACGGCTGGCTCTGGCGCTGCTCGTCGGCGTGGGCGTAGATCAGCTCGCCGAGGGTCAGCGGCTGGCCGTCGCACCAGATCGCCACCTGGAAGGTCAGGCTGCTGCGGCCCAGGCGCGCGGCGCGCACGCCGATGTCCAGCCAGTCGTCGTAGCGTGCCGGGGCGTAGTACTCCAGGCTGCTCTTCACCGCGAACAGGTCGCCGCCGCCGCGCAGCAGGTCGGCCGGGTAGCTGATGTCCAGGTTGCGGTAGTACTCGGTGGTGGCTACGTCGGTGTAGGTCAGGTAGTTGCCGTTGAAGACGATGCCCTGGGGATCGACTTCCGACCAGCGCACGCGCAGGCCGTGGAAGAAGCGGAACTCGCTGCGCTCGGGAAAGGCTGAAGGCATCGCGGCCTCCGAAGGGAAGGGGGAGGGACCGCCACGGCGGGCGCCGTGGCGGTTGTCGATCAGTGACGCGGCTTGCGGTTGCTGATCAGGGTGCCGACGCCGCTGTCGGTGAAGATTTCCAGCAGCACGGCGTTGGGCACGCGGCCATCGATGATGTGCGCGCTGGTCACGCCGCCCTGCACCGCTTCCAGGGCGCAGCGGATCTTCGGCAGCATGCCGCCGTAGATGGTGCCGTCGGCGATCAGGCTGTCGACCTGTTCGGTGGTCAGCCCGGTGAGCACCTGGCCCTGCTTGTCCATCAGGCCGGCGATGTTGGTCAGCAGCATCAGCTTCTCGGCCTTCAGCGCCTCGGCCACCTTGCCGGCCACCAGGTCGGCGTTGATGTTGTAGGACTCGCCGTTGGCGCCGACGCCGATGGGCGCGATCACCGGGATGAAGTCGCCCTTGACCAGCATGTTCAGCAGGTCGGTGTTGACCCCGGTGACTTCGCCGACGTGGCCGATGTCGATGATTTCCGGCTTGGTCATCTCCGGGGTCTGGCGGGTCACGGTGAGCTTCTTCGCGCGGATCAGCTCGGCGTCCTTGCCGGTCAGGCCGATGGCGCTGCCGCCATGGCGGTTGATCAGATTGACGATGTCCTTGTTGACCTGGCCGCCGAGGACCATTTCCACCACGTCCATGGTCTGCGCGTCGGTGACGCGCATGCCATCGATGAAGTGGCTCTCGATCGACAGGCGATTGAGCAGGTCGCCGATCTGCGGGCCGCCGCCGTGCACCACCACCGGGTTGATGCCGACCGCCTTCATCAGCACCACGTCGCGGGCGAAGCTGTTCTTCAGCTCGTCGGTCTCCATGGCGTTGCCGCCGTACTTGATGACCAGCGTCTTGCCTACGAAACGGCGAATGTAGGGAAGCGCTTCGGCAAGGACGCGGGCTACCTGGGCTGCGTCATCGCGACTCTGGGACATGGTGCTGGACTCCGGCATGGTTCAGGTCAGAAGGGAATGGCCAGGGCGGGATCGACCGCCTTGAGCTGGTTGCGGAACACGTCCTTGATGCGTTCCAGTTCGGCTTCGGAGTCCGCCTCGAAGCGCAGCACCAGCACCGGGGTGGTGTTGGAGGCGCGTACCAGGCCCCAGCCTTTGGGGTAATCCACGCGTACGCCGTCCAGGGTGGTGAGGTTCGCCTCGCCCCACTGGCCGTTGCGCTGCAGCGCGTCGATGAGGGTGAACTTGCTCTCGTCGGTGACGGTGATGTTGATCTCCGGGGTGGAGATGTCCAGCGGGAAGGCGGAGAACACGCGCTCGCTGTCGCGCTTGTCGAGGCTGATGATTTCGAGCAGGCGGGCGGCGCTGTAGATGCCGTCGTCGAAGCCGTACCAGCGTTCCTTGAAGAAGATGTGGCCGCTCATCTCGCCGGCCAGCAGGGCGCCGGTTTCCTTCATTTTCTTCTTGATCAGCGAGTGGCCGGTCTTCCACATCACCGGGCGGCCGCCGTAGCCGCTGATGAGGGAGATCAGGCGGCGGGTGCACTTGACGTCGAAGATGATGTCGGCGCCCGGGTTGCGCGAGACGACGTCCTTGGCGAACAGCATCAGCAGGCGGTCGGGGTAGATGATGGTGCCTTCGTTGGTCACCACGCCGACACGGTCACCGTCGCCGTCGAAGGCCAGGCCGAGGTCGGCGCCGGTTTCCTTGACCTTGGCGATCAGGTCTTCCAGGTTCTCGGGCTTGCCCGGGTCCGGGTGGTGGTTGGGGAAGGTGCCGTCGACGTCGCAGAACAGCGGGATGACGGTGCAACCCAGGGCTTCGATCAGTTGCGGGGCGATCACGCCGGCGACGCCGTTGCCGCAGTCCACCACCACTTTCAGCGGCTTGGCCAGGGCGATGTCGTCACGGATCTGCTTGAAGTAGCGCGGCAGGATGTCGACCTGCTGCACGCTGCCCACGCCGCTGGCGAGGTCGTTGTTCTCGATGCGCTCGCGCAGGGCCTGGATCTGCTCGTTGGCCAGGGTCTCGCCGGCGACGACGATCTTGAAGCCGTTGTAGTTCGGCGGGTTGTGGCTGCCGGTGAGCATCACCCCGGACTTGCCCTCCAGGACGTTGGCCGCGTAGTACAGCACCGGGGTCGGCACCATGCCGATGTCGGTGACCTGGCAACCGCAGTCGAGCAGGCCCTGGATCAGCTGCTGCACCAGCTCGGGGCCGGACAGGCGGCCGTCGCGGCCGACGCTGACGCAGGGTTCGCCGCGCGCCAGGCTCTCGGAGCCGATGGCGCGGCCGACCCAGTAGGCGGTCTCGGCGGTCAGGGTGTCGCCCACCACGCCACGGATGTCGTAGGCGCGGAAGATGCTGGCTGGCAGTTGCGGTGCTTTGGGCGTGCTCATGGCGGGGGTGTGCTCCAATCCCAGGAGGTCCTGGTCTTCATCAAGAATGTCGATGTCCAGAATATCGGTGTTCTGGAACAGTGGGTCGACCAACTGCGCCTCGGCGCCTGCCGGCTTGTCGATGCGGGCCGGCGAAGGGCTGGCTTCCACCGCCGCCTTGGGCGCCGGGGTCGCTACCGCGGGGCTGGCGGGGGCCGGGGTGTCGAGTTTGCGTTTCGGTTGCCGGGCCAGCGCCTGGGCCAGCGGCTGCAGGGCAGAGAGGCTGACTTCAGGTGCTTTGGCACTGCGCTGGCCGCCGAGTTCCTGAAGGAACTGTCCGATTGCCTGGGCGTCCAGGCGCAGACGGCGCAGCAGGCCGCTCTGCGCCAGGTAGACGCCGAGCAGCGCGCCGGCCAGGGCGAGCAGCGCCGCCAGGCCGAGCAGGGTCGGCGAATAGAGCGTGGCGTCGATGGCCGGGCCGGGGGTAAAGGTGAGTTTCCAGTTCGAATTGATGCTGCCCAGGGACATGGGCGCGCCGCTGCCGGCTTCGCCGCGTTGCAGCAGGACCTGCGCCGGGGCGCTGCCGAACTGCTGGGCCAGGGTCAGCTGGCCGACGTCGGCGGGCTGCGCGGGCAGGGCGTTGAGCAGGCGCTGCAGGTCGAAGACCAGCATCAGGCTGCCCTGGATGCCGTTGTCGGCGCCGCGCAGGGCGCTGGCGCTGTACAGCAGCCAGCGCTGGCCGACGCGGTAGGCCTCGGGCGCGACATTCTGGCCGCTTTCGACGCGGCGCAGCATGTCCAGCGCTGCATAGTTCAGCGGGCCGGGGCGCTGGTTGTCCTGGCTGGCCTGGCCGGGGGCGTTGAGGTGGGCGTCCACCAGCCCGTCCAGGTGACCGTGGCTCAGGGCGTTCTCTTCGGCGCGGGTACGCGTCGCGTCGCCCAGGGCCGGCAGCAGCTCGGGCGTGCCGGCCAGGGTGCGGGTGTCGGCGGCGAGCTGGGCCAGGGCCTGGCGCAGGGCGCCGGCCTGGCTCTCGGCCCAGGCCCCGGCGACCTGCTGGCGATGCAGCTGCTCGGCGCTGCCGAACAGGCTCAGCCAGAGCAGCGCGCCGGCGGCGCCAACACCGAGGATCGCCACGCCGAAGGCCGGCAGCAGCGACTTGAGTTCCGGTCGGACGGCAGGGCCCGCGGGGGCCTTGCTCGGCGCGGCGACTTCCGGCAGGTCGGCCGTGTCCTTGGCAGTGCGTTGGAAAAGTTTCATGCAACGTCTCCTCGGCGATTCATCCTGGAATATGAGGTCAGTGGCTGCCCGAGTGCCCGAAACCACCGGCGCCACGCTGGCTTTCGTCGAAGCTGTCGACCAGCTCGAAATGCGCTTGCACCACCGGCACCAGCACCAGCTGGGCGATGCGCTCGCCGATGGCGATGGTGAACGGGGTGTTGCCGCGGTTCCAGCAGGAAACCATCAGCTCGCCCTGGTAGTCCGAGTCGATCAGGCCGACCAGGTTGCCCAGCACCACGCCGTGCTTGTGGCCCAGGCCGGAGCGCGGCAGGACCAGCGCGGCCAGGCCCGGATCGGCGATGTAGATGGACAGGCCGGTGGGGATCAGCAGGGTCTGGCCCGGCTCCAGGACGGTGTCCTGCTGGAGCATGGCGCGCAGGTCCAGGCCGGCGGAACCGGGGGTGGCGTACTGCGGCAGGGGGAATTCGGCGCCCAGGCGCGGGTCGAGGATCTTGGCTTGCAGGGAATGCATCGGGTTCTCAGTTCTGTTTCAGGCGGTCGGCGATGAAGGCGATCAGCTGGCGGGCGATCTTGCCCTTGCTGGTCTGGGCGAAGGCAGTTTCGTGCAATTCGCGGTCGATCACGGTGATCGCGTTCTCTTCGCTGTTGAATCCGATCGAGGGGTTGGCCACGTCGTTGGCCACGATCAGGTCGAGGTTCTTGTCCTTGAGCTTGCGCGAGGCGTATTCCAGCAGGTTCTCGGTCTCCGCGGCGAAGCCCACGCTGAACGGCCGGTCGGCGCGCTGGGCGAGGGTGGCGAGGATATCCGGGTTGCGCACCAGTTGCAGGAGCAGGCCGTCGCCCTTGGTCGGGTCCTTCTTCAGTTTCTGCGTCGCGACCAGTTCGGGGCGGTAGTCGGCCACCGCGGCGGCGGCGATCAGCACGTTGGCCGGCATCGCCGCTTCGCAGGCGGCGAGCATGTCGCGGGCGCTGACCACGTCGACGCGGGTCACCCGGTCCGGTGTCGGCAGGTGCACCGGGCCGGTCACCAGGGTGACGCGCGCGCCGGCTTCGGCGGCGGCCTCGGCGAGTGCGAAGCCCATCTTCCCGGAGCTGTGGTTGGTGATGTAGCGCACCGGGTCGATGTTTTCCTGGGTCGGGCCGGCGGTGATCAGCACGTGCTGGCCGGTCAGCGAGAGGAATTCGAAGCAGTCGGCGGCGCGCTGGGCCAGTTCCTCGGCCTCGAGCATGCGTCCGGGGCCGACGTCGCCGCAGGCCTGGCTGCCGGCGGCCGGGCCGAAGAAGCGCAGGCCACGGCCGCGCAGCAGTTCGGCGTTGGCCTGGGTGGCCGGGTCGCGCCACATGGCCTGGTTCATCGCCGGGGCCAGGGCGACCTGGGCGTCGGTGGCCAGCACCAGGGTGGTCAGCAGGTCGTTGGCCACGCCCTGGGCCAGGCGCGCCATGACGTCGGCGGTGGCCGGGGCGATCAGTACCAGGTCGGCCCAGCGGGCCAGCTCGATGTGGCCCATGGCCGCTTCGGCGGCGGGGTCGAGCAGGTCCAGGTGCACCGGGTGGCCGGACAGCGCCTGGAGGGTCAGCGGGGTGATGAACTCACGGCCGCCCTGGGTCATCACCACGCGGACTTCCGCGCCCTGGTCGCGCAGGCGGCGGACCAGTTCGGCGCTCTTGTAGGCGGCAATGCCGCCACCCACGCCGAGGACGATGCGTTTTCTATAGAGCCGCTGCATAGGCCCGCCTTATCTTCGGAATTGGATGACGCGCGGCTAGTCCGGAGACGCCTCCCCAGGCCTCCGGTCGCGCGCAAGGGACGGGCTAAGATAGCACAGCGCCCGCGCCGACACAGCGGGCGCCACTACAGGGAGGTGGCATGAGCATCCGACACTGGCCGGCGGCGGAAAGACCGCGGGAAAAACTCCTCGAACAGGGCGCCGCGAGCCTCAGCGACGCCGAACTGCTGGCGATATTCCTGCGCACCGGCGTGGCCGGTTGCAGCGCGGTGGACCTGGCGCGGCGCCTGCTGAACGAGTTCGGCAGCCTGCGCGCCCTGCTGGAGTCCGACCAGGCCAGCTTCAGCAGCCACCTGGGGTTGGGGCGGGCGAAATACGCGCAACTGCAAGCGGTGCTGGAAATGGCCCGGCGCCACCTGGCCGAGCAGTTGCGGCGCGATTCGGCGCTGGAAAGCCCGCAAGCGGTGCGCGACTACCTCAAGTCACGGCTGCGCCACGAGGCGCATGAGGTGTTCGGCTGCCTGTTCCTCGACGGCCGGCACCGCGCGCTGGCCTTCGAGGTGCTGTTCCACGGCTCTATCGACACTACCAGTGTCTATCCACGGCAGGTGGTGAAGCGGGCCTTGGCGAACAACGCCGCGGCGCTGATCCTGACCCACAACCACCCCTCCGGCATCAGCGAGCCGAGCGAGGCCGACCGCCAGATCACCCGGCGCCTGAAAGACGCCCTGGCGCTGGTGGACGTGCGCGTGCTCGATCACTTCATCGTCGGCGACGGCGAGCCGCTGTCCATGGCCGAGCGCGGCTGGGTCTAGCCTCTCAGAGGCTGACCCGGGAGAAGTCCTGGCGGCCGAAGGGGCTCACGGCGTAGCCCTTGACCTCCTTGCGCAGCAGCACCGAGGCGGTGGGGTGCGCCAGCGGCAGCCACAGCGCCTGGTCGTGGATGATGCGCTGGGCGTCCTGGTAGAGCGCGCTGCGCTTGTCCTGCTCGCTCAGCGCCTTGCCCTGGCTGATCAGGCCGTCCAGCTTCTGCTCGCAGTAGCGCGCGAAGTTCAGCCCGGACTTCACGCTGGCGCAGGAGAATTGCGGGCTGAGGAAATTGTCCGGGTCGCCGTTGTCGCCGGCCCAGCCCATGAACAGCAGGTCGTGTTCGCCGGCCTTGGCGCGGCGGATCAGTTCGCCCCATTCGATCACGCGAATCTCGGCCTGGATGCCGACCTTGGCCAGGTCCGCCTGCAACAGTTGCGCGCCCAGGCTCGGGTTGGGGTTCAGCAGGCTGCCGCTGGGGCGGGTCCAGATCGTGGTCTTGAAGCCGTCCTTGAGCCCGGCCTTTTCCAGCAGCGCCTTGGCCTTGCCCGGATCGTAGGGGTAGCCGGGGAGGTCCTTGGCGTAGCTCCAGGTGTTCGGCGGGTAGACACCCTCGGCCGCCGTGGCGCTGCCTTCGAATACCGACTTGAGGTAGGTCTGGCGGTCGAAGGCGAGGTTGATCGCCTGGCGCACCTCTGGCTTGTCCAGCGGCGGGTGCTGGCTGTTCAGGGCGACGAAGGCGGTCATGAACGCCGGGGTCTGTTCCACCCGCAGGGCCGGGTCCTTGCCCGCGGCCTCGACGTCCAGCGGCTTGGGCGACAGGGCGATCTGGCATTCGCCGCGTTTCAGGCGCTGCAGGCGCACGTTGGCGTCGGGGGTGATGGCGAACAGCAGGTTGTCCACCGCCGGCTTGCCGGCGAAGTAGTCGGGGTTGGCGGTGTAGCGGATCTGCGCGTCCTTCTGGAAGCGCTTGAACACGAAGGGGCCGCTGCCGATCGGCTGGGCGTTGAGCTTCTCCGGGGTGCCGGCCTTCAGCAACTGGTCGGCGTACTCGGCGGAATAGATGGAGGCGAAGCCCATGCTGAGCATCGGCAGGAAGGTCGCGTCGGGGTGGCTCAGGGTGAAGCGCACCTGGTGCTCGTCGACCTGCTCCACGCGCTTTATCAGCGCCGGCAACTGCAGCGACTGGGCGTGGGGGAAACCGCTCTGCGCCACCTTGTGCCAGGGCTGGTTGGCGTCGAGCATGCGCTGGAAGCTGAACACCACGTCGTCGGCGCCCAGCTCGCGGCTGGGGCTGAAGTAGTCGGTGTGGTGGAACTTCACCCCCGCGCGCAGCTTGAAGTCGTAGGTCAGGCCGTCGGTGGAGACCGTCCAGCTCTCGGCCAGGCTCGGCACCACCTTGCCCTGCGTCGCGTCGAACTCCACCAGGCGGTTCATCAGCACGTCGGCCGAGGCGTTGGTGGTGGTCAGGGCGTTGAACTGCACCACGTCGAAGCCGTCCGGGCTCGACTCGGTGCAGACGCTGAGGGTGCTGGCGCCGGCCAGGGCGGGGGCGAGCAGCAGGGCGAGGGGAAGAAGACGCATGACGGACTCCGAAAAGGGTGGGAAACTGCCCGTCCCGTGGGCTGGGCGCAGTCATGCAAGGCCGTTGTCGGCCCTGAACCGGCTACCCTAGACCATGGCGGCGCGGGCGACAACGACGAAAGGCGACGAACGGCGAGCCCGCAAGGGCGCGGAACCAGGCCGTCGGCATGTGGATAAGCTGCTTGCGGCCTTGCGACGCCAAGCGCCTTTCTGATATAAAGCTGCGCTCTTTTCTGGGGCCCTGCCCCGATGACCTGTTCTCAGGTCGCGGATGGGCAGATAAGACCTCGGTGAAACTGAGAATCCAACGAGTTTAAGCAGCCAACCCATGCCGGGTTTGGCATGTGGTTTATAGAGGGCTGAGCCATGTCGAGAGTTTGCCAAGTGACCGGTAAGGGTCCGGTTACCGGGAACAACATTTCCCACGCACACAACAAAACCCGCCGCCGTTTCCTGCCGAACCTGCAGCATCACCGTTTCTGGGTAGAATCCGAGAAGCGTTTCGTACGTCTGCGCGTTTCCGCTAAAGGCATGCGTATCATCGACAAGCGTGGCATCGAGGCCGTTCTGAACGACCTGCGCGCCCGCGGCGAAAAATTCTAAGGAGCCGAATCATGCGTGAACTGATCCGTTTGGTGTCCAGCGCCGGTACCGGCCACTTCTACACCACCGACAAGAACAAGCGCACCAAGCCTGAGAAAATCGAGATCAAGAAATTCGATCCGGTTGTTCGCAAGCACGTGATCTACAAGGAAGCCAAGATCAAGTAATTGATCCGGCCCTTGCGAAAAAACCCGCCTCGGCGGGTTTTTTCATGCCTGCGAGAAACCCCCGCACCTACGAAAACTGCCGGGCAGAAAAAAGCCCGCCGATCGGCGGGCTTTTTCATGGGCGGGTGTTTCAGGCCTTCTGCTCGAAGATCACGTAGACCTTGCGGCAGGGCTCCAGCACCTCCCAGGTGCCCTTGAAGCCGGCCGGAATCACGAAGCGATCGCCGGCGCGCACGGTCTTGGCGCCGCCGTCGGCGTCGCGGATCACCGAAACGCCCTGGAGGATCTCGCAGTACTCGTGCTCGCTGTAGCTGACGGTCCAGTGGCCGACCGCGCCTTCCCAGATGCCGACGTTGAACTGGCCGCAGGGGCTGCCGTAGTGGTTGCGCACGCTTTGCTCGGGATCGCCCTTGAGCACCTTCTCCGGCGCCGGACGGTAGTGCTCGGCGGCGGTACCGGCCTGGGCGAAGTCGACGATCTGCTCGATGTTCATGCTGACACTCGTTTTCTTGTGGGTTGTGCGAGTCCCGCAGGGTCCGGGCGGACCCGGGCGGAAGCGTAATCAATCGAGTCTATGTTTAATAAAACGAACGTGACAAGGCGTTTTGGCGCCAAAGTGTCAAAAATATTGAAAATTAGCCCATCCCGGTTTAGGGTGGCGATCAGTGTGGCCCGTGCGCCGCCTTGCAGAATTTCTGACAGCGCGCCCCTCTCCGGGGCGCCGGGACTTCGATAAGTAATTCAATAAGAGGACAAGTTGTCATGAGTACCCTCACTCGCGCCGACTGGGAAGCTCGCGCCCAGAACCTGAAGATCGAAGGCCGCGCCTTCGTTGACGGCCAGTACGTCGATGCCATCGACGGCGCCACCTTCGATTGCCTGAGCCCGGTTGACGGCCGCTTCCTGGCCAAGGTCGCCAGCTGCGACGCCGCCGACGCCGAGCGCGCCGTGCAGGTCGCCCGCGCCGCCTTCGAATCCGGCGTCTGGTCGCGCCAGGCCCCGGCCAAGCGCAAGAAGGTCATGATCCGCTTCTCCGAGCTGATGCTCGAGCACGCCGAAGAGCTGGCCCTGCTGGAAACCCTGGACATGGGCAAGCCGATCAGCGACTCGCTGAACGTCGACGTGTCCGGCGCCGCCAACAGCATCCGCTGGAGCGGTGAAGCGATCGACAAGATCTACGACGAAGTCGCCGCCACCCCGCACAACGAGCTGGGCCTGGTCACCCGCGAAGCCGTCGGCGTGGTCGCCGCCATCGTGCCGTGGAACTTCCCGCTGCTGATGTCCTGCTGGAAACTCGGCCCGGCGCTGTCCACCGGCAACTCGGTGATCCTCAAGCCTTCCGAGAAGTCGCCGCTGACCGCCATCCGCGTCGCCCAACTGGCCATCGAGGCCGGCATCCCGAAAGGCGTGCTGAACATCCTGCCGGGCTTCGGCCACACCGTCGGCAAGGCCCTGGCCCTGCACATGGACGTGGACACCCTGGTGTTCACCGGTTCGACCAAGATCGCCAAGCAGCTGATGGTCTACGCCGGCGAGTCGAACATGAAGCGCGTCTGGCTGGAAGCCGGCGGCAAGAGCCCGAACATCGTCTTCGCCGACGCGCCTGACCTGCAGGCCGCCGCCGAATCCGCCGCCAGCGCCATCGCCTTCAACCAGGGCGAAGTCTGCACCGCCGGTTCGCGCCTGCTGGTGGAGAAATCCATCAAGGCCGAGTTCCTGCCGCTGGTGGTCGAAGCGCTGAAAGCCTGGAAGCCGGGCAACCCGCTGGACCCGAGCACCACCGTTGGCGCCCTGGTCGACACCACCCAGATGAACAACGTGCTGGGCTACATCCAGGCCGGCCACGACGACGGCGCCAAGCTGGTCGCCGGCGGCAAGCGCGTGCTGGAAGAAACCGGCGGCACCTACGTCGAGCCGACCATCTTCGACGGCGTGAGCAACGCCATGCGCATCGCCCGCGAGGAAATCTTCGGGCCGGTGCTGTCGGTGATCGAGTTCGAAGACGCCGAAGAAGCCGTGCGCATCGCCAACGACACCCCGTACGGCCTGGCCGCCGCGGTGTGGACCAGCAACCTGTCCAAGGCTCACCTGGTCGGCAAGGCCCTGCGTGCCGGCAGCGTGTGGATCAACCAGTACGACGGCGGCGACATGACCGCACCGTTCGGTGGCTTCAAGCAGTCGGGTAACGGCCGCGACAAGTCGCTGCACGCCTTCGACAAGTACACCGAGCTGAAGGCCACCTGGATCAAGCTGTAAGTTGATCTCGGCCTGAAAGCAGGTCGGCCCCGCGCGGTTGGTGGGGCCGGCTCTGACAAAGAGCCATACCCGCGGCCGGGTTTCCCTTTTTGGGGAGCCCGGCCGCTTTGCATTGCGCATCGGGTTCCCATCTGAGCCCGGAGTGCGCTCCGGATGGAACGGGAGAACGACAATGCGTTGGGGTCCTTATTTCGCTGTCTGCCTGTCAGTCATCAGCATCGGCCTGGCCCTCGGTCTGACCATGCCCCTGGTGTCCCTGCGCCTGGAAGGCTGGGGCTACGGCAACTTCGCCATCGGCGTGATGGCCGCCACGCCGGCCGTCGGCGTGCTGCTCGGCGCGCTGATCTCCGGGCGCCTGGCCGCGCGGCTGGGCACGCCCCGGCTGATGCGCTGGTGCCTGCTCAGCGGAGCCTTTTCCGTCGGCCTGCTGGCGCTGCTGCAGAGCTACCCGGTGTGGCTGGTGCTGCGCCTGCTGATCGGCGTGCAACTGACCGTGGTGTTCATCCTCGGCGAGAGCTGGATCAACCAGCTGGCGGTGGAGAAGTGGCGTGGCCGCCTGGTGGCGCTGTACGGCACCGGCTATGCGCTGAGCCAGTTGTCCGGGCCGGTGCTGCTGACCTTCATCGGCACCGCCGACAACCGCGGCTTCTGGATCGGCGTCGGCTTGCTGGTGTGCGGTTCGCTGCTGCTGGTGGGGCGCAGCGGAGCGCCGAAGGTTGACCCGCACAGCGCCTCGGGGCGCGGGCTGTTCGCCTTCTGCGGCAAGCTGCCGGCGATCGCCTGGGCGGTGGTGCTGTTCGCCGGTTTCGAGGCGATGATCCTGACCCTGCTGCCGGTCTACGGCGTGCGCCAGGGCTTCACCCAGGCGGTGGCGCTGACCATGGTCACGGTGGTGGTGATCGGCGACGCGCTGCTGCAACTGCCGATCGGCTGGCTGGCCGACCGGGTGTCGCGGCAGTCGCTGTTCAAGGGGTGCGGCCTGGTCCTGCTGCTGAGCAGCCTGGGCATTCCGCCGCTGCTGCACGGCCCGCTGATCTGGCCGGTGCTGGTGCTGTTCGGCGCGAGCGCAGGCGGGTTGTTCACCCTGTCGCTGATCCTCATTGGCGAGCGCTACCGCGACGACGCGCTGGTTCGCGCCAACGCGCACATCGCCCAGCTCTGGGGTATCGGTTGCCTGATCGGGCCGCTGACCACCGGCGCGGTCAGCCAGTGGGTGAGCGGCCACGCGCTGCCGCTGATGATGGCGCTGGGCGCCTTCGGCTTCGTCGTGCTGGTGTGGCGCAAGGGCCTGCCGCCGGTGGAAGCCAAGGGCGACGAACTGCTTGACGCGAGCGGCCGCTAGGCCCGTTCTTCGTAGGAGCGAGCGTGCTCGCTCCTACGAAATGCCCCGTAAGCCGTACTCCGGGAGTGCACCCGCGAGCTCCTACAGCAGCTTCTCCAGGCCGATGGCGCCGGCGATCCAGGCATTGAAGCGGCGCCACAGGCTGCCCGGTTCGTGGTGCAGCACGTGGGGGTGGCCGCTGCGCTCGTCGACCCAGATAAGCCGGGGGCGGCTGCCGCTGCGGTCGATGTGCACCTGGTAGCTGACGCTCGGTGACATCCCCGCCAGCGCCAGCTTGCGGGTCTGCTCGGCCAGCTCCGGGCTGTCGACGATGACGCCGACCTCGGTGTTCCAGATGATCGAGCGCGGGTCGAAGTTGAACGAGCCGATGAACACCTGGCGGCGGTCGAAGACGATCGCCTTGCTGTGCAGGCTGGCGCTGCTGGAGCCGCGTACCGTCCAGGGCGCGCCGGCCAGGCGCAGGTCCGGTTGCGCGCGCAGTTCGTGCAGCTGCACGCCATGCTCCAGCAGGGCCATGCGGTAGGGTGCGTAGCCGGCGTGCACGGCGGGCACGTCGGTGGCCTCCAGCGAGTTGGTCAGCAGGCGTACGCTGACGCCGCTGTCGGCGCGTCCGGTGAGGTAGGTGACGCCGCTGTCGGTGGGCACGAAGTAGGCCGAGACCAGGATCAGCTCCTTCGACACCTGGCGGAACAGCGGGTCGAGCTGGGTGCTCAACTGCTGTTGCGGGCGACTCTCGCCACGGTCGAGGACCTTCAGCGGGTCGTCCCAGATCGCCCGCCCCGGCGCCCAGACCAGCTCGTCCAGCCAGCTGTTCAGGTTCGCCGAGGCGCTGCGCAGGTGCAGGCGCTGCAGGTAGGCCGAATGGCGCACCTTGCTTCGTTCCAGGTAGTTGTCGAGGCCGCGGCGGGCGCGTTCGAGGTCGTGGCTGTCGGGCTTGCTCCACAGGTAGTCCTCGATGGGGCGGCTGATGGCGCTGTTCCAGTACTGGTCGAAGCCGCGCCCCAGTTCCTCGGCCACCGGGCCGGCACCGAGCAGGTCGAGGTCGCTGAAGTTCATCTCCGACTTGGCGCCGAAGTATTCGTCGCCCAGGTTGCGGCCGCCGACGATGGCCACGCTGTTGTCCGCCAGCCACAGCTTGTTGTGCATGCGCCGGTGCTGCTCGGCGAGGTTGAACAGGCGCCCGATGTTGCGCGTGATGCCGGTGCTGCGGCCCAGGTGCAGGGGGTTGAACAGGCGCACCTGGATGTTCGGGTGGGCGGCCAGGGTGCCGATCTCGTAGTCCCAGCCGTCGCTGCTGGTGTCGTCGATCAGCACGCGCACCCGCACGCCACGGTCGGCTGCCTTGAGCAGTTCGTGGATCAGCGCGCGGGTGGTGAGGCCGTCGTGGACGATGTAGTACTGGATGTCCAGGCTGCGCTGGGCGGCGCGGATCAGTTCGGCGCGGGCGAGGAAGGCGTCGCTGCTGGAGGCCAGCAGGCGGAAACCGGAATCGCCGGGATGTGCCGAGGCCCGCTGGCGCACCGCGTCGCCCAGGCTGGTGCCGCTCGCGGCCAGGGCGTGCGACGGGGTGGGGCTGGGAGCGCTGGCGCAGCCGCCGAGCAGCAGCAGCGCGAGCAACAGGAGGCGTGGTAGCAAGCGGGAGTCTCCGGACCTTCCGCCCGGGGCGGAACTGCGGAGATTCTAGCCGCTGAGCGCCTCCTTGAAGCGATACCAGGCCATGCCCAGCGCCAGCAGCGGCGAACGCAGCAGCTTGCCGCCGGGGAAGGTCACGTGGGGGACCTTGGCGAACAGTTCGAAACCGCTGCTGTACTGGCCGGCGATGGCCTCGGCGAGCAGCTTGCCGGCCAGGTGCGTGGCGTTCACCCCGTGGCCGGCGTAGGCCTGGGCGAAGTACACGTTGGCGTGCCCCGGCAGGCGGCCGATCTGCGGCAGGCGGTTGGCGCCGATGCCGATCATGCCGCCCCACTGGAAGTCGATGCGGGCGTCGGCCAGGTGCGGGAACACCTTGAGCATCTTCGGCCGCATGTAGGCGGCGATGTCCGCCGGGTCGCGCCCGGAGTAGTGGCAGGCGCCGCCGAACAGCAGGCGGTTGTCGGCGGAAAGGCGGTAGTAGTCCAGGGCCACGCGCTGGTCGCATACCGCCATGTTCTGCGGCAGCAGCTCGCGGGCCAGGTCGGCAGGCAGCGGCTCGGTGGCGATCACATAGCTGCCGGCCGGCAGCACCTTGCCGTCGAGGTAGGGGTTCAGGCCGTTCTGGTAGGCGTTGCAGGCGATCACCAGGGTGCTGGCGCGCACGCTGCCGCCGGCGGTGCGCACGCGCACCTGGGCGCCGTAGTCGATGCCGGTGACCCGCGAATCCTCGAACAGGCGCACGCCCAGGGACTGCGCGGCGGCGGCCTCGCCGAGGGCGAGGTTGAGCGGGTGCAGGTGGCCGGAACCCATGTCGACCATGCCGCCGACGTAGCAGTCGGCGCCGACGATGCCGCGCATCTCGTCCTGGGCGACCATGCGCAGCTCATGGGTGTAGCCCAGGCCCTTGAGCTCCTCGTAGTCCTCGCGGAAGCCCTCGACGTCCGAGGCCTTGTTGGCCAGGTCGCAGTAACCCCAGGTCAGGTCGCAGTCGATGGCGTACTTCTCGACGCGCTGGCGCACGATCTGCACCGCCTCCAGGCCCATCAGCTTGAGCTGGCGCACGCCGTCGCGGCCGATTACCGGCTCGAACTGTTCGACGCCGTGGCCGACCCCGCGAATCAGCTGCCCGCCGTTGCGCCCGCTGGCGCCCCAGCCGAGCTTGCGGGCTTCCAGCAGGACCACCGAGAGGCCGCGTTCGGCCAGTTCTATCGCGGTGTTCAGCCCGGAGAAACCGCCGCCGATGATGCACACGTCGGCCACTTCCTCGCCGGCCAGGGGCGGGCATTCGAGGCGCAGGTTGGCGCTCGCGGCATAGTAGGAAGGGGCGTGCTGGTCGGTGTGCACCGGGAGGCGAACGCGGGCGTTCATGTGCGAAATCCTGATTATTCTGTTGTTAAAATTTTACGCAGGATAAACGCCGACTTCCCGCCACGCCAAGGGGGAAGTCGCAAAAAAACGGCAGCTTGTCGCGATCAGTCGGGAATCGGCAGGGTCAGGCTCTCCTTGACCTCTTCCATGACGATGTAGCTCTTCGACTCGCGCACGTGCGGCAGCTTCAGCAGGATGTCGCCGAGCAGCTTGCGGTAGGAGGCCATCTCGGAGATGCGCGCCTTCACCAGGTAGTCGAAGTGGCCGGACACCAGGTGGCACTCCAGCACATGGGGCAGCTTGAGCACGGCGCGGCGGAAGTCCTCGAAGGTGTCGCCGGACTTGTAGTCCAGGCTGATCTCGACGAACACCAGCAGGCTGGCCTTGAGGTACTGCGGATTCAGCCGGGCGTTGTAGCCCATGATGATCCCCTCGCGCTCCAGGCGCCGCACGCGCTCGGTGCAGGGGGTGGTGGAGAGGCCGACGCGCTCGCCCAGCTCGGTGAAGGAGATGCGCCCCTCCTCCTGGAGAATTCGCAGGATATTGCGGTCGATCTTGTCCAGTTCGCGGCGACTTTGGTGCTGGGTTCTCATGGGGCTGCTCGGGGTAGTGCTTATGGTTGGTGAATTGTCGCCAAATATAGTCGTTAAGCCAGTGAATATCACTGCCTCTTGATCTTGTGCCTGGCTGCCGCCAGCCTGTTCCCAGGTTCGCGCCGGATGCGCGGGCCGTCCCGACCGCCGCCGGAGCCTGGCATGCCCTCGACCCGCACCCGAACCCTGCTGTTGCTGGCGTTGCTCCTGGCGCTGCTCGCCGTGCTGGCGGGGCAGGCCTGGCAGCGCTTGCTGGCCGAGCAGGGCATCAGCGCGATCGAGTGGCAGGGGCCGGGCCTGTCGAGGGACGGATTGCGTCTGCAACAGCTGGACGTGCGGCAGGAAAAATCCGCTTCGCACATGGAAATCCACGCCGAAGGCCTGAGCCTGGGCTGGCCGCGGCGCATCGACGGGCGCTGGCGCCTGGGCGCCGTGGAATTGCAGCGGCTTCGCCTGGCGGCGTGGCCCGACACGGCGGCGCCGGCGGAGCAGGGCGGCTGGCCGGACCCGGAGCGGGTCGGCCTGTGGCTGGGGCTGCTGCCGCAACGCATCGAACTGCCCCGCGCCGAACTCGAACTGCCCTGCGCGAGCGGGCAGCGCTGCCAGCTGGCCGGCAGCCTGCACTGGCAGCAGCTGCCCGGCAACACCGCGCAACTCGCGGCCGAACTGGTACAGGGCGCGCAGCGCCTGGCCGTGGCCGGCGAACTGCGACCGCGCCAGGACGCCTGGCAACTGAACCTTGCGGCCGACCTGGACGGCGCCCGCCTGGCCGAGCTCGACGCCGAGTGGCTGCCGGGTGAACGGCGCTGGCGCGGCAACCTGGCCAGCCCCGGCGTGCCGCCGCTGGACGCGGTGCGCGCCTGGCTGGCGCCCTGGCTGCCGACGCCGACCCTGGCCATCGCGTTGCCCGAAGCCGGGCGCCTGCGCCTGAGCTGGGACAGCCTGCTCGGCGGCGACGGCCCCTGGCCGGACTGGCCGGGCCTGCGCGACAGCCAGGGCGAGCTGGAGCTGGCCATGCAACTGCCGCAACCCTGGCCGCTACCGGGCCTGGGCTCGCTGCAGGGCGACCTGCAACTGCAGGCGAGCGCCGCCACGTCCGGGCAATGGCGGCCGAAGGTGCTGGACGGCGACCTCTACCTCAGCGACCTGTATGGCGACTGGCTGCAGGCGCTGCCCGTCGGCCTGCGCCCGGCCAGCCTGCGCCTGGCGCTGCAGCCGGACGACAGCGCGCCCGGCGCGGTGCGCCTCGACCTGCGCGGCAAGGGCGCCAGCGACCTGCGTTTGCAAGGCGTGCTGGCGCTGGTCGAAGGCGAGCGCCTGGCGCTGGCGCTGAGCCAGGGGCGCCTGCAAGGCCAGGTGGCCGACCTGCAGTTCCCTGGCCTGCGCCTGGGCAAGCTGGCCCTCGACCTGCCGCTGGACGGCGAGATCGGCCAGGCCGCCGCCCAGCTGCGCCTGGGCAAGGCGGCGAAACTGAGCCTGGCCAGCCTCACCGGGCCGCAGGCGATCAAGGCCGGCAAGCTCAGCGTCACTGCGGACCAGGCCACGCTGGCGCTGGGTTACGCCCAGGGCCAAGCGTTCAGCCTTGGCTTCGACGGAGCCGTGCAATTGGCCGTCGGCGAGCTGCGCCAGGCGCAGCTCAAGCCCCTGGCCTGGAGCTACCAGGGCCAGCTCAGCGCCGGGCTGGCGCAGCAGCGGCTCAAGGGGCGCCTGCAGAACAGCGGTGGCCTGAGCGCCGACGTCGAGTTGCAGCATGCGGCCGACGGTGGTCTGCAACTGTCGGCGCAAGTGCCGGAGTTCTTCCTGCGCACCGGCAATCCGCTCGCCGCCAGCCTGGCCGCCTGGCCCGAACTGCTCAGCCTGAACAATGGCCGCCTGCGCGGCAGCGTCGACTGGAAGCTTCCTCCAGCAGGCGCGCAGCAACTGGCGCTGGTCCTGAACGGAAACGGCCTCGACGGTGTCTATGACCGCAGCGAGATCCACGGCCTGGACGCTGAAGCGAAGGTGCAGCTGCGCGGGAACGACCTGCTGCTGCAGCTGCCGAGCCTCAAGGTGGCGCAATTGAACCCCGGCGTGCCGCTCGGCCCCCTGCAATTCCAGGGCGACTACAGCGCCAGTCTGGCCCGGCCGCTGGCCGGGCGCCTGGACTGGCGGCAGCTGGAATTGCAGCTGTTCGGCGGCCGCGCCTGGCTGGACGCCGGCACGTTGCGCCCGGCGGCCGAGAACCCCGCGCAGAACCTGCACCTGGAGGGTGTATTGCTGGAACAGATTCTCAAGGCCTACCCCGCCGAGGGCCTGGCCGGAAACGGCATCCTCGATGGCCAGCTGCCGCTGCTCATCGGCCCCGATGGGTTGAGCGTCAAGGGCGGCCAGGTGGCGGCGCGGCAACCCGGCGTCCTGCAGTTCCGCTCGGAGAAGATCCGCGCCCTGGGCCAGAGCAACCCGGCCATGCAGCTGGTGGCGACGATGCT
This sequence comes from Pseudomonas citronellolis, assembly GCF_029335315.1. Taxonomy (GTDB): domain Bacteria; phylum Pseudomonadota; class Gammaproteobacteria; order Pseudomonadales; family Pseudomonadaceae; genus Pseudomonas; species Pseudomonas citronellolis_A. The sequence continues at coordinate 27,665 of NZ_JARJLT010000086.1, forward strand.
CGACGATTTCCGCTACGAGCGCCTGGCCAGCAGCGTGGATTATGCTCGTAACGGGCGCCTGCTCCTGGGCCTGGCCATCAGCGGCCGCAACCCGGCGCTGGAAGACGGGCGGCCGGTGAACCTCAACGTCAACCTCGAGGAGAACATCCCCGACCTGCTCACCAGTCTGCAACTGAGCGACCGGGTCAGCGACGTCATCCGCAAGCGCGTGCAGGATCGCCTGCGCAACAAGCCCCCCGCCGCGCCCTGAGCGCAAGGAGAACCGCATGCGCCTGAGCGCATTCATCGCCGTCCTGGCCCTGCTCGGGCTCAGCCAGGGCTGTACGCCGACAGTCCAGCTGGCGGCACCCAAGGAGCCGATCAACATCAATCTCAACGTGAAGATCGAGCACGAGATCTACATCAAGGTCGACAAGGCCCTGGATGGCATCATCAACGAGAACAGCGGTCTGTTCTGAGGAGCTTTCACATGACACTGCGCAGCAAATTCGGCGTCGCCCTGCTGGCTCTTTGCGTCAGCCTGCCGGCCCTGGCCATGAGCCTGGAGCAGGCCATGTCGGCCCTCGGCGCGGCCAAGGCCCAGGGGCTGGTCGGCGAACAGGCCGACGGCTACCTGGGGGTGGTCAGCAACAGTGGCCAGGCCGCCGACATCGCCGCCCAGATCAACGCCGCGCGCCGCGCCGAGTACCAGAAGGTGGCCGGGCAGAGCGGCGCCAAACTCGGCGACGTCGAGACCCTGGCCGGGCAGAAGGCCATGGAGCGCACCCCGGCCGGCCAGTACATCCAGCGCAACGGCAGCTGGGTGCGCAAGTAAGGGGATTTCCCTGGCGCCGCCGTTCGACGGCCGGCGCCTGCGGCCGAGGGTCGCGGCAGCGCTTCTTCCTGTTTCCATCGCCCCTGGCGGGAGTTATTCCCGCCAAGGTCCTCCTGTGCAAAATTCCTTTCTGAAACCGGCGAATTCGCGCCAAGCATCGGCTGCGGCTTTTTCAGGTGCTTTTGCAGGGTGTCTGGGGGATGCGCCTCCGTATTAGGCGCATTTGCCAAGAATTTCCTTCAATTACCCCCTGCTAAATAGTGATTATTTCTGCCGGTGAATTCCTATACTGCGCGCATCTTCGTTCAAAATAAAAAACGTCGTGTGCAGGCACGCGACGTAGGAGGCAGCGATGCGCGTTCTGGTCCTTGGCAGCGGTGTGATCGGCACCGCCAGTGCTTACTACCTGGCCCGTGCCGGTTTCGAAGTGGTGGTGATCGACCGCCAGCCCGGCCCGGCCCTGGAAACCAGCTTCGCCAACGCCGGCCAGGTCTCCCCCGGCTACGCCTCGCCCTGGGCCGCCCCGGGCATCCCGCTGAAGGCCATGAAGTGGCTGCTGGAAAAGCACGCGCCGCTGGCCATCAAGCTCACCGGCGACCCCAGCCAGTACGCCTGGATGTGGCAGATGCTGCGCAACTGCAACGCCGCCAGCTACGCGGTGAACAAGGAGCGCATGGTGCGTCTGTCCGAGTACAGCCGCGACTGCCTCGACGAACTGCGCGCCGAAACCGGCATCAGCTACGAAGGCCGCACCCTGGGCACCACCCAGCTGTTCCGCACCCAGGCCCAGCTGGACGCCGCCGCCAAGGACATCTCGGTGCTGGAAAGCTCCGGTGTGCCCTATGAAGTCCTCGACCGCGCCGGCATCGCCCGCGTCGAGCCGGCCCTGGCCAAGGTGGCCGACAAGCTGGTCGGCGCCCTGCGCCTGCCCAACGACCAGACCGGCGACTGCCAGATGTTCACCACCAAGCTGGCCGAACTGGCACAAGGCCTGGGCGTGGAATTCCGCTTCAACCAGAACATCCAGCGCCTGGATTTCGCCGGCGACCGCATCAACGGCGTCTGGGTCGATGGCCAGCTGGTCACCGCCGACCACTACGTGCTGGCCCTGGGCAGCTACTCGCCGCAGATGCTCAAGCCGCTGGGCATCAACGCCCCGGTGTACCCGCTGAAGGGCTACTCGCTGACCGTGCCGATCACCAACCCGGACATGGCGCCGACCTCGACCATCCTCGACGAGACCTACAAGGTCGCGATCACCCGTTTCGACCAGCGCATCCGCGTTGGCGGCATGGCCGAGATCGCCGGCCTCGACCTGTCGCTGAACCCGCGTCGTCGTGAAACCCTGGAAATGATCACCAACGATCTCTACCCGGAAGGCGGCGACGTCAGCCAGGCGACCTTCTGGACCGGCCTGCGCCCGGCCACCCCGGACGGCACCCCGATCGTCGGCGGCACCCGCTACCGCAACCTGTACCTGAACACCGGCCACGGCACCCTGGGCTGGACCATGGCTTGCGGCTCGGGCCGCTACCTGGCCGACCTGATGGCCAAGAAGCGCCCGCAGATCAGCACCGAAGGCCTGGACATCTCCCGCTACAACAACGCTTCGGAGAGCCAGAATGGCCATCCTGCGCCGGCACACTGATGCACGCATGAGCCAGATCGTCGTCCACAACGGCACCGTCTACCTGGCGGGCCAGGTGGGCGACGACCTGACCGCCGGCGTCGCGCAGCAGACCCGCGAGACCCTGGCCAGCGTCGAGCGCCTGCTCGACCAGGCCGGCACCGACAAGACCCACATCCTCTCGGTGACCATCTACCTGAAGGATATCGAGGCCGACTTCGCCGGCATGAACGCCGTGTGGGACCAGTGGCTGCCGCAAGGCAGCGCGCCGGCTCGCGCCACGGTCGAGGCGAAGCTCTGCGAGCCGGAGATCCTGGTCGAGATGTCGGTGGTCGCGGCCCTGCCGTAATCCCTTTGCGTGGGGCCTGGTCGGACTGCCAGGCCTTTTTTTCTTCCCCGGCCTTCGCCGCGGCGAGCCCGTCGCACCCGAATTGTCGTACCCGAATAACAGAGAGTGACCGCCATGCGTCCAGCCCGTGCCCTGATCGACCTCCAGGCCCTGCGCCACAACTACCGCCTGGCCCGTGAAGTCAGCGGCGCGCGGGCTCTGGCAGTGGTCAAGGCGGATGCCTACGGGCATGGCGCGGTGCGTTGCGCCCAGGCCCTGGAGGCGGAGGCCGACGGCTTCGCCGTGGCCTGCATCGAGGAAGCCCTGGAGCTGCGCGAGGCCGGCATCCGCGCGCCGATCCTGTTGCTCGAAGGCTTCTTCGAGGCCAGCGAGCTGGAGCTGATCGAGCGCCACGACCTGTGGTGCGTGGTGCATTCGGCCTGGCAGCTGGAGGCCATCGAGCGCGCCCGTCCGGGCAAGCCGCTGACCCTCTGGCTGAAGATGGATTCGGGTATGCACCGCGTCGGCTTCTTCCCGCAGGACTACGCCGGCGCCCTGGCGCGCCTGCAGGCCCTGCCGCACGTGGCCAAGGTGGTGCTGATGAGCCACTTCGCCCGTGCCGACGAACTGGGCTGCGCGCGCACCGAGGAACAGGTCGCGACCTTCGAGGCGGTGCGCGCCGGCCTGGGCAACGAGGTCAGCCTGCGCAATTCCCCCGGCATCCTCGGCTGGCCGAGCGTACCCAGCGACTGGGTGCGCCCGGGCATCATGCTCTACGGCGCCACCCCCTTCGAACAGGCGCACCCGCTGGCCGACCAGCTGCGCCCGGTGATGACCCTGGAATCGAAGATCATCGGCGTGCGCGAACTGCCGGCCGGCGAGCCGGTGGGCTACGGCGCGCGCTTCGTCGCCGAGCGCCCGGTGCGCGTCGGCGTGGTGGCCATGGGTTACGCCGACGGCTACCCGCGCCACGCTCCGGATGGCACCCCGGTGTTCATCGACGGCAAGCCCAGCCGCATCATCGGCCGGGTCTCCATGGACATGCTCACCGTCGAGCTCACCGACCTGCCCGGCGCCACCCTCGGCAGCCGCGTCGAGCTGTGGGGGCCGAACGTCCCGGCCAGCGAGCTGGCCAGCCGTTGCGGCAGCATCCCCTACCAACTGTTCTGCAACCTCAAGCGCGTACCGCGTGTCTACAGCGGAGACTGAACGACGAACTGCGTAAAGTTTGCGCAGTATCTGGAGTCGATCTGTTGTAAATACTGAACGGTGTTGCCATGATACGGAGCACTTCGGAACCCGCTCGCCGCAAGGCGTAGGCGGGTTCTGCCGTTAGAGCCTGCCAGAACAAGAAAGAAGGAGGACCCCACCCTTGGACGTTGGCGCTCGTCTGCAAGCCATCCGCAAACTCAAAGGGCTGTCCCAGCGTGAACTCGCCAAACGCGCGGGTGTCACCAACAGCACCATCTCGATGATCGAAAAGAACAGCGTGAGCCCGTCGATCAGCTCGCTGAAGAAGGTACTGGGCGGCATTCCCATGGCGCTGGTGGAATTCTTCTCCCTGGACATCGAGCAGGACAGCAACACCCAGGTGGTCTACAAGGCAGACGAACTCAACGACCTGTCCGACGGCGACATCATCATGAAACTGGTCGGCAAGGCTTTCCCCAGCCGCGCGATCACCCTGCTCGACGAGACCTACCCGCCAGGCGCCGACACCGGCGACGACATGTATTCCCACGAAGGCGAGGAGACCGGCGTCCTGATCGAAGGTCGTCTGGAGCTGACCGTCGGCGAGGAGACCTACGTCCTCGAGAGTGGCGACAGCTACTATTTCGACAGCACTCGCCCGCACCGCTTCCGCAATCCCTTCAACGCGCCGGCGAGGCTGATCAGCGCGACGACCCCGGCAAATTTTTAGAGGCGGCCGAGCCGCCTGCGACCGTATGACGCAAGGCCCGCGCGGGCCCTGCAATTGTTTCCGGCGCGCGGTCTTCCGTTATACTTGCGGCCGCCCGCGCGACCTAGACTGCGATGGAACCGTGCCCGGGCGAGACAAGCCACGATGAGGGTATAAGGGTGAACCTGATAAAGAAAATCCTGGTGGCCCAGGCCGCCGTGCTGGCCCTGATGGGCGCTAGCGCTCAGGCCACGACCAACGACGACGCCATCGCCAAGCGTCTGGAGCCGGTGGGCAAGGTCTGCGTTCAGGGCAAGGAATGCGAAGGCGTCGGCGCCGTAGCTTCGTCCGGTGGTGGCGGTGCGCCGCGCTCCGGCGAGGAAATCGTCGGCAAGGTCTGCACCAACTGCCATGGCACCGGTCTGCTGGGCGCGCCGAAAGTCGGCGACAAGGCCGAATGGGGCAAGCGCGCGAAAGAGCAGGGCGGCCTCGACGGTCTGCTGGCCAAGGCCATCTCCGGTTTCAACGCGATGCCGCCGAAAGGCACCTGCGCCGATTGCTCGGACGACGAGCTCAAAGGCGCGATCAAGCACATGTCCGGCCTCTGATCCCCGGCCCGACAGGAAAAAGCCGCCCACGGGCGGCTTTTTCATGCCTGGGCGAAAGGCGACGGAGCGTCTGCCGTGGAATCCGGTCCAAACTGGATCGGCAACCACGGAGGATCCTGCCTTGGCCCAACGCTGCACCCTCGACGAAGCCATCGACCAACTGCTGGCCCGGCTCGACGGCCCGATCCGCCTGGGCCTGCCCCTCGGCCTGGGCAAGCCCAATCACCTGGTCAACGCCCTCTACCGGCGCCTGGCCGCCGAGCCGCGGCGCCAGCTGACGCTCTACACCGCGTTGTCCCTGGGCCGGCCGCGCGCGGACGGCGAACTGCAGCGGCGCTTCCTCGAACCCTTCGTCGAGCGCCTCTATGGCGACTACCCCGAACTCGACTACCTGCGCGACCTGCGCCAGGGCAGCCTGCCGGCGAACGTCCGCGTCGAGGAGTTCTACCTGCAGCCGGGCAGCCTGCTGGACAGCGCGCCGGCGCAGCAGAACTACATCAGCTGCAACTACAGCCATGTCGCCCGCGACCTCGACGCCAAGGGCATCAACGCGGTGGCCCAGCTGGTCGCCCGCGACCCGGCGCGGCCGGGTCGGCTGAGCCTGGCGTGCAACCCGGACATCAGCCTCGACCTCAAGCCGCTGCTCGAACGCCGCCGCGCCGCCGGCGAGCGCATCCTCTGCATCGGCGTGGTGCACCGCGACCTGCCGTACATGCCCGGCGACGCCGAGGTGGAGGAGGGCTTCTTCGACCTGCTGGTGGAGCCGGCCGACGCCAGCCAGCTGTTCTCCACGCCGAACATGCCGGTGCTCTGGCAGGACCACTGCATCGGCCTGCACGCCAGCGCGCTGGTGCGCGACGGCGGCACCCTGCAGGTGGGCATCGGCGCCATGGGCGACGCGCTGACCTCGGCGCTGCTGCTGCGCCAGCGCGACAATGCCGCCTACCGCTCGCTGCTCGCCGAGCTGGAAATCGCCGAGCGCCACGCCGGGCTGATCGAGCGCGAGGGCGGTGTGGAGGTCTTCGCCGCGGGCCTCTACGGCTGCAGCGAGATGTTCGTGCCGGGGCTGCTGAACCTGGCCGAAGCCGGGGTGCTCAAGCGGCGGGCTTATCCACAGGCCGAGCAACAGCGCCGCGCGGACGCCGGCGAGGACGTGCCCGGCGGCGTCTGGCTGCACGGCGGCTTCTTCCTCGGCCCGCAAGCCTTCTACCAGCGCCTGCGCGAACTGCCGGCCGAGCGCCTGGCGGCGATCGGCATGACCGGCATCGGCTTCGTCAACAACCTGTACCGCGACGAGGAACTGAAGCGCCTGCAGCGCCGCGACGCGCGCTTCATCAACAGCGCCTTCACCGTGACCCTGCTGGGCGCCGGGGTGGCCGACCAACTGGAGGACGGCCGCGTGGTCAGTGGCGTGGGCGGGCAGTACAACTTCGTCGCCCAGGCCCACGAGCTACACGGCGGGCGCTCCATCCTGCTGCTGCGCAGCTGGCGCGAGAGCGGCGGCGAAGTCAGCTCGAACATCGTCTGGAACTATGGCCACACCACCATCCCGCGGCACCTGCGCGACCTGGTGGTGACCGAGTACGGCATCGCCGACCTGCGCGGCAAGAACGACGCCGAGGTGATCGAGGCGCTACTGGCGGTCGCCGATTCGCGCTTCCAGGACAACCTCGCCGCCGAGGCCAAGGCGGCGGGCAAGCTGCCGGCGGATTTCGAGCTACCTGCGGCATGCCGCGACAACACCCCCGGTCGCCTGCGCGGCATCTGCGCCCGGCATCGCCAGGCGCTGCCGGAGTACCCGCTGGGCTGCGATTTCAGCGCGGAGGAGCGCGACCTGCTGCGGGCGCTGACCTGGTTGAAGAGCAAGCTCAAGGTCAGCGAGATCATCGAACTGGGCAAGGCCACCCTCGACGCGCCGCCGGCCGAAGCCTTCCCTGCGCACCTGCAGCGCATGGGGCTGGCCACGCCGGACGGCCTGCGTGAAGAGCTCTACCAGCGCCTGCTCCTGGCTGGCCTGCAAGCCAGCGCCGAGAGTTTCCCGTAGGGCACAT
>NZ_JARJLT010000087.1 GCF_029335315.1 Pseudomonas citronellolis
CATCGCCCGGGAGCTGCTCGGCAAGCCCTACGCGCGGGTGCCGATCCTCGCCTACGCGCGGCTCTGGCTGCGCCTGGCGCGGCGCCTGGACGACGAGTTCTTCGGCATGAACGGGCGGCGCATGAAGTCCGGCAGCTTCAACTTCATGGCCCGCGCGGCGATCCACGAGGCGACGCTGGACGCCGCGCTGGAGCGCGCGCTGGCCTTCCTCGGGCTGATCTTCGACGGCCTGCAGCCGCGCCTGGTCAGCCAGGACGGGGTGGCGGCCATCCAGCTCGACGAAGGCCAGGCGCCGGCGCAGCGCGCCTTCTGCTACTTCACCCTGTACCTGATGGTCCACGGCCTGGCCTGCTGGCTGGCGGGCCGGCGCGTGCCGATCCTCGCCATCGACCTGCGCTGCGCGCAGCCGGACTACATCGAGGACTACCGGGTGATGTTCAGCGACAACCTGCGCTTCGGTCGCCGGCAGACCCGCCTGCTGTTCAACGCCGAGGCCCTGGCCTTGCCGGTGCGCCGCGATGCGCGCGAACTGCGGCGCTTCCTCGCCAGCGCGCCGGGCAACATCCTGGTGCGCTACCGCGACCCGCAGAGCCTGGCGGCGCGGATCAAGGCCTACCTGCGCGGCCTGCGCTGCGAGCGCTGGCCGGACCTGGAAAGCCTCGGCAGCCACTTCTACATGGCCTCGTCGACCCTGCGCCGCAAGCTCGCCGCCGAGGGCCAGTCCTACCAGGCGCTGAAGGACCAGCTGCGCCGCGACCTGGCCATCGCCCGCCTGGACGCCGGCGAGGGCAACTTCGCCGACCTGGCCGAGGAACTCGGCTTCGCCGACGCCAGCGCCTTCCACAAGGCGTTCCGCAAATGGACCGGCTCCACCCCCGGGCAGTACCGCGCGCTGATGCAGCAGGAAAATGACTGGCGCGAGCCCTCCAGAATCCCACCACCGGGCCGATAGCCTGGGCACTCCCACGTTCCAAGGACTCCCACCCATGTTCCTGACGCGCCTTTCCATCCAGTGGAAGATCACCCTGCTCGCCGGCCTGTGCCTGCTGTGCACCGTGGCGCTGCTGGTCGGCAGCTCGCTGCTGCGGATGAACCACAACCTGCAGCTGGTCAAGACCGCCAACGCGCAGATGCTCGAGGATGCGGCCCAGGCGCGCATGCAGGCGCGGGCGGAACAGCAGGCGGAGACCATCCAGCGCTTCTTCACCGACGTCTACCACTTCGGCGACCAGTTCACCCGCCAGGTCGGCCAGCTGCGCGCGCAGAGCGCCAAGCACGCCGTCGACCCGCAGGTGTTGCGCGAGGACCTGGTGAAGCTGGTGCATGACGGGCTCAAGTCCAACCCGACCCTGCTCAGCCTCTACGTGGTGTTCGAGCCCGACGCCCTCGACGGCCAGGACGCGCGTTTCGCCGGCCAGGAAGCCCTGGGCAGCAACGAGAAGGGCCGCTTCGGCGCCTACTGGGCGCAGAAGGCCAGCGGCGACAGCAGCCTGGCGGTGACCGAGGCGATGATCGCCGACACCACCGCGATGCTCGACGGCACGCCCTTCAACACCTGGTACCAGTGCCCGAAACAGAACCTCAAGCCCTGCGTGCTCAACCCGTACTTCGACGACGCCTCCGGCCAGCGCGTGCTGATGACCACCCTGGTGTTTCCGCTGATGGAGAACGGCAAGCTGCTGGCGGTGATCGGCGCCGACATCAGCCTCAGCCGCCTGCAGCAGCTGGCCCAGGACGGCGACCGCGACCTCTACGCCGGCGCCGGCGCGGTGCGCATCCTCAGCCCGGCCGGGCTGCTCGCCGGCGACAGCCAGGACGCCAACCAGCTCGGCCAGCCGCTGGGCAAATCCGTGCCCGGCGCTGCCGAACTGCTGGCGATCCAGGCCGCCGGCGCGCCCAAGGCGCTGATGGGCGAGGACAAGCTGCAGGTGGTCGAGCCGCTGCAGGCCATCCCCGACTCGAAGAACTGGGGCGTGCTGCTGGAAGTGCCGCGCCAGGTGCTGCTGGAACCGTCGCTGAAACTCCAGGACGAGCTGGACGAGCGCAACCTCAGCGGCGCGCTCTGGGAAACCGCCTTCGGTGTCGGCCTGGCGCTGGTGGTCCTGTTGCTGCTGTGGCTGACCGCACGCGGCGTGACCCGGCCGATCCTCGGCGTGGCCGGCATGCTGCGCGACATCGCCAGCGGCGAGGGCGACCTGACCCAGCGCCTGAAATACCAGGGGCATGACGAGCTGGGCGAGCTGGCCGGCTGGTTCAACCGCTTCCTCGACAAGCTGCAGCCGATCATCCGCGACGTGAAGTCCTCGGTGCAGGACGCCCGCGCCACCGCCGACCAGTCCGCCGCGCTATCCACCCAGACCAGCGCCGGCATGCAGCAGCAGTTCCGCGAGATCGAGCAGGTGGCC
>NZ_JARJLT010000088.1 GCF_029335315.1 Pseudomonas citronellolis
CATCGGCGCCTCCTCCTACCCGCGATCGCGCGCATGGCGCGCGCCTAGGGGGGTGGAGGCATATGCCTATCAGTGATCCTGCTCGCAGTTGACCATCCAGGGCACCCCGAAGCGGTCGGTGAACATGGCGAAGGCCGCCGCCCAGAAGGTCTGCTGCAGCTCCATGGTGACCTGGCCGCCCTCGCTGAGGGCGTCATAGATGCGCCGGGCCTCGGCCTTGCTGTCCACCTGCAGGGAAATCGATACGCCCTTGGTGCCCTCGAAAGGCATCGGCGGGCAATTGTCCGAGGCCATCAGCACCTGGTCGCCCACTTCCAGGCGCACGTGCATCACGCGGTTGGCCGCGTCGGGCGGAATCTGGCCCATGTCCGGGGCGTCGCTGAAGCGCATCAGCATGGCGATCTTGCCGCGCAGCACCTCGGCGTAGCGGGTGAAGGCTTCCTCGCAGTTGCCGTCGAACACCAGGTAGGCTTGGATCTTCATGTGAAATCTCCTGTCGGCTCAGGCTTTGCCGGCGATCTGGGCGCGCAGGCGTTCTTCCTGCTCGCGTAGTTCCGCGGTGAATTCGGCGCCGAAGTCCTCAGCCTCGAAGACCTGGCGGATCTCGATCTGCGACGGGCCGTCGAAGGGGTTCGGGCAGCGCTTTATCCAGTTAACGCATTCCTCCAGCGAGTCGCACTGCAGCAGCCAGAAACCCGCGATCAGCTCGCGGGTTTCGGCGAAGGGGCCGTCGACCACCGTACGCGAGGCACCGTCGAAGCACACCCGCGCGCCCTTCACGCTGGGGTGCAGCCCTTCCCCCGCCAGCATCACGCCGGCGGCGACCAGTTCCTCGTTGTATTTGCCCATGGCCGTCAGCAGTTCCTCCGAGGGCATGATGCCGGCCTCGGAATCGGCGGTGGCCTTGACTATCGCCATGAAGCGCATGCTGGTTCTCCTTTGTCTGGGGCTCGAGCGGGCCCGCTGCCCTGCTCTGCCAGATGGTCGAAGCGCGGGCGATGGATTCGACAAGCCGGACAACCGTTCGTCGGCAGCAGGCGGGCGGGCGCAGGGAAAACGATAGCCAGGGATCGCCGGCGGACAAGGCGTCTCGACGAACGCCCCGCACGGGCTGGACGCCCGCAGGCCGATTCCCTAGATTGGCCGGTTCCCGAAAAGACCACTGTGCAAGGAGCTCCGCCATGAGCCTGGAATCGGTTCGCGCCTACTTCGCCGAGAAGGCCCCCGAGATCGCCATCATCGAACTGGACACCAGCACCGCCACCGTCGCCCTGGCCGCCGAGGCCCACGGCGTCGAACCGGGTCGCATCGCCAAGACCCTGTCGCTGCGGGTCGGCGAGCGCACCGTGCTGGTGGTCGCCCGCGGCGACGCCCGCCTGGACAACCGCAAGCTCAAGGACGCCCTGGGCGGCAAGGCGAAGATGCTCGGCGCCGAGGAAGTGGTGGCGCTGACCGGACACCCGGTGGGCGGGGTCTGCCCGTTCGGCCTGGCCACGCCGCTGCCGGTGTACTGCGACGTATCGCTACGCGCCTTCGACGAAGTGCTGCCGGCCGCCGGCGCGCTGCACAGCGCCGTGCGCATCGCCCCGCAACGCCTGGCCGAGCTGGTCGAGGCGGATTGGGTGGACGTCTGTCAGGAACCCGCCTGAAGCGACGTGCGGCACTCTGTCAGCAAATGATTACACCCGCGTTCCGAGTCCTGTCCGAACCGCCAGGAATGCCGTTCCAGAGCGGCCATCCCCGGCAGCCCCGGAGCCTGCGGCGCGTCTGACCAGCGCGCCATTCAGCGCATTTATCGAACCTCGAAACTCCATCAGGTAATTGATGTAACAAATCTGAGCAAATTGGCTGATCGTGGCTAGGATAAAGGCCATGAAATGCTCGCGTTAGAAGTACGGGCGTTGATTTCGACCGCCGATTTCCGATGTGGGTATTCGTATGGATATGCCGAACGCGAACCGCCTGGCCGCCCTCTTCCGTCCCCGGGGCCAGGCCCTGGCCCTGGAACCCAGGATTCTCTTCGACGGCGCCGCCGCCTCGGCCGCGGCCGACCAGCAGCACCACGACGCCGGCACGCCCGACCAGGCCGACGCCAGCCACCCGGCGAGCACCCCGGACGCCCAGGCCGCCGCGGCCAAGGCCCCGGCCCAGGGCCGCACCCTGCTGGTGCTGGACAGCCGCGTGGAGAACCGCGAGCAGCTCACCGCCAACCTCGGCGCCAACGTCACCACGCTGGTGGTGGACGCCGGCCAGGACGCCCTGGCGGCGATCAGCGCGACCCTGGCGCAACTGGGCAAGGTCGACTCGATCCAGATCTTCTCCCACGGCGCCGCCGGCCAGTTCACCCTCGGCAACCAGACCTTCACCGCGGCCAACCTCGATCGGTTCGGCGGCACCCTCAGCGGCTGGCAGGCCGAGCTCAACGCCGGCGCGGATATCCAGCTGTACGGCTGCGACGTCGG
>NZ_JARJLT010000089.1 GCF_029335315.1 Pseudomonas citronellolis
CATGGCATTGCGCTGGTACCCGATCTCCTTCGCCGTCGCCGCCCTGGTGCTGCTGCCGCTCGTCGTGCTGGCGCTGAGCTGGGGCGAGATCGACACGGAAATCTGGGCGCACCTGTGGGGCACCCAGCTGCCGCGCCTGCTCGGCAACAGCCTGCTGCTGGTGCTCGGCGTCGGCGTCGGGGTGACCGTGCTGGGCACCAGCCTGGCCTGGCTCACCGCGCTCTGCGAGTTCCCCGGCCGGCGCTGGCTGGACTGGGCGCTGATGCTGCCCTTCGCCATCCCGGCCTATGTGCTGGCGTTCGTCTTCGTCGGCCTGCTGGATTTCGCCGGGCCCCTGCAGACCCTGCTGCGCGAGTGGTTCGGCAGCGGCCTGCGGCTGCCCCGGGTGCGCTCCACCGGCGGGGTGATCCTGGTGCTGGTGCTGGTCTTCTACCCCTACGTGTACCTGCTGGCGCGCGGCGCCTTCCTCGCCCAGGGGCGCGGCCTGACCGAGGCGGCACGGGTGCTCGGGCTGTCGCCGTGGCGGGCCTTCTGGCGCGTCGCCCTGCCCATGGCGCGGCCGGCGATCGGCGCAGGGCTGGCCCTGGCGATCATGGAGACCCTGGCCGACTTCGGCGCCGTCTCGGTGTTCAACTTCGACACCTTCACCACCGCCATCTACAAGACCTGGTACGGCTTCTACAGCCTGTCCAGCGCCACCCAGCTGGCCAGCCTGCTGCTGCTCGGGGTGTTCCTCGTGGTGCTCGGCGAAAGGCGCACCCGTGGCCGCGCCGTGGCCGCCAGTGAGCGGCCGCGCACCGCGCCGCTGTATCGCCTGCGCGGGTTCCGGGCGTTCGCCGCCAGCGCCTGGTGCGGGCTGGTGTTCGCCTGCGCCTTCGTCATCCCGCTGGCGCAGCTGCTGGTGTGGTGCTGGCAGCGCGGCCGCTTCGACCTCGACCAACGCTACTGGGGCCTGCTCTGGCACAGCCTGGCCCTGGGCGCGGCGGCGGCCGCGCTGTGCGTGGCGGTCGGCCTGCTGCTGGCCTTCGCCCGGCGCCAGGCGCCGACGGCGCCGGTGCGCGCGGCGGTGGGGCTGGCCAACCTCGGCTACGCGCTGCCCGGCTCGGTGCTGGCGGTGGCGATCATGCTGGCCTTCAGCTGGCTGGACAACCACTGGGTGATCCCGCTCTCCAGCGCCCTCGGCGGCGCCGGCAAGCCGCTGCTGCTGGGCAGCCTGGGGGCGCTGCTGGTGGCCTACCTGATCCGCTTCCTGGCGGTGGCCGAGGGCCCGCTGGAAAGCACCCTGCTGCGCATCCGCCCGTCCTTCGCCGAGGCCGCGCGCAGCCTCGGCGTGGCCGGCCCGGTGCTGTTCGCGCGGGTCTACCTGCCGCTGCTGGCGCCGGGGCTGATGAGCGCCGCGCTGCTGGTGTTCGTCGACGTATTGAAGGAAATGCCGGCTACGCTGCTGATGCGGCCTTTCGGCTGGGACACCCTGGCCGTGCGCGTGTTCGAGATGACCAGCGAGGGCGAATGGGCCCGCGCCGCGCTGCCGGCGCTGAGCCTGGTGCTGGCCGGGCTGCTGCCGGTGGCGCTGCTGATCCGCCGTTCCGCGGCCAGCGCGGCGGGGCGGGAATCGGCCGTCGGGCGAGGTGTCCAGGCTCCCGCCTAGCGGCTACAATGCGCGCGTTTCGTGCGGGCCGCCCTCGCGCTCCGCATCCGCCATTCCCGGAAGGAGAACACCCATGGGACAGCGCACCCCGCTCTACGACCTGCATGTTGCACTCGGCGCGAAGATCGTCGATTTCGGCGGTTGGGACATGCCGTTGCACTACGGATCGCAGGTCGAAGAGCACCACCAGGTTCGCCGTGACTGCGGCGTGTTCGACGTCTCCCACATGACCGTGGTCGACGTCACCGGCCCGCAGTCCAGGGAGTACCTGCAGCGCCTGCTCGCCAACGACGTTGCGCGCCTGCAGGTGCCCGGCAAGGCGCTGTACAGCGGCATGCTCAACGAGCACGGCGGTGTGGTCGACGACCTGATCGTCTACCTGGGCGTGTACGGCTACCGGGTGGTGGTCAACGCCGCCACCCGCGACAAGGACATGGCCTGGATGCAGGCCCACACCGAGGGCTTCGAAGTCCAGCTGCAGGAACGTCCGGACCTGGCCATGCTGGCCGTCCAGGGCCCCAACGCGCGGGACAAGACCGCTGAGCTGGTGACCCCCTCGCGCGCCACCCTGATCCGCGAACTCAAGCCGTTCCAGGGCAAGGCCGATGGTGACTGGTTCATCGCCCGCACCGGCTACACCGGCGAGGACGGCCTGGAAATCATGCTGCCGGCCGCCGAGGCGCCGGGCTTCCTCAACGAACTGGTCGGCGCCGGCATCGCCCCCGCCGGCCTGGGCGCGCGCGATACCCTGCGCCTGGAAGCCGGAATGAACCTCTACGGCCAGGACATGGACGAAGAGGTCTCGCCGCTGGCCGCCAACATGGGCTGGACCATCGCCTGGGAGCCGGAGTCGCGCGACTTCATCGGCCGCCGCGCCCTGGAGGCGCTGCGCGCCACCGGCGAGCAACCGAAGCTGGTCGGCCTGGTGCTGGAAGAGCGCGGCGTGCTGCGTGCGCACCAGGTGGTGCGGGTGGCCGGCATCGGCGACGGCGAGATCACCAGCGGCAGCTTCTCGCCGACCCTCAACAAGTCCATCGCCCTGGCGCGCCTGCCGGCCGGCAGCGGCGACCGCGCCGAGGTGGAAATCCGTGGCAAGTGGTACCCGGTGCGCGTCGTTCAGCCGAATTTCGTGCGCCATGGCAAAGCCCTGATCTAAATTGCATAGGCGACCCGTCGTCGCCGCTGCCCCGTCCCCGAGGAAAACAAGATGAGCAACATTCCCGCCGACCTGCGTTACGCCGCCAGCCACGAGTGGGCGCGCCTGGAAGCCGACGGTACCGTCACCGTGGGCATCTCCGACCATGCCCAGGAAGCCCTGGGCGACGTGGTCTTCGTCGAGCTGCCGGAACTCGGCAAGCAACTGAACGCTGGCCAGGAAGCCGGCGTGGTCGAGTCGGTGAAAGCCGCCTCGGACATCTACGCCCCGGTCGGTGGCGAAGTGATCGCCATCAACGAGGCCCTGGCCGACACCCCGGAAGAGGTCAACAACGACCCCTACGCCTCCTGGTTCTTCAAGCTCAAGCCGAGCAACCCGGCCGAGCTGGACAAGCTGCTCGACGCCGCCGGCTACCAGGCCGCCTGCGACGCCGACGCCTGACCGGCGGAGCGTTTTCCAAGGCCCCGCATCGTCGGGGCCTTGTTCCGTGAGCCTGGCCTATCCTGTCTTGATCGTGAATTGCCGATCGAGGTCCAGGCCATGTCGAAAAGCCCCACGCTGTCCCAGCTGAACCAGCCCGACGCCTTCCTGCGCCGCCACCTCGGGCCCGACGAGGCGGAGCAGCGGCGCATGCTCGACACCCTGGGCGTGGCCAGCCGCGAAGAGCTGGTCGTGCAGACGGTGCCGCCGGCGATCCGCCTGAACCGCGCCCTGGAACTGCCGGCGGCGCTGGACGAACAGGGCGCCCTGGCCCGGCTGCGCGAACACGCCCAGCGCAACCAGCTGTGGACCAGCCTGATCGGCACCGGCTACTACGGCACCCTCACGCCCACGGTGATCCTCCGCAACGTGCTGGAGAACCCCGGCTGGTACACCGCCTACACCCCCTACCAGCCGGAGATCGCCCAGGGCCGCCTGGAGGCGCTGCTGAACTTCCAGCAACTGACCATCGACCTCACCGGCCTGGAGCTGGCCAGCGCCTCGCTGCTCGACGAGGCCACCGCCGCCGCCGAGGCCATGGCCCTGGCAAAGCGGGTGGCCAAGGCGAAGAGCAACCTGTTCTTCGTCGACGCGAATTGCCACCCGCAGACGATTTCCGTGGTGCGCACCCGCGCCGAGGCGTTCGGCTTCGACCTGGTGGTGGACGAACTCGACCAGCTCAGCCAGCACGCGGTGTTCGGCGCGCTGCTGCAGTACCCCGACAGCCGCGGCGAGATCCGTGACCTGCGCGTGCCGATCGACGCCCTGCACGCCCAGCAGGCCGTCGCCTGCGTCGCCGCCGACCTGCTCAGCCTGCTGCTGCTGACCCCGCCCGGCGAGCTGGGTGCCGACGTGGTGCTCGGCAGCGCCCAGCGTTTCGGCGTGCCGATGGGCTACGGCGGGCCGCACGCGGCGTTCTTCGCCACCCGCGACGAATTCAAGCGAGCCATGCCCGGGCGGATCATCGGCGTGTCCCGCGACGCCCGTGGCAACACCGCGCTGCGCATGGCGCTGCAGACCCGCGAGCAGCACATCCGCCGCGAGAAGGCCAACTCCAACGTCTGTACCTCGCAGGTGCTGCTGGCCAACATCGCCAGCCTCTACGCGGTCTACCACGGCCCCGAGGGCCTCAAGCGCATCGCCCAGCGCGTGCACCGGCTCACCGCGATCCTCGCCGCCGGGCTGTTCGCCAAGGGCCTGAAGCGGGTCAACGCGCATTTCTTCGACACCCTGACCCTGGAGGTGGGCGCGCAGCAGGCCGCCATCCTCGAACGCGCCCGCGCGGCGCGCGTCAACCTGCGCATCGTCGGCGAGGAGCGCCTGGGCGTCAGCCTCGACGAGACCTGCGACGCCGCCACGGTGGCGGCGCTGTTCGACATCTTCCTCGGCGCCGGGCACAGCCTGAACGTCGCGGTGCTGGACGCCGGCAGCCTGTCCGGCGGCATCCCCGGCGCGCTGCAGCGCAGTTCGGGCTACCTGGAACACCCGGTGTTCAACCGCCACCACAGCGAGACCGAGATGCTGCGCTACCTGCGCCAGCTCGAAGGCAAGGACCTGGCGCTGAACCAGGCGATGATCCCGCTGGGCTCCTGCACCATGAAGCTCAACGCCACCAGCGAGATGATCCCCATCACCTGGCCGGAATTCGCCAACCTGCACCCCTTCGTGCCGCGCGAGCAGGCCGAAGGCTACCGCCTGCTGATCGACGAGCTGGAAAGCTGGCTGCGCGCGATCACCGGCTTCGATGCCATCTGCATGCAGCCCAACTCCGGCGCCCAGGGCGAGTACGCCGGGCTGCTGGCGATCCGCAAATACCACGAGAGCCGTGGCGAGGGGCACCGCAACGTCTGCCTGATCCCGTCCTCGGCCCACGGCACCAACCCGGCCTCGGCGATCATGGCGAGCATGCGCGTGGTGATAGTGGAATGCGACAAGGGCGGCAACGTCGACCTCGACGACCTCAAGGCCAAGGCCGCCGAGGCCGGCGCGCAGCTGTCCTGCCTGATGATCACCTACCCCTCGACCCACGGCGTATACGAGGAAGGCATCCGCGAGATCTGCGAGGTTATCCACAGCCACGGCGGCCAGGTCTACATGGACGGCGCCAACCTCAACGCCCAGGTCGGCCTGGCGCGGCCGGCGGACATCGGCGCCGACGTCTCGCACATGAACCTGCACAAGACCTTCTGCATCCCCCACGGCGGCGGCGGGCCGGGCATGGGCCCGATCGGCGTGAGGAAGCACCTGGCACCGTTCGTCGCCAACCACCCGGTGATCCGCATCGAGGGGCCGAACCCGCTGAACGACGCGGTCAGCGCCGCGCCC
Source organism: Pseudomonas citronellolis (assembly GCF_029335315.1). Classification (GTDB taxonomy): domain Bacteria; phylum Pseudomonadota; class Gammaproteobacteria; order Pseudomonadales; family Pseudomonadaceae; genus Pseudomonas; species Pseudomonas citronellolis_A. The sequence goes on from NZ_JARJLT010000089.1 coordinate 5,610, forward strand.
TGGGGCAGCGCCAGCATCCTGCCGATCAGCTGGATGTACATCGCCATGATGGGCCCGCAACTGGCCGACGCCACCGAAGTCGCCATCCTCAACGCCAACTACCTGGCCCAGCGCCTGGATGGCGCCTTCCCGGTGCTCTATCGCGGGCGCAACGAGCGCGTGGCCCACGAGTGCATCCTCGACCTGCGCCCGCTCAAGGCGCAGACCGGGATCAGCGAGGAAGACGTGGCCAAGCGCCTGATGGACTACGGCTTCCACGCCCCGACCATGTCCTTCCCGGTGCCCGGCACGCTGATGGTGGAGCCCACCGAGAGCGAGTCGCTGCACGAGCTGGACCGCTTCGTCGAGGCGATGCTGAGCATCCGCGCGGAGATCGCCAAGGTCGAGACCGGCGAGTGGCCGGCCGAGGACAACCCGCTCAAGCGCGCGCCGCACACCCTGGCCGACGTCACCGGGGTGTGGCAGCGGCCCTACTCGATCGCCGAGGCGGTGACCCCCAGCGAGCACACCCGCGCCTTCAAGTACTGGCCGACGGTGAACCGGGTGGACAACGTGTTCGGCGACCGCAACCTGTTCTGCGCCTGCGTGCCGGTGGACGAGTACCGCGAGTAGGCGCGGGGTTCAGGCGCCCGCGGTGGGGGCGTCCGGCTGGCCGATGCGGCTGGCCAGGAAGTCGATCAGCGCCCGGCACTTGGGTGGCAGGTAGCGGTTGGGCGGGTAGAGGATCCAGGCCTTGCCGTGGTAGGTGGTCTCGTAGCGCCATTGCGGCAGCACCTCGACCACCTGGTGGCGGGCCATGGCCTCGGCGGCGGTGAAGAACGGCAGGCAGCCCACGCCGAGGTTGGCCAGCACCGCGCCGAGGCGCACCTCGCTGTGGTTGCTGACGAAGCGGCCCTTCACGCTGACCGTCACCTTCTCCCCGCTGTCCACGTGGCGTAGCTGCCAGCGATTGTCGCTGGGCGTCTCGCCCAGGTAGATGCAACTGTGCGCGGCGAGGTCGTCCGGGTGTTCCGGGATGCCGGCCTGGGCCAGGTACTGCTCGCTGGCGCAGAGCAGGTGGTGCACGTCGATCAGCGGGCGCGCCGCCAGGCCCAGCGGCGGAGTGTCGGTGATGCGCACCAGCAGGTCGAAGTCGTCGATATGGTTGCTCGGCTGGTCGCTGAGCATCAGTTGCACGTCCACCTTCGGGTACAGGTGCAGGAACTCGGGAATCAGCGGGCTGATGAGAATCTTGCCGAAGGCCTTGGGCGCGCTGATCTTCACCAGCCCCTGGGGGCTGCTGACGAAACGCTCGGCGGCCTCCTGCGCCGAACGCGCCGCCTCCACCAGCTCGCGGCAGTGCGCGTAGACCTCCGCGCCCACCTCGGACAGCCGCAGCTTGCGCGTGGTGCGCTCCAGCAGCTTGACGCTGAGGGCCTTTTCCAGGGCCGCGACCTGCCGGCTCACCGCTGAGGGCGCCAGGGCCAGGTGCTCGGCGGCGGCCGAGAAGCTGCCCAGCTCCACCACCTTGACGAAGACCGACATGAAGGGCAGCAGCCGGAGGGATTCGTTCTCGGAGCGCAAAACTGTTGTCCTGTGGCTGGGGCTAATGGGACGCGCGATGGCTTGCCGATAATCCGAGCGCTGGACGCGAAAGTCCAGATCAACTCGACCTATGAGGCTAGCTCGCATGACCCGGGGAATGGATGTTCGTAGTCTGGAAGATCTCTCTTTCGTAACGCAGCGCACCGGCCACGTGCTGACCCTGTTCAGCGGCGGCCTGGACAGCAGCTACCTGCTGCACAAACTCTCGCGGCTCGGCTGCAAGGTGACGGCGCTGGCCGTGGACATGGGCGAAGGCGCCGACCAGGCGGAGCTCGAGCGCATCGCCGGGTTCTTCGGCGCCACCCTCAAGCTGGTGGACGGTCGCTCGACCTTCGTCGAGGAAGCGGTGCTGCCGGCCCTGCGGGCCAACGCGCAGTACCTGGGGATGTACCCGATCAGCTCGTCGCTGTCGCGCCCGATCATCGCCCGCTTCGCCGTGGAAACCGCGCACCGGCTGGGCTGCGGCGCCATCCTGCACACCGCCAACCAGTCGCAGAACAGCCTGCGCCGGCTGAACGGGGCGATCAAGCAGCTGGGCTTCACCGGCTACACCGGCAGCCCCTACGAATACTCGGCGCTGACCCGCGAGGAGAAGATCCGCGAGCTGGGCGAGGCCGGCCTCACCGGCTTCCAGTCGCGCGGCATGAGCGGCGACGCCAACCTCTGGGTACGCGAGTACGAATCGGGCTGCCTGGACAACCCGGAGAACTTCGCCATCAGCGAAGACATCTACTCCTGGACCCGACCGGGCCAGCCCCAGGCCCAGGACACCCTGGAGATCGAGTTCCGCGGTGGCCGCCCGTTCGCCCTGAACGGCCAGATCCTGCCGTTGATCGAGCTGGTCCACCAGGCCAACCACCTGGCCGGCGCCTTCCAGATCGGCCGCTTCAGCGGGCTCGAACACCTGGAGGGCGGCGAGAAGGTGCTGGAGGTCCGCGAAGCGCCGGCGGCAGCGGTGCTGATGTGCGCCTATCGCATGCTGGAGACCGCCGTGCTCGACGCCGAGCTGATCCGCGAGAAGATTTCGCTGGAGCAGCTGTGGGTCCGCGAAGCCATCGAGGGCCGCTGGTTCTGCACGCTGCGTTCCTCGGCCGACGCCTTCATCGCCGAAACCGCCAAGGCCGTCACCGGCAAGGTGACCCTCAAGCTCAGCCCGGGCAACGCCCAGCTGGCCTCGATCCGCGCGCCCGCGGCGCTGTACCTGACCGACCGCGATGGCTGGGAGAAGGAGATCGCCAAGGCCCGCTCCAGCCGCACCCTGGCGGAAATCCATGGGGAGCGCCCGGCGCTGCGCGTCGTACAGCTGGAAGGAGCCGCGCAATGAGCCTGGCCTGCATGGAACTCGCGCTCAGCCAGCAGGGCGTGGGCGCCATCGGCGGCGACCTGCTGCGCGAGGGCTGGAGCTTCAAGTCCGGCCCCGACCTGGCGCGCTGGTTCAACCTCGACGAGGACACCTGGGCGTCCTTCGCCGCCTTCTGGGAAAACCTGGCGCTCGACGAGCACATGGCCGACCAGGGCACCTACCGCTACCGGCGCTACAGCGAGTTCGACTTCCAGGTGGGCGGCCCGCTGCGCAAGCTGCCCCACGCGCCCTACGAGCAGCCCAAGTACATCAACAGCCTGAACGGCGGTGTGCCGCGGCAGTTCCTGCCGCTGGAGGACGGCTTCGTCGAGCACCCGTTCTTCCACGCCCTGCTCGCCGGCATGGTGCGCATCTTCGACGGGGTGAGCGGCGCGCGCTGCGAGTGGAACATCCGCCTGCACCCGTACCGCATCGTCACCAACGAGCTGGAACAGGGCAAGCCGACCCCCGAGGGGCGGCATCGCGACGGCGTCGACTTCATCATCATGATGCTGGTGCGCCGGGCCGGCGTCAGCGGCGGCGTGACCCGCGTCTCGGACCGCGAGGACCGCACCCTGATCGAAGTGATGCTGAGCCAGGGGCTCGACATCATCGTCGCCGACGACCGCCAGGTGTTCCACGAAGTCACTCCCATCGACTGCGCGAAGGAGGGCGAAGAGGGTTACCGCGACGCCCTGATCGTCGCCTTCACCCGCAAGGACAAGCCCGCATGAACCTGTCGAAAGCGAGAATCTCGGAGCTGATGCTGCTGCTGGTCGCCGTCATCTGGGGCACCAGCTACGGCGTGGCGAAGGGGGCCCTGGTGTTCTACCCGGTGATGGGCTTCCTCTGCGTGCGCTTCATCATGACCTTCGTGCTGCTGCTGCCATTCCTGCGCGGCCACGCGAAGCGCGCGCTGCTCCCCGGCGCGCTGCTGGGCACCCTGCTGCTCGGCATCTTCCTCTGCGAGACCTACGGCGTGGCGCAGACCTCGGCGAGCAACGCGGCCTTCCTGATCAGCCTGTGCGTGGTGCTGACGCCGCTGGTCGAGTGGGTGGTGTTCCGCCGCCGCCCCGGCGGCGAGGCGCTGGCCATGGCCGGCCTGTCGCTGCTCGGCGCCTTCCTGCTGACCGGCGCCGGCGAGCTGCAGATGAACCGTGGCGACTGGCTGATGCTGATGGCCGCGTTGCTGCGCGCGCTGATGGTGTGCGCCACCAAGACCCTGTTGCAGGATTCGAAGATCCCGGCCCTGGCGATCACCGCCGTGCAGGTCGGCGTGGTCGGTTTCGGCAGCCTGCTGCTCCTGCTGCTGACCGCCGGGAGTATTCCGGAACTGCCCCATGCGTCGGCGTTCTGGATCGCCAGCGTGTACCTGGTGCTGTTCTGCACCCTGTTCGCCTTCTTCGCGCAGAACTTCGCGCTGCAGTTCACCAGCCCGACCCGCGCGTCGCTGCTGATGGGCATGGAACCGCTGTTCGGCGCGTTCTTCGCGGTGCTCTGGCTCAACGAGCAGCTCAGCCCGCTGGCGTGGATCGGCGGCTGCCTGATCGTGGTCGCCTCGCTGGTGGGCGTGCGCCCGCGGAAACAGAAACACGAGGAAGAAAAGGAGAAGGTCGCCGCGCCGGCCTGAGCCACGGGTGGCCACGCGAAGCGGCCGGGGCGCGAAACGCCCCGGCCGCTGCGTTTTGCGCTTATCGAGCGGTGCCGTCCTGGCTCGTCAGGATGGCGTTGGCCAGCTCCATGTCGCTGCGTTGCTGCAGCTCCGGGTGCTCGCTGCGCAGGCGCTGCATGGCGGCTTCCAGGTACGGCCCGCGGATGGCGCCGTCGCTGGCCACGTAGCTGCCGGCGTCGTCGCGGGCGGCGAGGATCAGCTTGTGGTCGTGCTTGAAGGTCAGGTAGGTCGAGGCGGTGGTGGCCCCGGAGGAAATGATGTCACGCCAGAAGCCGTCGGCCATGGCCGGGGCGAGGGGCAGGAAGGCGAAGAGGGCGAGGATGCCGGTCAGTTTGATCATGCGCATGGGAGTGCTCCTCCGTAGGTCCGCATGACCTTGTGAGCCGAATGCGCAGCGGCGAGTTCAGGAAAACTTCCCGGTGGCGGGTTCCGAGCCCGCGCATACGGGCTCGGAAGCGCAGGCTCAGGGTGCCGCCTGGCTACCCAGCAGCGCGCTGGCCAGCTCCAGGTCGCTGCGTTGCTGCAGCTCCGGGTGCTCGCCGCGCAGGCGTTGCAGCTCGGCTTCCAGGTAGGGGCCGCGGATGGCGCCCTCGCTGGCGACGAAGCTGCCGGCGTCGTCGGCCAGCGGGCCGATCAACTTGTGGTCGCCGCCGCTGGTCAGGTAGCTGGAGGCGGTGGTGGCGCCGGTGGAGAGCACGCCGCGCCAGAAACCGGCGTCCTCGGCGAAGGCGGCGGTGACGGGCAGGGAAGACAGGACGAGGGCCAGGGCCGCTCCGGGGATACGCATGAAAACTCCTAGGGTGACTGCGTTGCTGCCCCCTCAGAGTGCGCCGCCGTCGGCGAGTTCCGAGCCGCCCGGCGGATCGCGCCGGGGGCTCGCAAGCCGCCTCACTCGCCCTTGAGGGCGGGGTCGTCGGGGTTCTGCTGTTCCAGCTCGGCCAGTTGCATCTGCACCTTCTCCAACTGGCCGATCTCACGCAGGTAGCCGATCAGCGCCAGGCGCGCGTCGCGGTTCGCCGGGTGGCGCTGCAGCAGTTGCTCCAGCTCGCGGCAGGCGGCGTCGGCCTGGCCGGTGTCGTGCAGGGCGATGGCCAGGATGTAGCGGAATTGCGCGCTTTCCGGGGCCAGGCGCACCGCTTCGCGGAGTTCCTTGAGCGCCGCGTCGCGCTGGCCCTGGCGGATCAGCGCCAGGCCCAGGGCGTGGTGCAGCAGGCCGGACTGCGGATGCCGCTTGAGCTCGTCGTCCAACAGCTGGCGGGCTTCGTCGGGGCGCTGACGGGCTTCCAGCCATTGATAGAGGCTGACCGCCGCCGGGAGGAAGTCGGGGTCGCGCACCAGGGCCGCGCGCAGGGCCGGCTCCACTTCGGCGTCGCGGCCGGTGAGCTGGTAGAGCATGGCGCGGTTGAGGTTCGACTCGGCGCGCTCGGCCAGGCTCAGTTGCACCTCTTCGTACTCCTTCAGGCCCTTGGCCAGCGGCTCGCGGAGGCTGCCGCGCACTTCCGGCGGCAACTGCGCCAACTGCCAGGCGGCGCTCAGGCGCACGGCACGTTGCGGGTCGTCCAGCAGCGGCGCCAGCAGCAGCGCCTGGCGCGGCGGGCCGCTCAGCGCGGCGAGGGCGCCGATGGCGGCGTTGCGCACCTGCGGGTCGGCATCGCGCAGGCCCTGGCCGGCCAGCTCCAGCGAACGCGAGCTGGGGTAGTTGGCCAGCTCGGCGAGCAGGGTGGCGCGGCGGATCGCCGGCAGCTCCGGGCTGGCCAGCAGCAGGTGCAGCGCGCGCGAGGCGCCCGGCTGGCCGTTGCGGGCCTTCCACAGGGTGTCGTCGTAGCGCGGTACGGCGGTGGGCGCCTTGGCCTGGCTGGCGTACCACAGGCGGAACTGTTCGCCGACCTTCGAGGCGCTGTCGCGGTGGCAGCCCAGGCAGGCGTCCGGCGCCCCCAGCTTCTGCGCGTGCTCCGGGTCGGGGATGCTGAAGCTGTGGTCATGCCGGTAGTGGTTGACCATGTAGTACTTGCCCGGCATGTGGCACGAGGTGCACTGCGCGCCGGGGGTGCCGGGCTGGTGGTGATGGTGCTCGGGCGAGTCGTAGTTCTTCGCCAGCAGGCCCTTGCCGTCGATGCCCTCGCGCACCGGCTTGCCCGCCGGGTTGTGGCATTGCAGGCAGAGGCCGTTGCCGACGATCTTCACCTGGCCGCTGTGCGGGTTGTGGCAGTCGGTGCACTTCACGCCTTTCTCGAACATCTTGCTCTGGGTGAAGGAGCCCCACTCGAAGACCTCGTCCTTGATCTTCCCGTCGATCTGGTAGAGCTCGCGGGTGAGCAGGCTGGGCAGGTAGTCGTCCATGAACCGATTGCGGTGCTGGAAACCGTCGCCCAACGGCGCGCGGCGCGCGTGGCAGCGCGCGCAGTTCTCCACCAGTTCGCTGGCGGCGGTGCTGGCGCCGAGCGGCTTGTCGAAGCCGCGCCGGGCGTCGCCGTCGGGCTTCTTCGCCCATTCCAGGTGCCGCGCCGCCGGGCCGTGGCAGGCCTGGCAGCCGACGCCGAGGCTCTGCCAGTGGCTGGCGAAGGCGTTCTTGTCGGCGTCGAAGTTACGCTTGAAGTCGGTGGTGTGGCATTCGATGCACATGAAGTTGGCGTTCTGCGCCGGGCGCGTCCAGTGCAGTTCGTCCTTGAAGTCGATGCGCTGCCCGGGGTTGAGCTCGAACCAGCGCTGCTTCTGGGTATCCCAGGCCACGCCGAGGGCCTGCAGGCGGCCGCCGGGGTATTCCACCAGGTACTGCTGCAGGGGCGCCACGCCGAAGGTGTAGGCCACCTTGAAGTCCGCCGGCTTGCCGTCGGCGCCGGGGGTGTTGACCCAGAACTCCTCGCCCTTGCGGAAGAACCGGGTGCTCTCCGCCTCGCCCTTGAACTTCGCCTCGGCGAAGTCGCCGAGGACGTTGGCGTCGTTGGCGACCTGCATGGCCTTCTGGTGGTGCGAGCCTTGCCAGTCCTTGAACTGGTCCTGGTGGCAGCCCTGGCATTGCTGTTCGTCGACGAAAGCCGGCGGCGCTGGCGTGGCGGCCACGACTGGCTTCGCCGGAGCGCTGGCGGTGGCCGGTACGTTCAGGCTGGGGGCGCTGCGCTCGGCGTACCACCAGGCCGCCGCGCTGGCCAGCAGCAGGACCCCGGCGAGGGCGCCGAGCAGGCGGCGGGCGAGGGGATTGGCGGGCGCTGGAGCCTGGGGCTTGCGGGCGTTCTTCTTATCGCTTTTCTGCATGCGGACGTCCGATGTACGGGCAGCTGTTCATCACGGTGGCAGCAGCTTCAGGGACTGCCGGGGGGATGTCAAACCCCGGCCGGAGTGGGCCGCTTCCGGTTCAGCCGAAAGACGGATCATGGTTGGCGGATGGCGGCGACGCGAGCGCTGTCCACCTTCACCGCGGGGTTGCCGAACTGCGCGGTGAGGTAGTTGACCAGGGTGGCGATCTGCTGGTCGTCGAGGGTACCGGCGAAGCCGGGCATGAACACCTCCTGGTCGCCGGTGCGCCGCTGCACGCCGCTGAGCAGGACCTGCACCAGGTTGTCCGGCTGCAGCGCGCCGACGGTGCTGTTGTGGCTGAGCATCGGGTAGTAGCCGTCCTTCGCGCCCTGGCCGCTCCAGTCGTGGCAGCTGGCGCAGTTGCCGAGGAACAGGCGGGCGCCGTCGTCGTCGCTGGGGTTGAAGCCTTCGCCGCGCAACGCGATCACATCGTCGGCGGCGTCGCCCCAGGCGAAGCGCGACTTGCGCTCGCCGTCGCTCACTGCGCGGACGCTGCGCAGGTAGGTGGCGATGGCTTGCAGGTCGGCGGGGCGCAGGTACTGGAAGCTGTGCTCCACGGCTTCGGCCATGGGCCCGGCGGCCTGGGCCTTGCCCTGCAGCTGGCCGGCGCGCAGGTACTGCACCAGCTCGGCGTCGCTCCAGCCGCCGATGCCGCTGTGGGTGTCGCTGGTGATGTTGAAGGCGTACCAGCCGCCAAGGGCGGCGCCGGACAGGTAGCCGGCGTCCTGCTCGTCCAGGGCCTTTTCCTGGAACGCCAGGCCGCGCGGGGTATGGCAGGTGCCGCAGTGGGCCAGGCCCTGGACCAGGTAGGCGCCGCGGTTCCAGGCCTCGCTCTGCTTCGGGTTGGGCCGGTAGACGCCGTCCTCGTGGAACAGCGTGTTCCAGATCGCCAGCGGCCAGCGCATGTCCAGCGGCCAGGGGATGTCGCTGTCGTGGTTGGCCTGGGCCACAGCCTCGACGCCGCCGCGCAGGAAGTAGGCGTAGAGCGCCTGCATGTCCTCGTCGGTGATCTTCGTGTAGGCGGTGTAGGGCATCGCCGGGTACAGGTGCATGCCGCCCTTGGCCACGCCCTGGCGCAGGGCGCGGGCGAAGTCCTCGTAGGCGTAGCTGCCGATGCCGGTGCGCGGATCCGGGGTGATGTTGCTGGAGTACACCGCGCCCAGCGGCGTGGACAGCGGCAGGCCGCCGGCGAACGGCTTGCCGCCGGGCGCCGTGTGGCAGGCCGCGCAGTCGCCGGCGCGGGCCAGGTATTCGCCGCGCTGCAGCAGCTCGGCCGGCGCCGGGTCCAGCGCCGGGGCGGCCTGGGCCAGGCAGGGCAGCAGCAGGGTGGCGCGGAGGAGGCGGGCGAACATGCTCAGGCCTCCCGCTGCAGGCGCTCGGCCAGGCGCAGGGCCAGGGCGGCGATGGTCAGGGTGCAGTTCACCGAGCCGACCGTGGGCATCACCGAGCTGCCGGCGATGAACAGGTTGGGGTGGTCGTGGCTGCGGCAGTCCTTGTCCACCACCGAGTCGCCGGGGTCGTCGCCCATCAGCGTGGTGCCGGTGATGTGGTTGTTGTTGGCGAAGCTGTCCTCGAACTGCACCTGGCTGCCGCCAAGCAGTTTCGCGGCGTGGGCGTAGACTTCGCGGGTATGCGCGGCGCTTCGGCGTACGTAGTCGTCCATGGCGTAGGTGAACTCCGGCTTGGGGATGCCGAGGGCGTCGCGCTCGGTGGCGCTGGGCACGATGCGGTTCTCCGGGCGCGGGAGGATTTCGTGGAAGCTGTCGAAGCGCACGAAGCGCGCGGCGCGGTCGCGGATCTGCGTTTCCAGCTCGCGGCCGAGCAGCAGCGGGCCCTGGGCGATCAGCTCGGCACTCACCTGGTCGACGCGCGAGAGGTTGGACAGGTGGATCTTCTTCGCCGCGTACTGGCTGCGGAAGGCGCCGTCGCGAAAGCCCACCATCGAGGTCATTTCCTGCGGCCCGCGCCCCGGCCACAGGCGCTCCTCGGCGTAGAAGCGCACGGCGGTGCCAGGGTGGTCCATGAGGTTGCGGCCGACCATGTCCGAGCGGTTACCGACCTCGGACATCAGCATCAGCTTCGGCGTCTCCACGCCGTTGGCGGCGAGCACGAAGACCTTGCCCTCGACCCGCGTCTCCTCGCCTTGCGGGTCCTTGTAGAGGGCCGCGACTATGCGCCCGTCGTCGCCCTTCTCCAGGCGGAACACCACGGCGCTCTCGATCAGCCGGGCGCCGGCGTCCTCGGCCTTCTCGACATGGACGATGCCGTTGTACATGGCGCCGATCGGGCAGATCGGCATGCAGTTGTTGTTGCCGCAGCAGGTCGGGCGCTGGTCGTAGGGCCGGCTGTTGCGCGCCACCGGCTCGGTGACCACGCGGTAGCCGCTGGCGTTGAGCACGTCCTTCACCCGCTGCTCGTTCCACGACAGCGGCAGCGGCGGCATGGGATAGGGCCGGCCGCGCGGCGAGCCGAGCTCCTCGTCGCCCGGGCCCCACACCCCCAGGGCCTCCTCGGCGCGCTGGTACCAGGGCTCCAGCTCGGCGTACTCGAAGGGCCAGTCGCGGCCGACGCCGTACAGGCTGAGCAACTTGAAGTCGGCCGGCAGGAAGCGCCAGGCCGAGGCCGCCCAGTGCCAGGTGGTGCCGCCGACCACGCGCAGGTACTGCACGTCGTAGGGGTGCTCGCCCTTCTGCACCAGGTAGTGGTTGTTCGGGTGGTACTGCGGGTGCGGCGCGTAGGCCATGGACGGGTAGGGCGCCTGGTTGTCGGACTTGTCTGCCTGGTTGCGGAAACGTTCGACGATCTCCCAGCGCGACAGCCGCGGCCCGGCCTCGAGGATCAGCACGTCCTTGCCGGCCAGGGCCAGCTGGTGGGCGACCAGCGCGCCGGCGACGCCGGAGCCGATCACCACGTAGTCGGCGCTTTGCGTGTCGGCCATGCTCAGGCTTCCCGTTCCACTGGTTGCTCGGCCCAGTAGCCGGGCTGGCTGGCGCAGTAGCTGCGCGGCGCCAGCACATCGTCCACCACGCGGAACATCAGCGCGTTTTCGTAGGCCACCAGGGTCGGCCGCTGGTCGTCGCCGACCGTGCCCAGGTACCAGCCGGCCAGCAGCTGGCGCGCCAGCCACTGCTGGCGTTCGCTCCAGCGTTGCGGCGGCTGGCCGAGGGCGGACTGCAGCTCGGCCAGGCCCTGGGCCAGGGCGCTGTCGCGCTGCGCCAGGGCCAGGTACAGGCGCTGGCCCACGCGCGGGTCGAGGTTGCTGCGGCCGCTCAGGCGTTGCGACAGGGTCATGAAGATCGCCAGCTCCGCCTCGGCCTGTGGCGTCAGCGCGGCCCAGGCGGCCGCCGCCGGGCCGAGCAGCAGGCCGCCGGCGACGAGGCCGCCGCAGGCCATGGCCAGCAGGCGGCGGCGGGAAAGGGTGAAGCGCGGAGGCTGGTCGGGCATGCGTACCTCTCGTTCATCAGGCCGCCGGCGGCGGCGTCACGGTGCTGCGCGGGCCGGGTCGTGCCGGGCCTCTGGTTCGCCCCAGGCTGCGGGGGCGATGTTGCAGGCCGGTGTCGCCACCCCTTGTCGCAAAGGGTGGCGATGCGCAGGCCCGCCCCTTAGTATTGCGGCATCTCGCGATTCTGCCGGGCGAATGCGCCGGCGCCGAACCTTCGGCGTGCCTCGCGGACCTCTCTACGACACGGGTTTTCCATGAAACAGTACCTCGACCTGATGCGCCACGTGCGCGAGCACGGCACCTTCAAGGCCGACCGCACCGGCACCGGCACCTACAGCGTGTTCGGCTACCAGATGCGCTTCGACCTGAGCGAAGGCTTCCCCCTGGTGACCACCAAGAAGTGCCACCTGAAGTCGATCGTCCATGAGCTGCTGTGGTTCCTCAAAGGTTCGACCAACATCGCCTACCTGAAGGAAAACGGCGTTTCCATCTGGGACGAATGGGCCGACGAGAACGGCGACCTCGGCCCGGTCTACGGCTACCAGTGGCGCTCCTGGCCGGCGCCGGACGGCCGCCACATCGACCAGATCGCCAACCTGATGACGATGCTGAAGAACAACCCGGACTCGCGCCGGCTGATCGTCTCCGCCTGGAACCCGGCGCTGATCGACGAGATGGCCCTGCCGCCGTGCCACGCGCTGTTCCAGTTCTACGTCGCCGACGGCAAGCTCAGCTGCCAGCTGTACCAGCGTTCGGCGGACATCTTCCTCGGCGTGCCCTTCAATATCGCCAGCTACGCCCTGTTGACCCTGATGGTGGCGCAGGTCGCCGGCCTGCAACCGGGCGACTTCATCTGGACCGGTGGCGACTGCCACCTGTACGCCAACCACCTGGAGCAGGCCGACCTGCAGCTGACCCGCGAGCCGCTGGCGCTGCCGACCATGAAGCTCAACCCCGAGGTGAAGGACCTGTTCGACTTCCGCTTCGAGGATTTCGAGCTGCTCGGCTACGAGTCCTATCCGCACATCAAGGCGCCCGTAGCGGTCTGAGCGCTTCTCGCGTCCCGGCCCTTGCCGCGTCGGCGAGGGCCTTCCCGCCCGCATCCCCGCTCGTTTCCGCATAGCCGCAGCCCCGCGCGGCAGGCGTTTGCGCACCCGTTGCATCGGTTTTGTTGGTGATCGCTCATTCCGCATAGCGATACAAGGTTCCGCCTGGTCGCCAGGGCTTGCTATGCTGGCCCGGCCATCCGGTTGCGTCGCGCCCCCGAGGCCGCGACGGGCCATGCACTTTCCGCTGTACAACGATAACAACGGGGAAATGTCATGCAGCCTTTCAGCTTCGCCACCACCGCGCAGATCCTCTGCGAGAGTGGTTCCGCCGCCCGACTCGGCGAACTCTGTCGCGAGCGCGGCGCGCTGCGGGTGCTCATCGTCACCGACCCCGGCATCACCCGCCTGGACATGCTGGCCGGCGTGCTGCCGGGCTTCGCCAGCGCCGGGGTGGCCGTCGAGGTGTTCGACCAGGTGCTCGCCGACCCGCCCGAGGCGGTGGTCCTGCAAGCCGCCATGCAGGCGCTGGCGCTGGGCGCGCAGCTGATCGTCGGCTTCGGCGGCGGCAGCTCGATGGACGTGGCCAAGCTGGTCGCCCTGCTGGCCCACCCGCAAGCCACCCAGACACTGCCCGAGCTGTTTGGCGTGGGCAACGCGCGCGGCCCGCGGCTGCCGTTGATCCAGGTGCCGACCACGGCCGGCACCGGCTCGGAAGTGACCCCCATCGCCATCGTCACCACCGGCGCCACCACCAAGAGCGGCGTGGTCAGCCCGCACCTGCTGCCGGACCTGGCCCTGCTCGACGCCGACCTGACCCTCGGCCTGCCGCCGGCGGTGACCGCCGCCACTGGCATCGACGCCATGGTCCACGCCATCGAGGCCTACACCAGCAAGCTGAAGAAGAACCCGCTGTCCGACCTGCTGGCGCGCGAGGCCCTGCGCCTGCTCGCCGCCAACCTCGACGCGGTGGTCCACCACGGCGCCAACCGCGAGGCGCGCCAGGCCATGCTGCTGGGCGCCTGCCTGGCCGGGCAGGCCTTCGCCAACGCCCCGGTGGCGGCGGTGCACGCCCTGGCCTACCCGCTGGGCGGGCATTTCCACATTCCCCACGGGCTTTCCAACGCCCTGGTGCTGCCGGAAGTGATGCGCTTCAATGCCCCGGTCGCCGCGCCGCTCTATGCCGAACTGGCGCCGCTGCTGCTCGGCGAGCGCCTGCGCCCCGGCGACACCGACAGCCTGACCAGCCAGTTCATCGACGAACTGGCCCAGCTCAGCCCGCGCTGTGGCCTGCCCACGCGCCTGCGCGACCTCGACGTGCCGGAGTACATGCTGCGCACCCTGGCCGCCGACGCGATGCAGCAGCAGCGGCTGCTGGTCAACAACCCACGCGAGGTCGGCGAGGCCGCCGCCCTGGCGATCTACCGCGCCGTCCACTGAGGAACCCGATGAGCCAGCAGCACCCCAGCCGCGCCGATTACCGGCACTTCCAGCCGATCACCACGCGCTGGCACGACAACGACGTCTATGGCCACGTGAACAACGTGACCTACTACGGCTTCTTCGACACCGCGGTGAACACCTACCTGATCGAACGGGGCGGGCTGGACATCCATGACGGCGAGGTGGTCGGCTTCGTGGTCAGCTCCAGCTGCGACTACTTCGCCCCGGTGGCCTTCCCCGAACGCATCGAGGTCGGCCTGCGGGTCGGCAAGCTGGGCAACAGCTCGGTGCAGTACGAGCTCGCGGTGTTCCGTCAGGGCGAGGAGCTGGCCTGCGCCGCCGGGCGTTTCGTCCACGTCTTCGTCGAGCGCGCGAGCAACCGCCCGGTGGCGATTCCCGCCGGGCTGCGCGAGGCGATGCAGGCACTGCTGGCGCAGTCGGGCTGAGGCCGCAACGCTTGCCGGCGATCGACCGGGCGCCTATGCTGGGCCCCGGTCGGCAGTTCACCCAGGCGTCGCCGCCTCCTTCCGGAGCGTGCTAAACCTGCCGCGCAGCGCCGCTGCGAAACCCCTTCGATACGATCACGCAACCCGTGCCGCATCGGAAGACGGCGACCCCCGATAGCCTCTCGCGAGGCCTTGGCACCGATGAGGATTGCATCGTGTCCAAGACACCCGTTCCCTTCGCGTCCCCCGACATCTGTGCGCTGGCCCGCTCGCTGGTCCGTCAACTCGACGAACTGGACGAGGTGCCGGGCCATGTGCAGATGCTCAACCTGCTCTCGCGCAGCCAGGGCTTCCGCAATTTCCAGGCGCTGCGCGCCAGCCAGCTGGCGGCCGCGCGCCTGGCCGAGACGCCGGCGCCGCTCGTGGTGGACTTCCGCCTGGTGGAGCAACTGCGCCGCTACTTCGACGCCGAGGGCCACCTGGCCCGCTGGCCGAAGAAGTTCAGCCACCGGCAGTTGTGCCTGTGGATAATCTGGGCGCGCCTGCCGGCCCGCCAGGTTCTCGACGAGAGGGCGCTCAACGCGCTGATCCGCGCCGGCGAACGGATCGGCGACCACCTGCTGCTACGCCGCGAGCTGGTCGATGGCGGCTGGCTGCGGCGCACGGCCGACGGCGCCGAGTACCGCCGCGTCGAACGGCGCCCGCCGGCCGAGGCCGAAGCGTTGCGGGCGCACCTGCCCGCCTGCCCCTGAAACGCGAAAGCCCGCCGGAGGGCGGGCTTTCGTCGACCGAGCCAGGCTCAGTCGCGGTGTTTGTTCTTGTGCTTGTGTTTGTGCTTGTGGCCGTCGTGGCCGCTGTGATGGCCATCGTTGTCGTCGGCCAGCGAACTGCCCACCGCACCGCCGGCCGCGCCGCCCAGGCCGGCGCCGATCGCCGCGCCGGTGGAGCCGCCGACCTTGTTGCCGATCACCGAACCGCCGGCCGCGCCGAGGCCGCCGCCGATGGCCGCTTCGGTCTTCTTGCCGTCCTTCGCGCCCATGGCGCCACCGGCCGCGCCACCGACGCCGGCGCCGACGGCCGCACCGGTGCTACCGCCCAGGGCGCCCCCGACGACGTTGCCGAGGGCACCGCCCAGGCCGCTACCGACCGCGGCGTTGGTATTGTCGCCGGCCACTGCGTATTGGCTGGCGATCAGGCTGAAGGCCAGCACCGAGAGAGTCTTGCGCATGTTCGAACCTTGCTGGGGGATGGAGTCGGAATCATTGTTCCGGACACAAAACAGCCGGACAAGTGCGTCCGGCTGAATTGCAGGGTTTCTCGCGGGCGAACTGCCCTGGGTCAATCCCAGTCGCCGTGGCGGCGATGGTGCTTGTACCAGCCGCGATGGCGACCGTTGTCGTGCCAGTGGCGACGGTCGTCGTAGCGGGCGTGGCGGTAGCCGCGACGGTCGTAGTGATCGTCATCGTCGTCGCGGTTGCTGTCGGCGTAGTGGTTGCCCAGCGCGCCGCCGCCGCCGCCGCCCAGGGCCGCGCCGATCAGACCGCCGGTGCTGCCACCGATCTTGTTGCCGATGACCTGGCCGCCGGCCGCCCCGAGGCCGCCACCGATGGCCGCTTCGGTCTTGTTGCCGCGCCGGGCGCCAACCGCGCCACCGGCCGCGCCACCGACACCGGCGCCGATCGCCGCACCGGTGCTGCCGCCGACCGCATTGCCGACGACCGAACCCAATACCCCGCCCAGGGCGCCACCGACGCCGGCACGGGTGTCGCCGTCCGCGAAGGCGGACCCACCGACCAGCGCGAGAGACAGCAGGAGCATCGAGGAGTACTTCATAGAGAGGTTCTCTCTGTGTGAATGTTGGCGCCGATGCTGCTGTTGTGTGAAAGGCCTTACAAGCCTCTGCCGACGAGTGACGCGACTTTCATCAAAAAACGCAAGTATTTGATTTAGGGTCAGAACTTTTTCTAGAAAGGGCTGTCAGAGTGTTATTCCGAGGATACGATTTCAGCGTGCTTCGCGCACAAATTGCTATTGCAATGATGGCATTTCACGAAATCGACCGGACCTCTCCTACAGCCCCCGATCCTACCTTGCCGAATCGCGCGCATGGCGCGCTCCTACGGGTAGGCAGTGCGGACGTGATGATGGGTATCGCTTCGGTCAACACCATCCTACGACGGTGCTTCTCCTGCACCTGGTAGGAGCGGACTCCGTCCGCGAATAGATAAACCACGGATACAGCTCCAGGGGCGCTGCAGATTTCCTGCGTGAGGTGTTTGCGTACGAGCGAGCTTGCTCGCGAACAGGCTCCGCAGCGGGCTTCGTTCGCGAGCAAGCTCGCTCCCACAGGGTGGCGATGCGGTTGCGTACGCCTGGTGTCTACAGCCGGCTCAGAGGATGCGTCCGTCGCCCCGTGCGCTTTCCAGGCGCACCGCGATGAACTTCGAGGTCGGTGTGTAGCTGCCCACGCCGTGGCTTTCCAGCGGCACCAGCGGGTTGGTCTCCGGGTAGTAGGCCGCCGCCTGGCCTGCGGGGATGTCGAAGGCCAGCAGGGTGAAGCCGCTGACCCGGCGCTCCACGCCATCGCTCCACAGCGACACCATGTCCACCTTCTGCCCCGGCTCGAAGCCCAGGCGGCGGATGTCCGCCTCGTTGGCGAAGACCACCTCGCGCTGCCCGCGCACGCCGCGGTAGCGGTCGTCCAGGCCGTAGATGGTGGTGTTGTACTGGTCGTGGGAACGCAGGGTCTGGAGGATCAGGTCGGGGCGCTGGCCGGTCTGCCGGACCTTCTCCGGCAGCAGGTCGGCGGGCAGCTCGTTGGCCTTGAAGTTGGCCTTGCCGCTGGCGGTGTTCCAGCGCCGCGCGCCGGCGGCGTTGCCCAGGTAGAAGCCGCCGGGGTGGGCCACGCGGCGGTTGAAGTCGGCGAAGCCGGGAATAGTGTCGGCGATCAGGTCGCGGATGCGGTCGTAGTCGGCGATCAGCGCGTCCCAGTCCACCGGACGGTTGCCCAGGGTGGCCTTGGCGATGCCGGCGATGATCGCCGGCTCCGAACGCATCTGCTTCGACAGCGGCTCCAGCTGGCCGAAGGACGCGTGGATCATGCTGAAGGAGTCTTCCACGGTCACCGCCTGCGGGCCGTCGGCCTGGCGGTCGATGTCGGTGCGGCCCAGGCACGGCAGGATCAGCGCGTCGTCGCCGCAGGTCAGGTGGCTGCGGTTGAGCTTGGTGCTGATGTGCACGGTCAGCGCGCAGCTTTCCAGCGCCTTGTGGGTGCGTGGGCTGTCCGGGGTGGCCTGGGCGAAGTTGCCGCCCAGGCCGATGAACACGCGGGCGCGACCTTCGAGCATGGCGTTGATGGCCTCCACGGTGTTGTGCCCGTTGCGTCGCGGCACGCGGAAGTCGAAGCGTTTCTCCAGGGCGTCGAGCAGCGCCGCCGGCGGGCGGTCGTTGATGCCCATGGTGCGGTCGCCCTGCACGTTGCTGTGGCCGCGCACCGGGCACAGGCCGGCGCCGGGCCTGCCGAGGTTGCCGCGCAGCAGCTGCAGGTTGACCACTTCCTGAATGGTCGGCACCGAATGGTGGTGCTGGGTCAGGCCCATGGCCCAGCAGATGATCACCCGCTCGGCGCGGCGGTACATGCTGGCCGCGGCCTCGATCTCGGCCAGGCTCAGCCCGGACTGTTCCTCGATGGCCTCCCAGGGCGTGGCGTCCAGCTCGGCCAGGTAGGCCTCGACGCCGTCGGTGTGCTCGGCGATGAAGGCGTGGTCGAACACCGCCGGCTCGCCCTTGGCCTGGGCTTCGCGCTCCCACTGCAGGAGGAACTTGGCCATGCCGCGCAGGGCGGCCATGTCGCCGCCCAGGGCGGGGCGGAAGAACGCGGTGTTCAGCGGTTCGGAACCGTTGCTCAGCATCTCCAGGGCGTGCTGCGGGTGCTGGAAGCGTTCCAGGCCGCGCTCCTTCAGCGGGTTGAAGGCCACCACCTGGGCGCCGCGCTTCACCGCTTCGCGCAGCGGTTCGAGCATGCGCGGGTGGTTGGTGCCGGGGTTCTGGCCGAACACGAAGATGGCGTCGGCGTGCTCGAAGTCGGCGAAGGTCACGCTGCCCTTGCCGACCCCGACGCTCTGCCCGAGGGCTACGCCGCTGGCCTCGTGGCACATGTTCGAGCAGTCCGGGAAATTGTTGGTGCCGAAGGCGCGGACGAACAGCTGGTAGAGGTAGGCCGCCTCGTTGCTGGCCCGGCCGGAGGTGTAGAACTCGGCCTGGTCGGGGCTGTCCAGGTTGCGCAGGTGGCGGGCCACCAGGGCGTAGGCCTCGTCCCAGCTCACCGGCAGGTAGCGGTCGCTGGCGCGGTCGTAGCGCATTGGCTCGGTCAGCCGGCCCTGGTACTCCAGCCAGTAGTCGCTCTGCTCGCGCAGGGCGCTCACGCTGTGGCGGGCGAAGAAGGCCGCGTCGACGCGGCGCTTGGTGGCTTCCCAGTTGACCGCCTTGGCGCCGTTCTCGCAGAACTTCACCCGGCCGTCCTCGGGGGAGTCGCCCCAGGCGCAGCCGGGGCAGTCGAAGCCGCCGTTCTGGTTGGTCTTGAGCAGCGCGCGCAGGTTCTTGAACGGCTGCTTGCTGTCCAGCCAGAAGCGCGTGACGCTGATCAGCGCGCCCCAGCCGGCGGCGGGTCCCTTGTAGGGTTGGTAGCGGGGATTGATCGGTTGCAGGCTCATGGCGAATCTCGGCGGTCAGTGGGTGGCCGGCGCGGGGCTGTAGACCCGCGGCGCGCTGTGATGGGGCAGGTGGATCAGGTTCAGGTTGTGCCGGCGCGCCCACTCGACGGTGAGCGCGGTGGGCGCGGACAGGCTGACCAGGGTGGCGATGCCGGCGCGCACCGCCTTGTGGATCAGCTCCAGGCTGCAGCGGCTGGTGACCACGGCGAAGCCGTCGCGGCCGTCGACGCGGCGCTGCTTGAGCGCGCCGATCAGCTTGTCGAGGGCGTTGTGCCGGCCGATGTCCTCGCGGCACAGGGCGATCTCGCCGTTGCCGTCGACGTAGAGCGCCGCGTGCAGGGCGCCGCTGCGCCGGGCCAGGTCCTGGGCCTGGTCGATGCGCTGGCGCAGCCCGCGCAGGTGCGCCACCGGCGGCAGCGCGGAGGGTTCCAGGGCCGGCAGGCTGGGCAGCGCCTGTTCCAGCGCCTCCACTCCACACAGGCCGCAGCCGCTGCTGCCGGCCAGTTGCCGGCGCTGGCGCTTGAGCGCCCAGAAGGCGCGGCTGCTGATCTGCACCTCGGCGCTGACGGCGTCGGCGAGGCGATTCAGGCGGATGTCATAGATGTCGTCGATGGAACCGACCAGGCCGTTGCTCAGGCTGAAGCCTCGGACGAAGTCCTCCAGGTCGGTGGGGGAGGTCATCATCACCGCCTGGCTCAGGCCGTTGTAGGCGATCGCCAGGGCCACTTCCGCGGCCAGCGCGGCGCTGCCGGCGGCGGGTTCGGCGCTGAGTTCGGCGTAGGCGTAGGCGCCGTCGGCAACGACGGCTGCCCGCGCGTCGGGGGACGCCGGGCGTGCAGGCAGGCAAGGCATGGGCTGAGCCCTGTTTTCGAGTAATGGCTCCAGCCTAGGCCTGTGGATAAGGGACGTCTAATCGGTAGTTCCGATGCCTTGATCGACGCTGTCTATCAATGGCTTTCGCCGAGGAACATCCGCCGGGCTTCCTCGAAGCAGGCCTCGGCCAGCGCCGAACGTGGCGCCGAGCGGCGCTGGATCAGCCCCAGCGGCGCCAGGGTGCGGGCGTCGTCGATGGGCAGCAGGCGCAGGTGCCGGCCCTGGGCCTCCAGGCCGCTGCCCAGGGGCATGATGGCGCAGCACAGGCCGCGCTCCACCGCCTGCAGCAACTGGTGCACCGCGTCGGTCTCCAGGCGCACCCGTGGGGTCAGGCCGTGGCGGCGGAAGCCGTGGTCGATGGACTGGCGGAAATGCATGCCGCTGGACAGCAGGCCCAGCGGCAGTTCGGCCAGGGCCGGCCAGTCGAGGCTGTCGCCGGCCAGTTGGAAATGCCGTTCGTCGTATAGCAGGCCCATGCGCGTCGCGGCCAGCTCCAGGCTCTCGAAGTGCGTGGCGTCGAGGCGGTCGAGGTAGGACAGGCCGAGGTCCAGCTGGTTGCGCCCGAGGCCTTCGAGCACTTGCTCGGAGCTCAGGGCGAACAGCTGGAAGCGCAGCTCCGGGTGGCGCTCGGCGAACAGACCGACCAGTTCCATGGGGTCGAAGCCGGCCAGCGGCACCACGCCCAGGCGCAGGGTGCCGACCAGCTGGCCACGGCAGGCGGCGGCCTCGGCGTACAGGCCGTCGTGGGCGGCGAGCAGGCTGCGGGCCCAGGCCAGCACGCGCTCGCCGGCCTCGGTGAAGCCCTCGAAGCGCTGGCCGCGCCGCACCAGTTCCAGGCCCAGCTCCTCTTCCAGCGAGCGCAGGCGCATCGACAGGGTCGGCTGGGTGACGTGGCAGCGCGCGGCGGCTTGGCCGAAGTGCCGGGTCTCGTCGAGGGCGCAGAGGAATTTCAGCTGTTTGATGTCCACCGGCGGTTGGGCTCCGAGGGTGTTCTGTCGGGTGGGGGCAGCTTTCGGACGTATCCCATCGTTACCCGGGATGCTGGCGTCTAGACTCCTTGGCGGCGCGGCCCGCCCCGGCGTCGGCCGCTGGTAACTGTAACCGCAAGGAGAAAGGACATGGGCATTCTGTCATTCGTTAAGGAAGCCGGCGAGAAGCTGCTCGGTGGCCTGCTGGGCGACAAGGCGCAGGCAGCGGAGTCGCTGAAGGAGCACGTGGCCAAGGTCGGCCTGGGCAACCCGAACATCCAGGTCAGCGTCGAGGGCGACAAGGTGATCGTCAGCGGCGAGGCCGCCAGCCAGGAAGAGAAGGAGAAGATTCTCCTGGCGCTGGGCAACGTCGAGGGCGTGGCCGGCGTCGAGGACAGCATCAGCGTGCCCCAGGCCGCGCCGGCGGCGCGTTTCGTCACGGTGAAGAAGGGCGACACCCTGAGCGCCATCGCCAAGGCCGAGTACGGCAACGCCAACGCCTACATGAAGATCTTCGAAGCCAACAAGCCGATGCTCAGCCACCCGGACAAGATCTATCCGGGGCAGGTGCTGCGGATTCCGGAGTAACGGAGCAGGCCCCGAGCGGCCCCGTAGGAGCGGGCCACGCCCGCGATTCGCGCGTCTGGCGCGCTCCTACAGGTTGTCGATCAGCGCGCGGTAATCCTCCACCGCATCGAACTCCGCCGTGTCCTTCGGGCCCTGGCGGCTGTCCGGCTGGCGCACCGCCAGTAGCTGGCCGACGCCGAAGGTGCGCGCGCTGCGCAGGATCGGCAGGCTGTCGTCGATGAACAGGCTGCGCGCCGGGTCGAAGCCGAAGTCGGCCTGCAGGGCCTGCCAGAACTGCTGGTCTTCCTTGGGGAAGCCATAGTCGTGGGAGCTGATCAGGCGGTCGAACCAGGGCGCCAGCTCCACCCGTTCCAGCTTCAGCGACAGCGAGTCGCGGTGGGCGTTGGTGATCAGCGCCACGCGCTTGCCGGCGCGGCGCAGGGCGGCGAGGAAGGTGTCGGCGTCCGGGCGCAGGGCGATCAGGTGCGCCACCTCGCGCTTGAGGTCGCGGATCGACAGGCGCAGCTCGCGGCTCCAGAAGTCCAGGCAGTACCAGTTCAGTTGCCCGGCGTTGTCGCGGAACAGCGGCAGCAGCTCGGCGTCGGCCTGCGCGCGGGTGATGCCGTGGTGCTCGGCGTAGCGCTGCGGCAGGTGCTGCAGCCAGAAATGATTGTCGAAGTGCAGGTCGAGAAGGGTGCCGTCCATGTCCAGCAGGACGCTGTCGATCTCGGCCCAGTTCAGGCGTGGCATGCTCTGCCCTGTGGCGGGGTGCCGCCTTGTCGCACACTGACGCAAGGAACGACACGGATTATCGGAAAAGGCGGGTTATCATAGCCGACCCGGACCCGCCCCAGGAGTCGTACCCATGCGTCAGAAACCCGAGGTGCTCGCCCGCGAAATTGTCGCCAAGAGCCGCCTTTTCGCAGTCGAAGAGCTGCAGTTGCGCTTCGCCAACGGCGTCGAGCGGACCTACGAGCGCCTGGTGGGCAAGGGCCAGGGCTATGGCGCGGTGATGGTGGTGGCGTTGCTCGACGCCGAGCACGCCGTGCTGGTCGAGGAATACTGCGCCGGCGTCGATGAGTACCAGCTGTCGCTGCCCAAGGGCCTGGTCGAGCCGGGCGAGGACGTGCTGGCCGCCGCCGACCGCGAGCTGAAGGAAGAGGCCGGCTTCGGTGCCAAACGGCTGGAGTACGTCACCGAGCTGTCGCTGTCGCCGGGTTATATGAGCCAGCGCATCCAGGTGGTGCTGGCCCGCGACCTCTACCCGGAAAGCCTGCCGGGCGACGAGCCGGAGCCGCTGCGGGTCGACCGCATCAGCCTGCGCGAGCTGTCCAGCCTGGCGCAGAACGCCAGCTTCAGCGAGGGCCGCGCCCTGGCCGCGCTCTACCTGGTGCGCGACATCCTGATCCAGCGCGGGGAGTTCCAGCCTTGAGCCATGAGCTGATCCCCGCCGTCGTGGCGCTGGCGCAGCGCGCCGGCGCAGCCATCCTGCCGTTCTGGCGCAGCGACCTGGCCGTGACCGAGAAGGCCGACGCCTCGCCGGTCACCGCCGCCGACCTGGCCGCCCACCGCGTGCTCGAAGAAGGCCTGCGGGCCCTGGCGCCGGAGGTACCGGTGCTGTCCGAGGAAGATTGCACCATCGCTTTGGCCGAGCGTCGCGAGTGGACGCGCTGGTGGCTGGTCGACCCGCTGGACGGCACCAAGGAATTCATCGCCGGCAGCGAGGAGTTCACCGTCAACGTCGCCCTCATCGAGCGCGGCCGGGTGGTCTTCGGCGTGGTCGGCATCCCGGCCAATGGCCGCTGCTACTTCGGTGGCGCCGGGCTGGGCGCCTGGCGCCAGGAGGCGGACGGCGGCAGCGCGCCGATCGGCGTGCGCGTGGCGCCGGCCGAGGCTTTCACCGTGGTGGCCAGCAAGCGCCATTCGAGCCCGGCCCAGGAACGCCTGCTGGCCGGCCTGGGCGAGCGCTTCGGCGACCTGGCCCTGGCCAATGTCGGCAGTTCGCTGAAGTTCTGCCTGCTGGCCGAGGGTTCGGCCGACTGCTACCCGCGCCTGGCGCCCACCTCGCAGTGGGACACGGCGGCGGCCCAGGGCGTACTGGAAGGCGCCGGCGGCGAGGTGCTCGACCTCAAGGGCGAGCCCTTCACCTACGAGGCCCGCGAGGATTACCTGAACGGCTCCTTCCTGGCCCTGCCGAAGGCGGCCGCCTGGCGCGAGGAGCTGATCCAGCTGGCTCGCACGCTGGATTGATATTCCGGGAACGTCCCTGCGCCATGCCTATGCAGGAGCGCGCCCTGCGCGCGAGTCGCGGGCA
>NZ_JARJLT010000008.1 GCF_029335315.1 Pseudomonas citronellolis
AACACCACCATGCCCCATGAACTTCCGCCGAGCCGCCACCTGCGGGTGGACGGCGTCAACCTGCATTACCGCGAACTGCCCGGGCCGCCCGGCGCCCCGGCGCTGCTCTTCACCCACGGCGGCGGCCCCGGCAGCGGCGCCTGGAGCAACTTCCAGCGCAACGCCGCAGCCTTCGCCGCGCGCTACCACTGCTACTTCCTCGACCTGCCGCAGTTCGGCGGCTCCGACCGGGTGCCGGTGTCCGGCCCGGTGTTCAGCTGGCACGCGAACAAGCTGCTGGGCTTCCTCGACGGCCTGGGCATCGAGCGTGTGCACCTGGTCAACCAGTCGTTCGGCGGCTGCGTGGCGATCCGCTTCGCCGCCGCGCACCCCGAGCGCGTCGCCAGCCTGGTGCTGATCGCCTCGCAGCCGGTGGCGCGCGGGGTGATGCAGCCGCTGCCGCTGTTCAGCAAGCACGCCGCCGGCTTGCTCGGCGACTACTACCTGGCCGACGGCGGCCCGAGCCTGGAGAAGATGCGCGCGCTGATCTGCCGCTACGAGCTGCACGACGACAGCCGCCTCGACGAGCAGGCGCTGCAACTGCGCTACGAAGACAGCTGCCGGCCGGGCTTCGTCGAGCTGCTGCAGACCCCCGGCGCCTTCGGCGACTGGGAGGACCTGGCGCCGCTGTTCTCCCGCGTGCGCGCGCCGAGCCTGATCTTCTGGGGCCTGCACGACTGGTTCGGCGGCGTCGACGTGCCGATGCTGATGCTCAACCAGTTCGCCGACGCACGCCTGTACGTGATGGGCAACGCCGCCCACCACCTGCAGAGCGAATGCCCCGGCGAATTCAACGCCGCCACCCTGGCCTTCCTCGAGGAACACCCATGAGCGAACCCCTGCATTACCTGGAGATGTTCGAGCTGTCGCTGCTGATCCGCAGCGGCAGGCTGTCGCCGGTGGCAGTCACCGAGATGCAACTGGCGCGCATCGCCAGCCTCGACGACGGCCTGCGCAGCTACGCCACGGTCACCGCCGAACGCGCCCTGGAGCAGGCGCGCGAGGCCGAGCGCGAGCTGGCCCGTGGCGAGTGCCGCGGCCCGCTGCACGGCATTCCGCTGGCGGTGAAGGACCTGTTCCACACCCAGGGCGTACCGACCCGCGCCGGCATGCCGCTGCACGCCGATTTCGTGCCTGCCGAAGACGCCACCGTGGTCGCGCGCCTGCGCGAGGCCGGCGCGGTGCTGCTGGGCAAGCTGCAGATGACCGAGGGCGCCTTCGCCACCCCGCACCCGGACCTGCCGGCGCCGAACAACCCCTGGCACGCCGGCCACTGGACCGGCGCCTCGTCCAGCGGCAGCGGCGTGGCCGTGGCTGCCGGGCTCTGCTACGGCGCGCTGGGCACCGACACCGGCGGCTCGATCCGCTTCCCCTGCGCGGCCAACGGCCTC
The DNA here is from genome assembly GCF_029335315.1 of Pseudomonas citronellolis. Taxonomy (GTDB): domain Bacteria; phylum Pseudomonadota; class Gammaproteobacteria; order Pseudomonadales; family Pseudomonadaceae; genus Pseudomonas; species Pseudomonas citronellolis_A. The sequence continues at coordinate 1,431 of NZ_JARJLT010000008.1, forward strand.
ACCGGGCTGAAGCCGACCTGGGGTCGGGTCAGCCGCCACGGCTGCTTCGAGCTGGCCGCCAGCCTCGACCATGTCGGGCCCATGGCGCGCAGCGCCCGCGACGTGCTCTTCCTGCTCTCGGCGATCGCCGGCCACGACCCGCTCGACCCCACCTCGCTGCCCAGCGTGTGCCTGGAAATCCCCGGCATCCAGGACAGCTTCGAAGGCCTGCGGGTGGGCATCGACGAAGCCTGGCTGAGCGACGGCGTCGACCCGGCGATCCAGGCCGCGCTGGAGCGGGTGATGGCGCTGGTCGCCGAAGGAGGAGGGCGCCTGCTGCGGGTGAAGGTGCCGGACACCCGCGCGGTCAGCGCCAACTGGGAAGCCCATTGCGGCGTGCAGACCGCCGTCGCCCACGCCGCCAGCTATCCCTCGCGCGCCGCCGAATACGGCCCGGCATTGAGCCGCCTGATCGACGGCGGAAGGGCCTTGAGCGGCATGGACTACCAGCGCGTGCTGCTCGACGCGCAGCGCTTCAACGGCGAGCTGGAGGCGCTGTTGGCCGGTGTCGACCTGCTGCTGGCGCCGGTGCAGCCGTTCGCCGCGCCGAGCCACGAACAGCTCGCGGCGCTGGCCCAGGACCCGGAGCTGAACCGCCGGCTGATCCAGTTCACCGCGCCCTTCAACGTCAGCGGCCACCCGGCGCTGAGCCTGCCCTGCGGCTTCACCGAGGCGGGGTTGCCGCTGGGCTGCCAGTTCATCGCCAACAAGGGCGGCGAGGCGGTGCTGTGCCGCGCCGGCATGGCCCTGCAGAAGCGCAGCGACTGGCACCGCCAACATCCCCCCGGCCTCTGAGGCCGCCCCTTCGGGCGTGCCTCGCGGCACGCTCGACAGCCCCGCCGAATACTTCTTGCACTGCCGGGATAAGGCCCTCGGTCCAGGGAGCGCCAGAGCCCCGACCCACTCCCTAGGATGGCTCCAACAGCGTCGCCGGCGGTTCGGCGGCGCGACTCTCAACCGCCTAGCAAGGGGTACTCCATGTCCGACCAACCCATCATCCGTCGCCGTGTGGTACAGCACGGGATCAGCGACGCCCGCGTCAACAACAGCAAGACCCAGAGCCAGTACCAACCCTACAAGGACGCCGCCTGGGGCTTCATCAACCACTGGTACCCGGCGCTGTTCAGCAACGAACTGCCCGAGGACGAAGTGAAGGGCATCCAGATCTGTGGCGTGCCCATCGTGCTGCGCCGGGTCAACGGCAAGATCTACGCGCTCAAGGACCAGTGCCTGCACCGTGGCGTGCGCCTGTCCGAGAAGCCCATGTGCTTCAACAAGAGCACCATCTCCTGCTGGTACCACGGCTTCACCTTCGACCTGGAGAGCGGCAACCTGGTGACCATCGTCGCCAACCCCGAAGACAAGCTGATCGGCACCACCGGCATCACCACCTACCCGGTGCAGGAAGTGGCGGGGATGATCTTCGTCTTCGTCCGCGAGGACGACTTCCCCGACGCCGACGTGCCGCCGCTGGCCGACGACCTGCCGTTCCGCTTCCCGGAAAACACCGAGCGCTTCCCGCACCCGCTGTGGCCGGCCTCGCCGGGCGTGCTCGACGAAAACGCCATGGCCCTGGGCATGCACCGCACCGGCTTCGGCAACTGGCGGATCGCCTGCGAGAACGGCTTCGACAACGCGCACATCCTGGTCCACAAGGACAACACCATCGTCCACGCCATGGACTGGGTGCTGCCGCTGGGCCTGCTGCCGGCCGCCGACGATTGCATCCAGGTGGTGGAAGACGAGAAGGGCCCCAAGGGCCTGATGCAGTGGATGTTCACCGACAAGTGGCAGCCGGTGCTGGAGAACAAGCAGCTGGGCCTCAAGGTGGAAGGCCTCAAGGGCCGCTACTACCGCACCTCGGTGGTGCTGCCGGGCGTGCTGATGGTGGAGAACTGGCCGGGCGAGCACATGACCCAGTACGAGTGGTACGTGCCGATCACCGACGACACCCATGAGTACTGGGAAATCATCGTGCGCGTCTGCGACACCCCGGAAGAGCGCGAGAAGCACCAGTACCGCTACGACCGCGTGTACAAGCCGCTGTGCCTGCACGGCTTCAACGACTGCGACCTGTACGCCCGCGAGGCCATGCAGAACTTCTACGCCGACGGCACCGGCTGGGACAACGAGCAACTGGTGGCCACCGACGTCTCGCCGATCACCTGGCGCAAGCTCGCCTCGCGCTGGAACCGTGGCATCGCCAAGCCCGGGCGTGGCGTGGCCGGCGCGCTGAAGGACACCGCGCTGCGCTTCAAGGACACCGCCGACGGCCGCCGGCCGGGCTACGAGGTCATCAAGATCCAGGAGGACTGAGGCGCGACCGCGCCGCCGGGCGCCACGCTTTCCTGCGCTGCCGGGATAAGCGTGCCGTCCCGGGAGCGCGGGCCGCCCGGTCGCCTTCCTAAGATCCGTTCAATGGCGCCGGCCAGGCGCCCACAGCCTTGCTTGCCGCGGAGTCTCGCGAACATGAAAGAACACCAGGTCACCTTCAATTTCGCCGATGGCGTCAGCCGCAGCCTGGCCGTCGCCGAGGGTTCCAGCATCCTCGACGCGGCCCTGGCGGCGGAAGTCCCGCTGCTCTACCAGTGCCGCTCCGGCAGCTGTTCCAGCTGCGTCGCGCAACTGGCCGGCGGCGAGGCGCACACCCGGCCCGGCGCCAGCTCCACGCTGCTGGCCAGCGAATACGCCAGCGGCCAGCGCCTGCTCTGCGTGTGCCAGGCGCAGTCGGACTGCAGCTTCGACCTGGGCTACGGCAGCGAGGTCGGCGCCGGCGCGGCGGTGCAGGTCAACGCCTTCATCGATTCGGTGGAACGCATCGCCAGCAACGTGGTGCGCCTGACCCTGGAACTGGCCGACGGCGACTGGCTGGAATTCCGCCCCGGCCAGTTCATGCAGATCGAGGTGCCCGGCTTCGGCGTGCTGCGCAGCTACTCGCCGGCGAGCACCTCGGCGACCCTGCCGAAGCTGGAGTTCCTGGTGCGCCTGCTGCCCGGCGGGGCCATGTCGAGCTTCCTCGAAGAGCAGGCGCAGCCCGACCAGGTGCTCAGCCTCTCCGGCCCCTACGGGGCGTTCTTCCTGCGTGAGGAGAAGCGTCGCGCGCCGCACATCTTCGTCGCCGGCGGCACCGGCCTGGCACCGATCCTGTCGATGATCGACAGCCTGCGCCAGGCCAGCGGACGCAAGCCGCCGATGCTCCTGAGCTTCGGCTGCGCGGTGCCCGAGGCGCTGTTCTGCCTGGACGAGATCGAGCTGCGCAAGCAGTGGCTGCCGACCCTGGAAGCGCGCGTCTGCGTGGACCGCGAAGCCAGCGGCGACCTGCACCCGGGCAGCCCGGTCAGCGCCCTGCGCGAGGGCGACGTCAGCGCCGACAGCGTGGCCTACCTGTGCGGCCCGCAACCGATGATCGACGCCGCCACCCGGCGCCTGATCGAGCTGGGCATCGACCCGGCGAACGTCTTCGCCGAGCAGTTCGTGCCGAGCAATTGAGGAGCCATTCCATGCAGCCCACCACCGCGATGCCGTTTTCCGCCCAGCAGATGGACTGGTACGAACGGGCCTGCGCGCGCATCGACGCCAAGCGCCTGCAGAAGCTGCTGTTCGAGCTCAGCGACATCCACAGCCCCAGCGGCGCCACCCGCGCCGCCAGCCAGTACATGGTCGACTACCTCGGCGGGGTCGGCTTCGACGCCGGCTACCAGCCGCTCAGCGACATCAGCGGCAACGTCGCCGCGCGCCGCGCCGGCAGCGGCGGCGGGGCCTCGGTCATGCTCTACGCACCGATCGACACCCACCTGGAAGCCGACGGCAACCAGGAACAACTGACCGGCCCGGCGCCGCAAGCCGACATGCAGCCACGCGCGCGGCAGATCGACGACTGGGTGTTCGGCCTGGGCGCCTCCAACCCCAAGGGCATGATCGCCACCCTCACCGAAGTGGCCACCGCGCTGATCGAGGCCGAGGTGCCGCTGCGCGGCGACCTGCTCATGGGCATGGCCGACGGCGGCATGCCGGTGGACATCTCCGCGCGGCAGCACGCCGGCATGTCCAACGGCGTGCTGCACCTGCTCAACCGCGGCATGTACCCGGACTTCGCGATCATCATGAAGCCGTGGAACTGGGTCTACCACGAGGAGCCGGGCATGGCCTGGTTCAAGCTGCGCGTGCACGGCACCCTCGGCTACGCCGGGGTCGGCCGCGACGTGCCGGGCTTCCGCAGCTCGGTGGTGCCGGCGGCCACGGTGATCCAGGAACTGGAGCGCTGGATCATCGACTACGCCGAACGCAACACCTCCGGGGTGATCAAGCCCCACGGCTGGATCGCCGGGGTGCGCGGCGGCGACGTCGAGCGCCCGGCGTTCCCCTCGGCGGTCACCGAACTGTTCTTCGACGTGCGGGTCAACCCGCGCACCTCGCCGGCCGACGTCCGCGCGCAGTTCGCCGCCTTCGTCGAGGCCCTGCGCCGGCAGCGCCCGGAGCTGGTGCTGAGCTGGGACATGTACGGCTCGGTGCCCGGCGGCAGCACCGACCCGCAGAACTGGATCATCCAGTCCTGCAAGCGCGGCTGGGAACACATCGAGCGCCGCCCCCACGGCATGCCCGAGCTGCTCGGCGGGCAGACCGACGGCGCCGCGCTGCGCCGCTACGGCGTGCCCACCGCGCGCATCGGCTGGCCGTGGCCGGCGCAGGGCGCGCCGCTGCCGGTGGCCGAAGGCCTGGGCGGCATGGGCGCCACCTACGTGCCCGACCTGCTGCCCTGCGCGCGGAAAATCCTCTACGCGCTGGTCGATACCCTCACGCGTTCGCGCGCCGAACTGGGCCTGGAGGCGCACGGCCATGACTAAACGGATCAAGATGATCGTGCCGGTGCCGCTCAGCGAAGAGGCGCGCCAGGCCATGGCCCGGCAACTGCCGCCGGCGCTGCTGCGGGCGGACATCGACGTGGAGTTCGTCGGCTCCGGCCGTGTGCTGAGCCTGGCCGACAGCTACTACGACATGGCGCTCATGGAGCTGGCGGTGATCGAGGCTGGCCTCCGCGCCGAGGAGGAGGGCTTCGCCGCGGTGTGCATCAACACCGTCAGCGACTCCGGCCTCGCCGCGCTGCGCTCGCGCCTGAACATTCCGGTGGTGGCGCCGGGGCAGGCGGCCTTCCACCTGGCCTGCACCCTCGGCCAGCGCTTCAGCGTGCTGACCATGTGGCCGCAGTGGTTCCCGCTGTACCGCAAGACCCTGCGCGAATACGGCCTGGAGGCGCGCCTGGCGTCGATCCGCTCGATCGACGTGCGCCCGGACACCGAGGCGCTGCTGCAAGGCAAGGAGGAAATGGTCTTCGGCCGCCTGCTGGAGGAAGGCCGGCGGGCCATCGAGGAAGACGGCGCCGACGTGCTGATCCTCGGCTCCACCACCATGCACCAGTCCCACGCCTACCTCGCCGAGCACCTGCCGGTGCCGGTGCTCAACCCCGGCCAGGTGGCCTACAAGCTCTGCGAGACGCTGCTCGACCTCGGCCTGAGCCACAGCAAACGCGCCTACCCGGCGCCCGAATCGATCAAGGACCAGGCCTTCGCGCCGGCCGGGGAGCGCCCATGAAACTCTTCCAGTCCAGCCGTGACCACGCCCTCAGCGACCTGACCATCGCCGAAGCGGCGGCGGCCTTCCGCGACGGCGTGCTGACCAGCGTCGAACTGGTCGCCGCCTGCCTCGACCGCGCCGAGGAGGGCAGCGAACTCAACGCCTTCGTCACCCTCGACGCCGCCGGCGCCCTGGCCGCGGCGCGCGCCGCCGACGCCGCGCGGCGCGCCGGCAAACCGGGCAAGCCGCTGAGCGGCATCCCCATCGTGGTCAAGGACAACATCCACGCCGCCGGCCTGCCGTGCACCGCCGGCACCCCGGCGCTGGCCGGCTTCGTCCCGGCCCAGGACGCGCCGACCCTACAGCGCCTGCGCGACGCCGGGGCCATCGTGCTGGGCAAGACCAACCTGCACGAACTGGCCTTCGGCGCCACCGGCTACAACGCCGCCTTCAATACCGGCAGCCGCCCCGGCGTGCGCAACGCCTACGACAGCGAACGGATCGCCGGCGGCTCGTCCTCCGGCAGCGCCGCCGCCCTCGGCGCGCGCATGGCCCTGGCGGCCCTGGGCACCGACACCGGCGGCTCGATGCGGGTGCCCTGCGCGCTGAACGGCTGCGCCTCGCTGCGGCCCAGCGCCGGGCGCTATTCCGGGTGCGGGGTGATCCCCATCGCGCCGAGCCGCGACACCGTCGGGCCGATGGCCCTGTGCATGGCCGACGTGGCCCTGCTCGACGCCCTGGTGACCGGCGACCACGGCCTGCCGCCGGTGGAGCTGAAACGCCTGCGCCTGGGCGTGCCGGCGGAATTCTGGGCCGAACTGGACAGCGATACCGCCGCGCTGGCCAACGCCGCCCTGGCGCGCCTGGGTGAGCTCGGCGTGACCCTGGTGCCGATCGCCGAGGCCGGCCTGCTGGCGCTGAACGAGGCGGTCGGCTTCCCGGTGGTGATCCACGAGGCGCGCCAGGCCATGCGCGACTACCTGCGCGAGCAGGGCCCGGGCATTCCCATCGAGGAACTCGCCAAGGACATCGCCAGCGCCGACGTGCGCGCCATCTACGAACACTGGGTGCTGCCCGGCAAGGTCCCGCAGGGCGACGCCCTGGTGGACGTCGAGCCGCTCTACCGGGCCGCCTGCGAAGGCGGTCGGCAGGCCCTGCGCGAGCGCTACCAGGACCTCTTCGAACAGCACGCGCTGGACGCCCTGGTGTTTCCCACTTCACCCATCGTGGCGCCGCCGGCCGGGCCGCAGGTCAACGAGCCGGAGGTGTTCCTGCGCCTGATCCGCAACACCGAGGCCAGCGCCAGCGCCGGCCTGCCGGGCATCCAGCTGCCCATCGGGCTGGGCCCGCAAGGAGGCCTGCCGGTGGGTCTGGAACTGGACGGCCCGGCCGCCAGCGACCGCCGCCTGCTGGCCATCGGCGTGCTGCTCGAATCCCTGTTCGGGCGCCTGCCGGCGGCCTGAACCACCCCCTTCATCCCACCCCGAGAGGATCATCCGATGCATCTGGATTACCAACTGCAAGACAAGGTCATCATCGTCACCGGCGGCGGCAGCGGCATGGGCCGCGACGCCAGCCTGGCCCTGGCCCGCGCCGGCGCGCGGGTGGTGATCGGCAACCGCAATGCCAAGGCAGGCGCCGACCTGGTCGAGGAAATCGTCGCCGCCGGCGGCCAGGCGCAGTTCCGCGTCACCGACGTGTCCCGCGCCGCCGATTGCGAGGCCCTGGTGGCCCTGGCCATGGACAAGTACGGGCGGCTCGACGCGGCCTTCAACAACGCCGGCCTGCAGCGCGAGTTCAACGACATCCACGAGACCCCGGTGGAGGACTTCTCCGACGTCATCGACATCAACCTCAAGGGCATGCTCTACATGATGAAGTACGAAACCGCCGCGATGCTGTGCAGCGGTGGCGGCGCCATCGTCAACAACGCCTCGATCTTCGGCCTCAAGGCCATGCCCAAGACCGCCTACTACGTCGCCGCCAAGCACGGCATCGTCGGCGCCACCCGCGCCGCCGCGCTGGACTACGCGACCCGCAACATCCGCGTCAACGCCATCTGCCCGGGGCCGATCAAGACCCCCAGCTTCGACCGCGTAACCGGCGGCGACGAGCACATGTACGACGACGGCGTGCCCATGCACCGCATCGGCCAGCCGCGCGAAATCAGCGCGGCGGTGCTCTGGCTACTATCCGGGCACTCGTCCTACGTGACCGGCGCGACCCTGTCGGTGGACGGCGGCATGTGCGCC
>NZ_JARJLT010000090.1 GCF_029335315.1 Pseudomonas citronellolis
CATTCAGGAGAGGCGTCGCCGCTCGCTGGGCAGCGGCGGCAACACGTGCGGCGCGGCGATGCGTTGTTCCAGGCGCGCCAGGTAGGCGCGGGCCTGGGATTCGTCGTGGAAGGGTACCCGGAACTGGTCGAGCTGGACGTAGCAGTGGCCATCGCGAGTGTGCAGCAGCTGCGTGCGCATGGAGTCCTCCTGGCGGCGCCGACAAGGAAAGGTGACGCTTTCCCTTGTACGCCGCGCGCCGGCCGGCGGCTTGACCCGGATCAAGCGCGCCGGTGCCGGGCGCCATGCGCCGCCGAACGGCTCAGCAGTCGCCTTGCAGCGCGGCCTTGTCCTGGCGGCGGCTGGTGGCCAGGGAGATCGACCAGAGCACGAAGCCGCCGATGGCCAGCAGGCTGCCGACCCAGCCCGGCGAGGTCCAGCCGTAGCCGGCGGCCAGGGCCAGGCCGCCGAGGTACGGGCCCAGCGCGTTGGCGAAGTTGAAGGCCGAGTGGTTCAGCGCCGCGGCCAGGCCCTGGGCGTCTTCGGCGACGTCCATCAGGCGGGTCTGCAGTACGGTGCCCAGGGCCCCGCCGAAACCGACGAAGAACACGCAGATCGCCACCGTCCAGAGGTTCCCGGCGGTGAACGGGAAGATCGCCAGCACCACCGCGCTCCACACCAGCAGGCCGCCGGCGGTGGGCATCAGGGCGCGGTCGGCGAGCACCGGGATGAACATGTTGCCCAGGGTCATGCCGACCCCGAACACCGCCAGCACCAGCGGCACCACGGCGGGGGAGACGTGGGTGACCGCGCCGAGGATGTCGGCCAGGTAGGTGTACACCGCGAACAGCCCGCCGAAGCCGATGGCGCCGATGCCCAGGGTCAGCCAGACCTGGCCGCGCTTCAGCGCGCCCAGCTCGCGCAGCGGGCTGGCGCCGGCTTCCGGCGGCGACAGCGGGGCCAGCAGGCGCACGCAGGCCATGGTGGTCACGCCCAGCAGCGCCACCAGGGCGAAGCTCCAGCGCCAGCCCAGGGCCTGGCCCAGCCAGTTGGCCAGGGGCACGCCGACGATGGTGGCCACGGTCAGGCCGAGGAACATCCGCCCGACCGCCACCGTGCGCCGGTGCGGCGGCACCAGCGAGGCGGCGAGCAGCGCGGCGATGCCGAAGTAGGCGCCGTGGGGCAGGCCGCTGATGAAGCGGAACAGCAGCATCCAGTGGTAGCTCGGCGCCAGCGCGCTCAGGCCGTTGCCCAGGGCGAACAGGCCCATCAGCAGCACCAGCAGGGTGCGCCGGGGCAGGCGCGCGCCGAGGGTGGCGAGCAGCGGCGCGCCCACCACCACGCCCAGGGCGTAGGCGCTGATCACGTGGCCGGCGGTGGGCGCGTCTATGCCCAGGGCCGGGGCGAACAGCGGCAGCAGGCTCATGGTGGCGAATTCGGTGGTGCCGATGGCGAAGCCACCCACGGCGAGGGCGAATAGCACCAGCGCCGCGCCGCGGTTGCGCGGTTCGGTTGTGGAGGTAGTCATCAGGAGTCTGGTCCTTTGGTCTTATGCGGTGCGCCGGGGCGCGGCTGTCACGAGAAGCACGGTCAAGGCAGTGACCGACAGCGAAAGGACGCACAGGATACCAGAAGGTTCCGCCTCGATGCGCGGCGCAATGCGCGGAA
>NZ_JARJLT010000091.1 GCF_029335315.1 Pseudomonas citronellolis
CATTCCCGTCGAGCAGGCCGGCGACGACCCGTCCAGCGTGGCCATAGGCGTCTACTACCACTTCTGAACCACGACCTGGTTCCACCCTGTGGAACCACCGCGCATTGCCCAACCGAACCCGCCCGCGCTTTGCTGGTGCCCAGCCACCCGGCGGCGCCGCCGCCGGCACCACCAACAAGACCGGACCACAGTCCGGCTACCCCGGAGAGCCCCCGCATGTCCCTCCACGACTCCATCCTCGCTTGGCTCGAAGACGCCGCCGCCGACCTCAAGGCGCTGCGCCAGGACATCCACGCCCACCCCGAGCTGGGCTTCGAAGAACGCCGCACCGCCGACCTGGTGGCCGAGCTGCTCAGCCAGTGGGGCTACGAGGTGCACCGTGGCGTCGGCCGCACCGGCGTGGTCGGCGTGCTGCGCCACGGCGCCTCGGACAAACGCCTGGGCCTGCGCGCGGACATGGACGCGCTGCCCATCGAGGAAGCCACCGGCCTGGCCTACAGCAGTTGCCACCACGGGCGCATGCACGCCTGCGGCCACGACGGGCATACCGTGATGCTGCTCGGCGCGGCGCGCTACCTGGCCGCCACCCGGCGCTTCGCCGGCACCCTGACGCTGATCTTCCAGCCCGCCGAGGAAGGCCAGGGCGGCGCCCTGGCCATGCTGGAGGACGACCTGCTGCAACGCTTCCCCTGCGACGCGCTGTTCGGCATGCACAACATGCCGGGCCTGGAAGCCGGCCACCTGTGCTTGCGCAGCGGGCCGATGATGGCCTCGCAGGATTTGCTGGAGGTGCGCATCGAAGGCGTCGGCGGGCACGGCTCGATGCCGCACCTGAGCGTCGACCCGCTGGTGGCCGCGTCCAGCGTGGTGATGGCCCTGCAGACGGTGGTGGGGCGCAACGTCGACCCGCAGCAGGCGGCGGTGGTCACCGTCGGCGCGCTGCAGGCCGGCGAGGCGGCCAACGTGATTCCGCAGCAGGCGCTGCTGCGCCTGAGCCTGCGCGCGCTCGACGCCAAGGTGCGCGAGCAGGTGCTGGAGCGGGTCATGGCGATCATCCACGCGCAGGCGCAGAGCTACGGCTGCACGGCCAGCATCGAGCACCGCCCGGCCTACCCGGTGCTGGCCAACACGCCCGGGGAAACCGCCTTCGCCCGCGAGGTTGCGGTCGAGCTGGTGGGCGCCGAGCAGGTGCGCGAAGCGCCCACGGTGATGGGCAGCGAGGACTTCGGCTGGATGCTCCAGCGCTGCCCCGGCAGCTACCTGTTCATCGGCAACGGGCCGGGAGCGATGGTGCACAACCCGGCCTACGACTTCAACGACGCCATCCTGGTGCGCGGCGCCGCCTACTGGGCGGCCCTGGCCGAGCGCTG
>NZ_JARJLT010000092.1 GCF_029335315.1 Pseudomonas citronellolis
CCAAGCGTTATCCGCCACCGCCGCGCTCCGAAACACCCCCACCTGCTCTACGCTTGTCCCCATCGCGCCAAAAGGGACGACAATGCTGAACCCCAAACTCACCCGAGGCCTGCTCTGGGTCGCCGTGATCGCCCTGGCCATCACCGTCCTGCTGCTGGCCCTGCGCGTCGCCTCGCTGCGCAACATCCCGCCGCTGGAGCCCTGGCACACCTGGGTGCCGCAGGAACTGCACAGCGATGCGCTGGACCGCGCCGACTGGCCCACCTACCTTGCCGCCGAAGCCACGCTCATGCAGGCCATGCGCAAGGAAATGGCCGCCAGCCTGCAACCCTTCGAGCGCGTGGCCTACAACCGCTACTTCGACCAGAGCCAGGTCTACCCCGGCCACTTCGCCACCGACTGGAACCGCTCCTACGAACTGCGCCCCGACGGCCCGGTGCGCGGCGCGGCGGTGCTGCTGCACGGCCTGAGCGACTCGCCCTACAGCCTGCGCCACCTCGGCGAACACCTGCGGCAGCAGGGCTACGTCGTAGTCGCCATCCGCCTGCCCGGCCACGGCACGGTGCCCGCCGGCCTCACCGACGCCACCTGGCAGGACTGGCTCGCCGCCACCCGCCTGGCCGTGCGCGAAGCCCAGGCGCAACGGCCCCAGGGCGCGCCGCTGCTGCTGGTGGGCTTCTCCAACGGCGGCGCGCTGGCGCTGAAATACACCCTGGACGCCCTCGACGACCCCAGCCTGGCGCTGCCCGCGCAACTGGTGCTGATCTCGCCGATGATCGGCGTCACCCGCTACGCCCGGTTCGCCGGCCTGGCGGGCCTGCCGGCGCTGCTGCCGGCCTTCGCCAAGGCCGCCTGGCTCAACGTGCTGCCCGAGTTCAACCCGTTCAAGTACAACTCCTTCCCGATAGCGGCGGCGCGGCAGACGGTGGGCCTGACCGGCGAAGTCCAGCGCCGCCTGGAAGCCGCCAGCCGCAGCGGCAGCCTGGCGCACCTGCCGCCGGTGCTGACCTTCCAGTCCCTGGCCGACAGCACCGTGAGCACCCCGGCGGTGGTCAGCGGCCTCTACGACCGCCTGCCGCGGAACGGCAGCGAACTGGTGCTGTTCGACCTCAACCGCTCGCTGAGCTTCGGCCCGCTGCTGCGCCCGGAAATGGCCGCCCTCGGCACCCGCCTGCTACCGGAACGCGAACGCCCCTACGCCCTCACCGTGGTCAGCAACACCCCGGAAAACCGCGAAGCCACCGCCACCCGCACCCCGGCCAACAGCCTGCAACCCACCCGCCAGCCCCTGGGCGTGGACTACCCGGCGGACCTGTTCTCGCTCTCCCACGTCGCCCTGCCATTCCCCCCGGACGACACCCTCTACGGCCAACACCCCGGCAACCAGGAAAACTTCGGCATCCACCTGGGCACCCTGACCCCACGCGGCGAACGCGGCGTGCTGATCGTCGGCCTGGACCTATTCCAGCGCGTGACCTCGAACCCGTTCTACGGCTACCTGGTGCAGCGCATCGACCAGCAGTTGGCAGGGGAGGGAGGCACGGCGCACTAGCGATTCGGCAAGAAAACGAGCGTCGCCTCACACCCAACTGGTAGGACAACACCCATCTCCCAGCACACGCCGAACGGCCCCCTCTCCCTTCAGGG
>NZ_JARJLT010000093.1 GCF_029335315.1 Pseudomonas citronellolis
CCAATGTTCAGCCCGGCGGTGGTGGGGGGTTAATCGTCATTTTCGATAACAACCTGCCGCAACAGCGGTCGATGTATCCGCCTAAAAAAGTTGAGGGCGATTTAGTGGTCCGAAAAGATTACTACCCCTGGGTTGATGAGGAGTTTTTAGGGCCGTATGTGAAACAAGCTCGACTGTTCAGCGATGGAGATATCTTCCTGACCTATAAAGCAACGTTGGCTCGGAGGGTGACTTTCGAGCCGATACTGCATGCTAACTATGTGGTGTATTCAGAGGGGCCCAAGGTCAAGCGGAAGGGCAATCACACTCGTTTCACCTATCCAGATGGCAGTGTGCTGGCCGACGGCGACAGCAAACCCGACTTCGATAAGCTGCAAGCCATCCGGCTGGGTGGTAAGCCATGAGCGCGCGGCCGCTATCATTCATGGTCGGATTGGGGCTCACGCTGGGGCTGGGGCATGCAGTTCGCGCTACGACCTGGCGCCACCGCCGAACGGGCCGCAGGTCGCTGTGGTCATCACGGTTCCCGAGGGGGCCTCGTGAAGGCCATTGAGGCGGAGTAGTCGTTCGAACGCGTCAGCCGCAGTGCCTTCGAGAGGTATCTGGTCTGCTCGCCCCATGGCGTCGGCTACAGGGCGAGACAGTGCCGGCCGGGAATGTGAATCAGTCTAGCCTGCGGGCCGGCGCACCGCACGGACCTTGCCGCTGTTGCCGCCGCCGCAGTAGAAGCGCTCGCCGTCGTCGGCCTCCAGCCCGGAGACGCCGACGCCTTCCGGCAACGCCAGGCTCTGCAGGACTTCGCCGTTGCGCGGGTCGACCTGGCGCAGCTCGCTCTCGTCGTTCTCCCAGGTGCCGTGCCAAAGCTGGCCGTCGACCCAGGTCACGCCGGTGACGAAACGGTCGGACTCCAGGGTGCGCAGGATGGCGCCGGTCTGCGGGTCGATCTGGTGGATGCGCCGCTCGCGGTACTGGCCGACCCACAGCGTGCCCTCGGCCCAGGCCAGCCCGGAGTCGGCGCCGTGGCCGGGGGCGGGGATGCTGGCGAGGATGGCGCCGCTGCGCGGGTCGATCTTGTGGATGCGTTCCTCGGCGATCTGGTACAGGTGCTGGCCGTCGAAGGCGGTGCCGGCGTCGGCCGGCAGCGCCAGGCTGCGCTTGATGGCGCCGCTGTCCGGGGCCAGTGCGTTGAGCCGGTCGCCGGAGGCGAACCATACGCGGCTGCCGTCGAAGGTCAGCCCGTGGACCGCTTCGACGCCGTCGAAGGGACCGTATTCGCGAAGGATTTCCGCTGTCGTGGTTTTCATGCTGGCTTCCTCTGTGCGTGGGCCTGGGCCGGATACTAGTCAGGCGGCGGGCGGCACCGGGAGTAACAAGGTGGTCGCGAAACCCGGCAGCGGCGGGGTCAGCCAGCGCCGCGCGCGGCCACGCCCGAGGGCCTGGGCCCGGCCATCCGCCGCCAGCGCCTGCAATTCCCGCTGCACCTGGCGCTGGCTGCTGCCCAGGGCCAGCGCCAGGGCCGAGCTGGACCACGCCTGGCCATCGCTGAGCAGCGCCAGCAGCGCGCCGTGGCCATCGTCCGCCGGGTGCGTCAGCAAGGTCACCGGGCCCTGCGTCGGGCGCAGCGCGAAGCCCAGGCGCCCGGCCTCGATGCCGGCCAGCGGGCGCAGCGCGGCGCGTAGCCGGCCGATTTCCACGCGCAGCCGCGCGCGCAGGCTCTCGTCCGCTTCGCGCTGGCGGAAGGCGCGGGCGATCAACGCCTGGCGCGGCGCCTCGGCCGGCCAGGCGGCGGCCAACCCACACGCGAGCTGGAACAGCACCGGGCGACTGGCGAGGTCGACGTGCCGTCCTGTGTGGCTGAGCGTGCGGCGGCAGGCGTCCACCACCAGGCCGCCGGCGCCCAGCAGGGCCTCGACCTGGGCCAGGTCGAGCAGGCGCTCCTCGCCCTGGCACAGCGCCCGTGCGGCCGGCGCCTGGAGCCGCGCCCGCGCGTTCGCCACTTCTGCCTGCAGGGCCGCGATGCCCGCGCGCCGCGCCGCCGCCTCGGCGCCGAGCAGGGCCGCGTCGGCCGCCGTGGCGCGCAGCTGGCGCAGGGCGATGCCGGCGCGGGTCAGCAACTGGATGGCCAGCAGCGGCGGGGGCAGGGGAGCGGCATCCAGATCGGCAAGTGCCGCCTCCGCTTCGCCCAGGCGCCCGAGCAGGGCCAGGCGCCGCGCCGCGAGCAGCCCGGCGTGGGCGGCGTTGAGCCAGTCGCCGTGGGCGTGCAGGGTGGCCCGCGCGGCTTCCAGGCGTGGCGCGGGCCAGGTCAGGTCGCGGGCGGCGAAGGCGATCTCCGCCTCGGCCACCCGGCAGCGCGCGCGGGCCAGCGCTTCGCCCGGGGGAAAGGCCCGGCGCGCGGCGCGCAGCAGTTCGGCGGCGCGCCGCAGGTCGCCCAGTTGGGCCAGGGCGATGCCGCGCAGGGCCAGCGCCGCGGCGTCGTCGCGTAGCGCCACGCGGTTCAGCGCGGTGAGCGGGTCGCCGGCGGCGAGGGCGCGGGCGGCGGCATTGATCAGCGAATCCATGGGGACCTGCGAAGCGCATCCGGGATTGCCGGCCAAGTCTAGCCAGGCTGCACGAATAGGGTGCATGAGCGGCTGCGCGAGAGGCCGCCGGGAGGTTTCGGACGGTCGGCGCCAGCCCCCGGCGACGGGCGCCTGTGGCGCCATTCCGACAAGCCGGGAGGGCACCGCGCGAGCACCGCCGGCATGGACCTTGCCTGAGCTGTACGCGTGGATTGGCGCGGCTTGCAGCCCGGCCGACGAGGGCTGGCCAGCTCGCCCATGCGTGTTAGTCTTTCAGGTTCTTCATTCGCTTCGCCGTCCGCCCGGCAGTCTTGCGGACGGCCCGAAACATGGAGATTGGCCCATGTCCCGTCCGATCGATCACGGTCTGGTCGACGCGGCCATCGCCCCTCGCGGCGATGCCTCGGCCAGGGCCCTGCTCGAAGACTGGTTGAGCGAGCGCCACGCCCGCTGCGCGCTCTTCCTCGATGTCGACGGTACCCTGCTGGATATCGCCGAAACCCCCGACGCGGTGCAGGTTCCCGAAGCCCTGCGCGCCGCCCTGGAAACCCTGCACCGCCAGCTTGGCGGCGCCCTGGCGCTGGTCAGCGGGCGGCCGCTGGAGCAGCTCGACCAATTGTTCGCCCCGCTGCGCCTGCCGGCCAGCGGCGGCCACGGCGCCGATTGGCGCCTGCACGCCGACGCCACGCCGCAACACGCCGACGCGGCGCCTCTGCCGGCATCGCTGCGCGAGCGCCTGCGGGAGCTGGCGCGGCGCCATCCCGGTGTGCTGCTGGAAGACAAGCGCAACAGCCTGGCCCTGCATTATCGCGCGGTGCCCGCCGCCGGCCCGGCGCTGGCCGCCGAGCTCGAGCGGCTGCTGGCCTCCGCCGAAGGCGCCGCGCTGCGCCTGCTGCCGGGCAAGCGAGTGTTCGAACTGCTGGCCCACGCCGGCGACAAGGCCCAGGCGATTCGCCGCCTGTTGCAGCAGGAACCCTTCGCCGGGCGCCAGCCGCTGTTCATCGGCGACGACGTCACCGACCGCCCGGCCCTGGCGCTGATGCCCGAACTGGGCGGCCTGGGCCTCGGCGTCGGGCAGTTGCCGCCCGGCGCCAGCGCCGCCTTCGCCGACGCGCGAGCGGTGCGCGAAGCACTCATTCAAGCCGCGAGGAGGGCACGAGCATGACCGACACGCACAACGGCGAAATGGAACTGGGGCTGATCGGCAACTGCCGGGTGGCCGCCCTGGTCAATCGCCAGGGCCGCCTGCTCTGGTGGTGCTACCCGAACTTCGACGGCGACCCGGTGTTCTCCCGGCTGCTGGCCGGCGACCAGGAGAAGGGCTTCTGCGACCTGCTGCTCGACGGCATGACCCGCAGCCACGCCGAGTACCTGCCGAACACCGCGATCGTCCGCACCGTGCTCAGCGACGCCCAGGGCAACGCCGTGCGCATCACCGACTTCGCCCCGCGCTTCCGCCAGTACGGCCGCTACTTCCGCCCGGCGCAGCTGTGCCGGCTGATCGAGCCCGTGCAGGGGCTGCCACGGGTGACCCTGCGCGTGCGCCCGACGCACCACTACGGCAAGCCGTGCCAGGCCATCGTCGGCTCCAGCCATATCCGCTACCTGGGCGGCGACGACACCCTGCGGCTGACCACCGACGCGCCGTTGTCGTACATCCTGCGCGAGACGCCTTTCGCCCTGAAGCGCCCGGTGTGCCTGGTGATGGGCGTGGACGAGCCGCTCGACGAGGCGCCCGGGGAAGTGGTGCGTGGCTTCCTCAAGCGCACCCAGGAAGGCTGGCAGGAGTGGGTGCGTTCGCTGGCGATTCCCTTCGAGTGGCAGGACGTGGTGATCCGCTCGGCCATCACCCTGAAGCTGTGCAGCTTCGAGGAGACCGGCGCGGTGATCGCCGCGGTGACCACCTCCATCCCCGAGGCGCCGGGCACCCAGCGCAACTGGGACTACCGCTACTGCTGGCTGCGCGACGCCTACTTCGTGATCCTCGCGCTGAACCGCCTGGGCGCCACCAAGACCATGGAAGCCTATGTCGAGTTCATCACCACGGTGGCGGTGGAGGGCGCCGAGCTGCGCCCGCTGTACGGCATAGTCCCGGACCTGGACCTGAGCGAGCGGATCGAGGCCGACCTCGCCGGCTTCCTCGGCCACGCCCCGGTGCGGGTCGGCAACCAGGCCGCCGAGCAGGTGCAACACGACGTGTTCGGCTCGGTGGTGCTGGCGGTGCTGCAGAGCTTCGTCGACCGGCGCCTGCCGCACCTGGGCGACGAGGGCATGCTGCGCATGCTCGAAGGCCTGGCGGAAAAGGCCGCGCGCAACGCCTTCGAGCCGGACGCCGGGATCTGGGAATACCGCGGCCGCCAGCGTGTGCACACGCACTCGGCGATGCTCTGCTGGGCCGCCTGCGACCGCGTCGCGCGGATCGCCGCGCGCCTCGGCCACAGCGATAGCGCCGGGCGCTGGGCGAGCGAGGCGCGGCGCCTGCGCGAAGGCATCCTGCGCGAGGCCTGGAGCGAGCGGCGCCAGGCCTTCACCGGCAGCTTCGGCCACGAGGACCTCGACGCCAGCGTGCTGCTGATGCACGAGCTGGGGCTGATCGAGGCCAGCGACCCGCGCTTCGTCGCCACCGTCGAGTGCATCGGCCGCGAGCTGAACGTCAACGGCCACCTGCTGCGCTACGCCGCGGCGGACGACTTCGGCGTGCCGGAAACGGCCTTCCTGGTGGTCAAGTTCTGGTACCTCGACGCCCTGGCCGCCATCGGCCGCCGCGACCAGGCCCGCGAGCTGTACGAGGAACTGGTGGCGGCGCGCAACAGCTTCGGCCTGCTCTCCGAGGACCTGCACCCGCACACCGGCGAGATGTGGGGGAACATTCCGCAGACCTACTCGATGGCCGGGCTGATCAACACCGCCATGCGCCTGTCGATGAGCTGGGAGGAGGGCCTATGTCGAGGCTTGTAGTGATTTCCAACCGCGTCGGCATGCCCGGCGACGACGGCCGCCCGGCCCCCGGCGGGCTGGCGGTGGCGGTCGAGGCGACGTTGCGCGAGCGCGACGGGCTGTGGTTCGGCTGGAGCGGGCAGATGGCCGAGGAACCGGCACCACCGAGCCTGGTCCACAGCGGCGGGATCGGCTACATGGTCACCGACCTGCCGCCACAGGATTTCCAGGAGTACTACAACGGCTTCGCCAACCGCGTGCTCTGGCCGATCCTGCATTACCGGCTGGACCTGGCCGAATTCACCGAGGCCGATTTCGGCGGCTACCTGCGGGTCAACGAGTTCTTCGCCGAGCGCCTTGGGCCGCTGCTGCGTCCGGACGACGTGCTCTGGGTCCACGACTACCACCTGATTCCCCTGGCGGTGGCGCTGCGCCAGCGCGGACACCGCAACCGCATCGGTTTCTTCCTGCACATCCCGATGCCGCCGCCGGACCTGCTGACCGCGCTGCCGCACCACGAGGAACTGGTGCGCGCGCTCACCGAATACAACCTGATCGGCTTCCAGACCGAGAACGACGCCGACAACTTCGCCCGCTACCTGACCCGCGTGGTGGGCGCCGCGACCCCCGATTCGCGGCGCTTCCACCTCGGCCACCAGCACTTCCGCGTCGGCGTGTTCCCGGTCGGGGTGGACGTGGAAGGTTTCCGCCGTACCGCCGAGGAGGCCGAGCGCGGCCCGCTGGCCGGCAAGCTGGACGAGAGCCTGGCCGGCCGCGCGCTGATGGTGGGGGTGGACCGCCTGGACTACTCCAAGGGCATCACCAATCGCCTCGACGCCTACGAGCGTTTCCTCGACAGGCACGCGGAATGGCACGGCAAGGTCACCTGCCTGCAGATCGCCCCCGGCAGCCGCCGGGAAATTCCCGAGTACGCCGAGATCGACGCCGCCGTGAGCGCCCGCGTCGGGCATATCAACGGGCGTTTCGCCGCGCTGTCCTGGGTGCCGCTGCGCTACGTCAGCCGCAACCTGGCGCGCGAGGACGTGGCGCTGGTCATGCGCCGTTCGCGGGTCGGCCTGGTCACGCCGCTGCGCGACGGCATGAACCTGGTGGCCAAGGAATACGTCGCCGCCCAGGCCCCGGAAGACCCCGGTGTGCTGATCCTCTCGCAGTTCGCCGGCGCCGCCGCCGAGCTGGGCGCCGCGCTGATCGTCAACCCGCACGACCGCGACGGCCTCGCGACGGCCATGGACCAGGCCCTGCGCATGCCGCTGGAAGAGCGCCAGGCGCGCCACGCGGAGATGTACGCGGTGCTGGAGGCCAACCACATCCGCTACTGGGGCCACGGCTTCATCGAGGCCCTGACGCGGCCGGGGCCGCCGCTGAACTGGTTGTCCAACCGCAGCCCCGGCCACTGAGGCGCGTCAGCGGTTGAGGAAACCGAGCAGGTCTTCGTTGACCTTGTCGGCCTCCACCGTGCACATGCCGTGGGCGCCCCCCGGGTAGACCTTGAGCGTGGCGCCGCGGACGATCTCGGCGGTGCGCTGGCCGGCCGCGCCGATCGGCACTATCTGGTCGTCGTCGCCGTGCAGCACCAGGGTGGGTACGTCGAACTTGCGCAGGTCGTCGGTGTAGTCGACCTCGGAGAACTCGTGGATGCACAGGTACTGGCCGAGGTGGCCGCCCTGCATGCCCTGCAGCCAGAAGTTGTCGATCACCCCCTGGGAGGCCTTGGCGCCGGGGCGGTTGTAGCCGTAGAAGGGCACGGCCAGCTCCTTGAAGAACTGCGAGCGGTCGTCGCGCACGCCCTTGCGGATGCCGTCGAACACCTCCAGCGGCAGGCCGCCGGGGTTGCCCGCGGTCTTCAGCATCAGCGGCGGCACCGCGCCGATCAGCACCGCGCCGGCCACCCGCCGGGTGCCGTGGCGGCCGATGTAGTGGGCCACCTCGCCACCGCCGGTGGAGTGCCCGACCAGGGTCGCGTCCTTGAGGTCCAGCGCTTCGATCACCGCCGCCAGGTCGTCGGCGTAGGTGTCCATGTCGTTGCCCTTGGCCGGCTGCGCCGAGCGGCCGTGGCCACGGCGGTCGTGGGCGATGACGCGGTAGCCCTTCTGCACCAGGAACAGCATCTGCGCGTCCCAGGCGTCGCCGGTCAGCGGCCAGCCGTGGGAGAACACCACGGGCTGCCCGCTGCCCCAGTCCTTGTAGAAGATCTCGGTACCGTCTTTCGCTTTGGCGATGCTCATGTCGGGGTCTCCCTCTGCCAGTTATCGGGGGCCGTATTACTGGCGTCCACTGCCTGTCGCGAGGCGCTCTACGGCGAGCCCTGAAGCTTAGCCAAGGGCGCCTGGCGAACAGGCGGGGAGCGGGGATATCCGACGAGCGGGGCGCGGCGCCGTTCAGGTGCCGCGCGGCAGCCACAGGCGCGCGCGCAGGCCGCCCTCGGCGCGGTTTTCCAGGCGCACCTTGCCGCCCAGGCGCTCGACGATGGTCGCCACGATGGACAAGCCGAGCCCGGCGCCGGCTTCGTTGCCTTCGCTGTAGAAGCGCTGGAAGGCGCGCTCCAGGCGATCCTCCGGCATGCCCGGGCCCTGGTCCTCGACACACAGCTCGAAGCCGCCGCCGACCTCGCTCAGGCCGACCCGCAGCAGGCCGCCGGCCGGCGAGAAGTGCGCGGCGTTGGTCGCCAGGTTCTGCAGGGCGATGCCGATGGCGCCGGCGTCGCTGTCCAGGTGATAGTCGCCGGGGGCGATCTCCAGCGCCGGTTCCAGGCCCTGGCGGAGTATCCACGGGCTGAGCTCGGCGAGGGTGTCGGTGACCACCTGGGCCAGGTCGACGCGGGTGAACTGGCGCCGGGCCAATTGCGGCTCCAGGCGCGCCAGGGTCAGCAGCTGGTTGACCACCCGGCTCAGGCGGTCGACGCCGCCGATGAGGAAATCCAGCGCCTCGCGGCGTTCCGCCTCGTTGCCGGCCTGCAGGGCGTTCTGCGCGTGCAGGCGGAGGATCGCCAGGGGCGTGCGCATCTCGTGGGCGGCGTCGGCGATGAAGCGGTGCTCGCGGCGCAGCAGCGCCTCGATCTGCCCGAGCAGGCGGTTGAGCGCCGCCTGCATCGGTTCCAGTTCGCGCGGCAGCGGCACCAGTTGCAGCGGCTCCAGGGAGTCGGCGTGGCGCGCGCGGATTACCCGCGCCATGTTCTGCAATGGCTGCAGGCCCCAGCCGATCGCCAGCCACACCAGCAGCAACAGGGCCAGGCTGCCCACCACGTAGGGCAACAGCGTGTGGCGGACGATGCGCTGCACCAGGTCGTCGCGCACATCGTTGCGTTCGCCGACCCAGATCAGCAGGCGCTGCTCCGGCACCGGCAGGAGGAAGCCGCGCCACTGCCGGCCGTCGACGCGGAAGTTGGCGAAGCCGGGTTGCCGCAAGGGCGCGCTGAAGCTCGGCGCGCTGGGGGTGTGCACCAGCACCTCGCCGTCCTCGCGCCAGACCTGGAAGCCCAGCTTGTTCTCGTAGGGGTGGCCGGCGCTGCGTTGCCCGGACTGCCGCAGGGCGTTGTCGAAGGCGGCGTAGAGGTTGTGGCGGGCGGCGTCGTCCAGCGGCATGCTCATCACCCCCTGCAACAGCCGGGCGTTCTGCGCCAGGTGGGCGTCGTAGACCTCGGCGATCTCGTGGGTGCTGTCGTGGTAGTTGTACAGGGTCAGCAGGCCGGTGCCGAGCAGCAGCAGGATCATCACCCGCAGCAGCGTGCGGCGGCGCAGTGAACTCATGCCTGGCCTTCCACCAGGTAGCCGATGCCGCGCACGGTGCGGATGAGCTCGCCGGAGAGCTTCTTGCGCAGGTGGTAGATGTGCACTTCCAGGGTGTTGCTCTCGGCCTCCTCGTCCCAGCCGTAGAGCAGCCCGGTCAGCCGCTCGCGGGTGAAGACCTTGCCCGGCTGCGCCAGCAGTTCGTGCAGCAGCAGGTATTCCTTGGGCGTGAGGATCACCGGCCGGCCCTGGTAGCTGACCTGCTGGGACGCCGGGTCCAGACACACGCCGGCGTGCTCGATGAGCAGCTTGGCGCGCCCGGCGCTGCGGCGCAGCAGGGCGCGCAGGCGGGCCTTGAGCTCATCGAGGTCGAAGGGCTTGACCAGGTAGTCGTCGGCGCCGGCGTCGAGCCCGGCGATGCGCTCGCCGGTGGCGTCGCGCGCGGTGAGGATCAGCACCGGCACGGTCGAGCCGCTGGCGCGCAGGCGGCGCAGTACTTCGACGCCGTCCAGGCGTGGCAGGCCGAGGTCGAGGATGACCAGGTCGAAGCTCTCGTGGAGCAGGGCGTGCAGGGCGCTGACGCCGTCCTGCAGCCAGTCCAGGGTGTAGCCTTCCTGGCGCAGGCCGGTGCGTACGCCTTCGCCCAGCGCGGTGTCGTCCTCGACCAGCAGTAGCCTCATGCTCAGTTCCGTTTGTCTGCGATGGTTTTCAGTAAAGCATCGATTTCGCCGCGCCGGCCCTGGTCCGCCAATTCGCGACCGGGGCGCGGCGGCGCCTGGCGGGCCTTCTCCAGGGCCGCGCGGGCCTCATCGTAGCGCCCCTGGCGGTACAAGTGGTCGCCCCAGAAGTAGAGGCCGTCGATGCCCGTGGGGTTGAGTTGCAGGGCCTTGCGCAACATGGCCTCGGCCTTGTCGGCGTCGCCGAAGCCGATCGGCCAGCCCGGCACCCGGTCATAGAGCGCGCCGAGGCTGGTGTAGGCCGAGCCCTGGAGGGCGCCGGGGTCCAGCTGGACGGCCTTCTCCAGGCTGGCGCGGGCGTCCTTGACCTTGCCCAGGGCGCCGAGGCCGCCGACGGCGCCGGCCCAGCTGCTGGTGACGATGCCGTTCCAGATCCAGGCCTCGGCGGCGGTCGGCTGCTCGCGGGTGAAGCGCGCGCTGTCGGCCGCCAGTTTCTCGAAGGCGGCGGCGCGCTGGTTTTCCGGGAAGTGGTACTGGATTTCCGCCCAGCGCTGCTGGATCGTCGCCAGGCGTTGCGCGCCGGCGTCGTCCAGGGCCCAGGACAGGGGTGTGATGGCCAGCAGGCCGATGAGCAGCAGGCGTTTCATTTTCGGGGCTCCCGGGTGTTGGCGTCGCTGTAGCGACGGATCATTGGCAGTTGCTTGCGCAGGGCGCGGTCGATCACCCCGGGGAGCATGCCGTTGAGGCGCACGAAGAGTTTCTCCGGCCAGCCGAGGTAGAGTTCGCTGCGGTTCTTCTGCACGGCGTCGAGCGCCGCGCGGGCGACGTCCGCCGGGTCGTCCATGCCCACCCGCAAGGCCAGGTTGAGCGCGGTGGCGGCGCTGGAGTTCATGTTGGTGCGGGTGGCGCGGGGGGCGACGTAGAGCACGTCCACCGGGGTGTCGGCGAGCTCGCGGCGCAGCGCCTCGGAAAAGCCGCGCAGGGCGAACTTGCTGGCGCAGTAGGCGGCATAGCCGGGGTAGCCGATGGAACCATAGGTGGAACCGACGTTGACCACCAGGGCCTGGGCCTGTTCGCGCAGCAGTGGCAGCATAAGGCGGGTCAGTTGCAGGGTGGCGTTGATGTTCAGCGCCAGCAGGTCGTCGAGGGCCTGCTCCTCCAGTTGTTCGAGCAGGGCGAAGCGGTTGACCCCGGCGGCGTTGATCAGCAGGTTGGCGCCGCCCATCTGCCGTGCCGCCTCGACCACCGCCTGGCGTTCGCCCGGCTGGCGCAGGTCGGCGCCCTGCCAGTGCAACTGGCCGGGGTAGCGGCGCTGCAGGTCGGCCAGCGGCGCCGGGCTGCGGCTGACCGCCAGCACCCGCGCGCCGGCCGCGCAGAGCTGTTCGGCCAGTTGCAGGCCGATGCCGCCGCTGGCGCCGGTGAGCACCACCCGGCATTCAGACAGCCGCATGCCGCACCTCCTGCGCTCGCGGCAGGCCGCGGAACATGTCGGCGTAGAGGCGGTAGACCACCTTGGCCGCGTGCACCACCGCGGCCTGGTCGGCGGGGTCGTCGAGGCGATCCATCAGGCCGCGGTAGGTGGCCATGTGGTCCTGGTCGAGGGCGCCGTGGGAGCTGAGGTAGCTGAAGGCGCTCTGCGGCAGGCCGAGGCCCTTCTGGATACTGCCGGCGGCGTGGGTGGCCAGGGCGATGCTGGTGCCTTCCAGCACATTGACCATGCCGAACAGCCCCACCGGGTTGCCGCGCGCGATCAGGTCGTAGAGGAAGGCCACCATCAGTTCGATGGGCTGGTCCGGGCGGCTGGCGCGCACCCGTTCCGGATCGCCGCCGCAGGCGGCGATGTCGGCGAGAATCCAGTGCTCGTGGCCGTATTCCTCCTCGATGTACTCGCATACGGCGCCGCGCAGCCACTCCAGGCGCTCGGGCAGGCGCGCGCCGCAGGCCATCATCAGCGGCACCGTATGACGCACATGGTGGTAGGCCTGGGCGAGGAAGGCGAGGTAGCCCTCCAGGCTGACGACGCCGGCCAGGGCGTCGCGGATCACCGGAACGCCGAACAGCGCTTCGCGTTCGGCGGCGGTGGCGGATTGCAGGGTGTCGAAGAAAGCCATGGTGGCGGACCTCATTCAGTGACGAGCGTGAACAGCTCATTGCGGTAGCGTTCGAGAATCTGTGCGCGGCGTGGCCGGCCGTTGCCGGTGAGGGTGCCGTCGGCGGCGCTGAACGGTGCGGCCAGACGGCGCCAGGCATGCACCCGGGCGTAGTCGGGGAGGGCGGCGTTGCAGGTCTGCACGGCTTGCTCCAGGGCCTGGTCGCTGGTCTGCGGGTCGAGCGGCCAGAGCAGTGCCAGGTTGCGGTTCAGGCCCTCGCCGTGGACGAAGGCCTGGAGCACCACGCCGCCCTGGGTCAGCTCGGCCTCGATCCATTCCGGGTCGACGTTGCGCCCGAAGCTGGTGATGAACTGGTTCTTCTTGCGCCCGGCGAGGTACAGGTAGCCGTCCGCGTCGAAGCGTCCGAGATCGCCGGTGGGCCACCAGTGGGTGTAGGTGGGCGGTTCGCCGAGGTAGCCGAGCAGGGTGGCGCCGCGCACCAGCACTTCGCCGTCCTCGGCCAGGCGCACCTCGGCGTGCGGCAGCGGCCGGCCGACGCTGCCCGGCCGTTGCGCGCCGGGGCGATTGAGGCAGACCACCGAGGCGCACTCGGACAAGCCGTAGCCCTCGAACACCGGCAGGCCCACGGCCGCCGCGCGCTCCAGCAGGCTTTCGGCTACCCGCGCGCCGCCCACGGCGACGAAGCGCAGCGGGCCGACGCGCATCCGGCCGCGCTCGATCGCCGTGACCAGGCCGAGCAGCAGTTGCGGCACCATGATCAGGCTCTGTGCGCCGCTCAGGGCGACGCAGCCGAGCAGACGCGGCCAGTCCACGCCGCTGGCGCCGTTGATGCCCAGCTGCCGCTGCGGCAGCAGGGTGACGCTGGCGCCGGCCAGCAGCGCGGCGTACAGACCCAGGTTCTCCAGCAGCACCGCCAGCGGCAACAGCGCCAGGTAGCTGCGCGGCGCGCAGGGTCGGCTGGCGGCTTCCAGCTCGGCGGCCACCCGCAGCATGGACGCCGCGGACAGGCAGACGCCCTTGGGCGCGCCAGTGCTGCCGGAGGTGTAGGTGATCTTCGCGGTGCCGGCCGGCACGCCGGCGTCGACCACCGCCGGGCGCCGCCAGAACGGCTCGCCGGGACAGAAGCCCTGGCCGCGCAGTTCGTCATGCAGCTCCGGCGGCGCCAGGATCAGCGTCGCCTGGCTGTGCATCAGACAGTGGGCGCGCTGCGCCGGGCTGAAGAATGGCGGCAGGATCAGGCAGGGGCGTTCGGCGAACAGCGCCGCCAGGTCCCAGAACAGCGCCTCGGGGCCGTTGTCCAGGGCGAAGGCGAACACGCCGGGCGCCTCGGCGCGCAACAGCGCTTCGCGCGCCGCCACCTCGGCGAGCAGCTCTGCATAGCTGTAGCGTTCGCTGGCGCCGCGCAGGGCCGGCTGCTCGCCGTGCGCCGCCAGGCGTTCGCGGAAGGCTTGTAGTTCAGGCTGCATGACCGGTCTCCGTCAGCAACAGGGGAAAGCCCAGGCGCTGGTAGGCGCCGCTGCGCTCCAGCTCGCGTTGGCCATAGCTGATGTCGCCGGCGAAGACCCGGGGGTGCTGGGCGTAATAGCTGCCCCAACTGTCTTCCTCTCCGGCCAGGCGTTCGGGGTCGGCGCTGGCCAGCACGTTCGGTTCCAGTCCCAGGCGGTGAAAGCTGTTGACCAGCCCGGCGGCGCCGGTGAAGGCCACCCAGTGCAGGTCGCGCGCGGCCAGCAGCCAGGTCGTGGCGATGATCACCAGGCGCGCGGCGCCGGCGCTGAGCGCGGCGAGGTTGCCGACCTCGACCAGTTCGTCGCGGGCCACCGGCCGCCCGGCCAGGCGCGACACCGGCGCCTCCAGCGGTTCGTCCAGGTAGCGTTCGAGGAACAGCGGCCCGGTGTTCGCCAGGCGCATGCCGACCACCGCGATCAGGCGCCCGTGGCTGTCGTGCAGGCCGAGCAGTTCCGGCAGGTAATGGTGCACGTCGGCGTGGTGCACATGTTCGAAGCGTTCGTGGATGAAGGCTTCGAGTCGCTCGCGGTCGGCGTCGCCGGCCTGGCGCAACAGCAGGCTGCAGCGGCGCTCCGGATGGCTGCCGAAGTGAAAGGGAAACAACGCGTTCCAGCGTGTCGGGTTCATGCAACGCCCCCTGGCGGGATCAGGATGGAGCGAGTATCGGCGGCGAATCTGAATGCAGTCTTAAGCCGTGCCGGGCGTCGATCCGGCGGGTGCTGGTCTCAGTGCGAGGCGACGTACAACGGGGCATCGGCCCCGGCGGGGTAGGCGAAGGCCTGGCGCAGGCGCTCCACTTCCTGTTGCGGGGAACGGCCGAACAGGCGCTTGAACTCGCGGCCGAAGTGCGACGGGCTCTCGTAGCCGACCTGGTAGCTCGCCGCCGCCGCCGCCAGGCCCTGCTGCAGCATCAGCAGGCGCGCGCGGTGCAGGCGCAGCGACTTCAGGTACTGGATCGGCGAAGTGGCGGTGACCGCCTTGAAATGCAGGTGGAAGGCTGCCGGGCTCATGTGCGCCTGGGCGGCCAGGTCCTGCACCTTCAGCGGCTGCGCATACTGCTGGTGCAGGGTGCGCAAGGCGCCGGCGATGCGCCCGAAGTGTTCCTGGTTGCCGAGCGCCGCGCGCAAGGCCGCGCCCTGGGGGCCGGTGAACACGCGGTAGTAGATTTCCCGGCGCAGCGCCGGCCCCAGCAGCTGCGCCTCCAGTGGCGAGGCGAGGGC
Organism: Pseudomonas citronellolis; assembly: GCF_029335315.1. Taxonomy (GTDB): domain Bacteria; phylum Pseudomonadota; class Gammaproteobacteria; order Pseudomonadales; family Pseudomonadaceae; genus Pseudomonas; species Pseudomonas citronellolis_A. The sequence continues at coordinate 14,756 of NZ_JARJLT010000093.1, forward strand.
GTCGAGCAGGCGCAGCAGGCTGCCCTGCAGGGCTTCGTCCATGGGCGAGGAGACCATGCTCGCCGGCGCTTGCGGTGTGCTCGCGCCCTGGTCGGCCAGCTCCACCAGCAGCTCGGCGGCGACCTCCAGGTCCAGCTGCAGGTACACCGCCAGCAGCGGCTCCCGCGCCGACGCGTGGGTCTGCATGTCGAAGGGCACCGGCACCGAGACGGCCAGGTAATGGCTGGCGTCGTACAGGTAGTCGCGCTCGCCGAAGTGGCCCCACTTGCGCCCCTGGCAGACGATCACGATACCCGGCTCGTAGAGCACCGGGGTGCGTTGCAGTGGCCGGTCGCAGCGCAGCAGGCGCACGTCGGGCAGCGCCGTGAGCGTGTAGCCCTCGCGGGTGGCCAGGCGCAGCAGGCGTTCGGTGAGCGGGCCGGACAGGTCCATGACGGTTGGCTCCGGTGGCGGAAAGGATGGGCGCAGTGTGCGCGGCGGCGCGCTGGCGATGCCAGCATTCTGGAGGATCGGGACAGGATCGGCGAGCTTCGTCGCTGCCTCGTTCGGCGTCGCCCACCTAGCATGGGTTGGCCGCGAAACCAGCGGTCATCGACGAGGAACGAACATGTCGCACGCACAGCAATCCCTGTTTCTGATCACCGGCGTCAGCTCCGGCTTCGGCCGCGCCCTGGCCGAGGCGGCGCTGCGGGCCGGGCACCGGGTCGCCGGCACGTTGCGCGACGCGGGTGCCCTGGCGGCCTTCGAGGCGCTGGCCCCGGGGCGCGCCATCGGCGTGCGCCTGGACGTCACCGACGCCGGGGCGGTGGCGCGTGAGGTGGCACGCCTGGAGGCCGAGCACGGCGCCATCGAGGTGCTGGTGAACAACGCCGGCTACGGCCACGAGGGGATACTCGAGGAGTCGCCGCTGGAGGCCCTGCGCCGGCAGTTCGAGGTCAACGTGTTCGGCGCCGTCGCGGTGCTCAAGGCGGTGTTGCCGGGCATGCGCCGGCGGCGCAGTGGGCGCATCCTCAACGTCACTTCCATGGGCGGCTTCATCACCCTGCCGGGGATCGCCTACTACTGCGGCAGCAAGTTCGCCCTGGAAGGCATCTCCGCCACCCTGGCCAGCGAGGTGGAGGGCTTCGGCATCCAGGTCACGGCGGTGGCGCCGGGCTCCTTCCGCACCGACTGGGCGGGGCGCTCGATGGACCGCTCGGCGCGCAGCGAGGCCGACTACGATGCGCTGTTCGAGCCGATCCGCGCTGCCCGCGAAGCCAAGAGCGGGCGCCAGCTCGGCGACCCGGCGCGGGCGGCCCAGGCGATGCTGCGCTTGCTGCGAATGCCCAAGCAGCCGCGCCATCTGCTGCTGGGTTCGGACGCCGTGCAACTGGTGCGCGCCCAACTGCGGGCGCTGGAGGAGGAGATCGCGCTGCACGAGGCGCTCAGCCTGTCCACCGACGCGCCGCTGTAGCGCGACGGCGGATAACCGCGAGCGGCCATTCACCCAACGTGGCGGGGCGTCACTCGATCTCGAACAGGCCATTGCTGATCGGCCCGACGCTCAGGCGCTCGCGCACGTCGTCGTCGATGCGCGGGTCGTCCGGGCGGTACAGCTTCACCTGGCGGTAGGCGTTGATGCGGTTGATCTCGTGGCCCAGGTATTCCCAGACCACGCGGGTGCACGCCGGGGTGCGCCGGTCGCCGCTGGAGACCCCGGTCTTCAGCCCGTTGAGACGGGTGATGCGGCTCTTGAAGCTGGGGATGAGGATGGTCTGGCTCATCTCGTTGACGGTGAGCGATTCGTAGTCGATCAGGAACAGCCGGTCCTGCAGCTGGAAGGCCGCGCCCAGGTAGCGGCAGCGCACCCAGTCCTCGGCCTGCACGTCGCTGCTGCTGGAGCGCTCCTGGCGTTCCTGGCGCTCGAACAGGAAGTTGCCGTCTTCCTCCCACAGGTGCACCAGCGACAGCAGGATGCTGCCGGGCACCGACATGCAGTTGGAGTACTCGAAGTAGTAGCCGCAGTAGCGCGACAGGTTGCCGGCCTGCTCGCGCAGCGGCTCCAGCAGGCGCAGCAGCGGGTCGTTGCGCGGCGCGCTGGCTTGGCTGGCGCGCGCGCCGATGAGGCGCGCGAACTGCTCCGGCGGCAGGCCCAGCTCGTAGTCCTCGACGCCGAAGAAGTCGCCGATGCGCTTGAGGTTGAACGGCGTCGGCTGGCTCTGGCCGCTGAGGTACTTGTTGAACTGCGCGCGGTTGATCTGCAGCTGCCGGCAGACCTCCGAGATAGAGCGGTAGTGGCTGCAGGCCAGCTTGAGGTTTTCGCCCAAATGGTCAGGCACGGGCAGGCTCCGGGTGATGCGAGTGGCGCCATTCTAGCGTCAGGTAGCGTCAAGTTGAAGCAGGACGCGAAATTGTCACAGGGCGTTGCCTTGGCCACCCTTGCCGCCATCGCCAGGCCCCACCCGGCGCCTGTCGCCTCTCTTCCACCCGAAGAACAAGAATCGAGGTCACACCCATGCTCGACGCGCTCAACGACTTCCTCTCCGGGAAGGTGCTCATCGTCCTCATCGTCGGACTCGGCAGCTATTTCACGCTGCGCTCCCGCTTCGTCCAGTTCCGCCACTTCGGCCACATGTTCGGCGTGTTCAAGGAATCCCTGCGCGGCCAGGCCGGTCAGCTCAGTTCGTTCCAGGCGCTGATGCTCAGCCTGGCCGGGCGCGTGGGCGCCGGCAACATCGCCGGGGTCGGCATCGCCGTGACCCTGGGCGGCCCGGGCGCGGTGTTCTGGATGTGGGTGACCGCGCTGGTCGGCATGTCCAGCAGCTTCTTCGAATGCACCCTGGCGCAGGTCTACAAGCGCGCCGACGGTGACGGCCTGTACCGTGGCGGCCCGGCCTACTACATCCAGCACGGCCTGAAGCTCAAGAGCATGGCCGTGGTGTTCTCGGTGCTGCTGCTGGTGACCTACGGCTTCGCCTTCAACGGCCTGCAGTCCTACACCGTGACCCACTCGCTGCAGAACGCCTTCGGCTTCGCCCCGCAGCACACCGGCATCGCCCTGGCGGTGCTGCTGGCGATCGTCTTCGTCGGCGGCATCAAGCGCATCGCCGCGGTCTCCGACCTGCTGGTGCCGATCAAGACCCTGGCCTACATCGGCGTCACCCTGTACGTGATCGGCAGCCAGATCGAGCACGTCCCGGCCATGCTGGAAACCATCTTCAAGAGCGCCTTCGGCCTTGACCCGGCCTTCGGCGGCCTGCTCGGCAGCGCCATCGTCATGGGCGTGAAGCGCGGCGTGTTCGCCAACGAAGCGGGCCTGGGCAGCGCGCCCAACGTCGCCGCCGTGGCCGCCGTGCGCCACCCGGCCGCGCAGGGCGTGGTACAGGCCTTCAGCGTGTTCCTCGACACCTTCGTGATCTGCACCTGCACCGCGCTGCTGATCCTGCTCTCGGGCTTCTACACCCCCGGCTTCGAAGGCGACGGCATCACCCTGACGCAGAACTCGCTGGCCGCCGTGGTCGGTGACTGGGGCCGGTTGTTCGTCAGCGTCGCGTTGTCGCTGTTCGTCTTCACCTGCATCCTCTACAACTACTACCTGGGCGAGAACAGCCTGCAGTTCCTCAGCCGCAACCGCCTGGTGCTGCTGGGCTACCGCGCGCTGGTGCTGGCGCTGATCGTCTGGGGCTCGGTGCAGAACCTGTCCACCGTGTTCGCCTTCGCCGACATCACCATGACCTGCCTGGCCTTCGTCAACCTGCTGGCCCTGGCCCTGCTGTTCAAGGTTGGCCTGCGCGTGATGGGCGATTACGATGCACAGCGCCGCGCCGGCATCGGCCAGCCGGTGTTCGATTCCGCCCAGTTCGCCGACCTCGACCTGGACCGCGACGCCTGGCCGGCCGGCCAGCACGCCGACGCCGCCCGCGAAGTGCCCGCCGGGCTGCCCCAGGCGCAGCCCTGACGGCTGCGCGGGAGCCGTCCGCAGAGGCGGCCCGCGCTTTCCAACAAGAACCAGGATTTGCTGATGCGTGCAGTCAAGAACCTCTTCGTCCTTTACACCGGCGGCACCATCGGCATGCTGCAGACGCCCACGGGCCTGGCCCCGGCCGGCGGCTTCGAGGCGCGCATGCGCGCCTGGCTGGCGGACAGCGGCAAGGCCCCGGCCTTCGCCTGGGGCTTCCACGAGCTGCAACCGCTGCTGGACAGCGCCAACATGCAGCAGGCCAACTGGCTGGCCATGCGCGACGCCATCGTCACGGCGGTGGAGCAGGGCGGGCATGACGGCGTGCTGGTGTTGCACGGCACCGACACCCTGGCCTACACGGCGGCGGCGCTGTCTTTCCTGCTGCTGGGCCTGGACGCGCCGGTGCTGCTGACCGGCTCCATGCTTCCGGCCGGCGCGCCGGACAGCGACGCCTGGGGCAACCTCGGCGGCGCCCTGGACGCGTTGGAAAGCGGCCGCGCGGAGGGCGTGCAGCTGTACTTCGGCGGCGCGCTGCTGCACGGCGCGCGCGCCACCAAGCTGCACAGCGAGGCCTTCGACGCCTTCACCGCGCTGCCGCGCCATCGCGATGGCCAGCGCGCCACGCAGCTGCCCGCCAGCCTGGCTTATCGCCAACCGCGCCAGCCGGTGAAGCTCGCCGTGCAGCCGCTGTTCCCCGGCCTGCAGGCCGAACAGCTGGACGCCGTGCTCAACAGCGGCGTGCAGGGGCTGCTGCTGGAGTGCTACGGCAGCGGCACCGGGCCTTCGGACAACGAAGCCTTGCTTGATGCCCTGCGCCGGGCGCGCGGGCGCGGCGTGCTGCTGGCGGCGATCAGCCAGTGCCCGGCGGGCAGCGTGGTGTTCGACACCTACGCCGCCGGCAGCCGCTTGCGCGATACGGGGCTGGTGTCCGCTGGCGGGATGACCCGCGAGGCGGCACTGGGCAAGCTGTTCGCGCTGCTGGGCGCGGGGCTGGACGTGGCCGAGGCCGAGCGCTGGTTCACCCTGGACCTGTGCGGCGAGCTGGCGTAGGGCGAATAACCGTTCGCGGTTATCCGCCGTAGGTATCGCCAACGGCGGATAACGCTTGAGGCGTTATGCGCCCTACCCAGGCGGTCGCGACGATCTCAGGCGCGCAGCTCCAGCGCCATTCCCAGTCGATAGCCCAATCCGCGCACCGCTTGCAGTTCGTCGGGCAACCCCAGTTGCACCAGCTTGCGCCGCGTCGCCCCCGCCAAGCGGTTCAGGCGTGCCGCGCCAGCTTCCTGCACTTCCCCCCAGAGCAATTCCTCCAGCACCGCGCGCGGCACCACGCCACCGTGTCGCGCCAGGACCTCCAGCAGCCGCTGTTCGTCGCGGCTCAGGGCGACCTGCCGCGCGCCCAGGCCGAGCATCGGCAGCCCCAGCGAGAGCCAGGCGCCGTCGTCCGGGGGCGTCGCGGACTGCCGGCGCAGCAGCGCCTGCACCCTGGCGTGCAGTTCCCGGCCAGTGACATCCTGCGGCAGGCACAGGTCGGCGCCGGCGCGCAGGCAGGCCACCCGCCGCTGCGTGCCCAGCACCAGCAGCGCGGTGGCGCCGCGCGGGGCCGCGCACAGCGGGAGCAGCTGCGGGTGGTCGTCGGCCAGCTCGATTATCGCCAGGCGGAAATGCCCGCCGGCCAGCAACCGCTGCGCCTGCTCCGGTCTCGCCCGCTGCAGCGGCAGGGCCAGGCCCGGCAGGCGGGGATTGGCGGCCGGGGCGATGTGCAGCAGCGCCACCGTCGCCTCAGTCCAGCGGCGAGGCGGTGCGACAGAGCACGCTGAAGCAGGCGCCGCCCAGCTCGCCGTCGCCGACCTGGTAGGCGAAGCCGTGCAGCGCGAGCACCGCCGCGACAATCGACAGGCCCAGGCCGAAGCCCGACGAGTCGGCGCCCTGGCGGCCCCGGTAGAGGCGGCGGAACACCGCCTCGCGTTCGGCCTCGGGCACGCCGGGGCCGGAGTCGAGCACGGCGATGCGGCACTGGCCCTCGTGAAGGTCGGCGCGCAGCAGGATGCGCCCGCCCTCGGGGGTGAACTTGATGGCGTTGCCGAGCAGGTTGCCGAAGGCCTCGAAGAGCAGCGCGCGGTCGCCACGGAACGCCGGCAGGCCCTCGGCGCATTGCAACTCCAGCGCTTGCCCGCGTTCTTCGGCCAGCGGCAGGTAGAAGTCGTGCAGCTCCTCCAGCAGCGGCGGCGCGCTCAGGTCCTCGAAGGACGCGCGGCGACGGTGGTCCTCCAGCTCGGAAATGCGCAACAGGGCGCGGAAGCGCAGCATCAGCGAGTCGGTCTCGGCGATCAGCGCCTCGAACTGTTCGGCCTGTTGCGGCGTGGCGCTCTGCTGCAGGTGGTGCAGTTGCGTGCGCAGGTGGGTGAGCGGAGTGCGCAGGTCGTGGGCGATGCTGTCGCACACGCCCTTGACCTCCTGCATCAGCTGCACCACGCGGTCGAGCATGCCGTTGACGATCACTGCCAGCATGTCCAGCTCGTCGCGCCGGCTCGACAGCGGCAGGCGCCGGGCGAGGTCGCCGGCGATGATCGCCTCGGCGCTGTGCTGGATCTGCTTGATGCGCCTGAGCGGTCGTCGGCGCAGCAGGTGCCAGCCGACGATGCCGGGAATCAGGGTCAGCGAGAAGCCCCAGAGCAGGGCGTGGAAGATGATCCGGGTGACCGCGCCGAGCGAGCCGTTGTCGCGTACCAGCACCAGCTGGCGGCCGTCGGCCAGGTGCACCAGCAGGGCGTCGCAGCTGCCGACCACCTGGCTGCCGTCGACCATCCGGTTGCAGCGCTTCAAACGATGCACCTGGCCGTCGCGGCGCAGGTCGTGGGGGATGTGCCCGACCTTGCCGCTGATCGGCCTGCCCTGCGCGTCGAACAGGCCGTAGGCGTCGTTGACCCGCTCGTCGAAGCTTTGCCCGGTGCTCAGCGCGGCATCCAGGCGGTCGCCCTCGAAGCGCGAGAACAGGTGCGCGCGGGACATCAGCGAGTGCGCCGAGAGGCTGTCCAGGTAGCTCGACACCTCCCAGTAGAGGATGCCCATCAGCAGGCAGCCCCAGGCGATGAACAGGAAGCTGTACAGCGCCAGCAGGCGGCTGCTGGAGGAGCGCCAGCCCTTAGTGGGGTTCGGCAAGGACATAGCCGGCCCCGCGCACGGTCTTGATCAGCGGTTCGAGGCCGGGCTGGTCGATCTTCTTGCGCAGACGCCCGATGTGCACGTCGATCAGGTTGGTGCCGGGGTCGAAGTGGTAGCCCCAGACTTCCTCGAAGATCATCATCCGCGACAGCACTTGGCTGGCGTTGCGCATGAGGAATTCCAGCAGCTTGTACTCGGTGGGCAGCAGGTTCAGCACCTGGCCGCCACGGCGCGCCTCGTGCTCGATCAGGTCCAGCTCCAGGTCGGCCACGCGCAGGGTCGTCTCGCTGGCGCTGGCCTGTTGCTGGCGGCGCAGCAGCACCTCGACGCGGGCGGCCATCTCGTCGGGGGCGAAGGGTTTGGTCAGGTAGTCGTCGCCGCCGGCGCGCAGGCCGCGGATGCGTTCGTCGACGTCGGACAGCGCGCTGATCATCAGCACCGGCGTGTGGATGCCGAGGGTGCGCAGGGTGGTGACGATGGCCAGGCCGTCCAGCTCGGGGAGCATGCGGTCGAGGGTGATGACGTCGTAGCCGCCGCCCACCGCCTTGACCAGGCCTTCGCGGCCGTTGCGCACCCAGTCCACCTGCAGGCCGTGGCCTTGCAGTTCGGCCTGGATGGCCTGGCCGGTGATGTCGTCGTCTTCGATGGTGAGGATGCGTCGCACGTGGGCTCCCGGGTACGGCTGCGGAGGGCGCCATTGTGCGACGGATGGGCTTAGGGGTTCCTTAAAAGTTTC
>NZ_JARJLT010000094.1 GCF_029335315.1 Pseudomonas citronellolis
CCACCAGGGTGTCGAGGTCGCGCAGCGGGTGGATGCCCAGGCTGGCCAGCCAGTAGTACAGCCACAATGCGTGGGTGCCGGTGGGGAAGGTGTGCGCCAGGGTCAGCCGCGTGCGCTGTTCGAGGACCAGGTGGCGCAAGGCGTCCGCGCTGGTCACGCCGTCGCGCTGCAGGGCGGCGGAGAGGTTGATGGTCTGGCCGTTCTGGCACAGGCCCATGAGCACCGCCATGTCGCTCGCCGGGGCGCCGCCGATGCCCAGTTGTACGCCGTAGACCAGGCCGTACAGGCAGTGCGCGGCGTCCAGTTCACGGTTGAGCAGGCGGTCGCGCAGCTGCGCCCAGGAGCTCTGCCGGTGCAGGTTGAGGGTCAGGCCATAGGGCTGGGCGAAACCCTGGGTGGCGGCGACTATCAGCGAGGCGGCGTCGCTCAGGGCCATGAAGCCGAGGTCGAGCGCGCTCTTTTCTGGTGCATCGGAACCGGCGACCCACGCGATCGGGTGCAGGTTGGCGGGAATGTCGGTCATCGCTTCCTCTGGGCAAAAGGCCGTCCGTTCGCGCCGCCGGGGGCGGGCGAAGGGACGCCGGTGTCTGCGGGCGACCCGCCGTTGGGTCGCGACAGGGGAGTGCGGAGCAAGGCCTGTGCCAGGCCGGAAAAAAGAAGCCCCACCGGGTGGCGGGGCTGCAGAGGGAGGGAGCAATCCTCGAGACATTACACTGGCACGGGCACCGTCAGGGATATCGGCAGGGCCTGTATTCCACCTTAGCCGCCCGGGAGCCGGGCGCAACGGTCAATAAGTATTACCCCGAAAGTTCGAGTGGCGGGGATGACGGGCGCGGCCATCGCGGAG
>NZ_JARJLT010000095.1 GCF_029335315.1 Pseudomonas citronellolis
CCAGCGCGCGGTGCAGGCCGGCGACGGCGAGAGCGGCGTCACCGTGATGCGCATGGAGGCGGGTCTGGACACCGGGCCGATGCTGCTCAAGGTCACCACCCCGATTTCCGCCGAGGACACCGGCGGCAGCCTGCACGACCGCCTGGCGCGCCTGGGCCCGCCGGCGGTGATCGAGGCCATCGCCGGCCTGGCCGCCGGCACCCTCGTCGGCGACGTGCAGGACGACGCCCTGGCCACCTACGCGCACAAGCTGAACAAGGACGAGGCGAAGCTTGACTGGAGCCGTCCCGCCGTGGAACTGGAACGCAGCGTGCGCGCCTTCGACCCGTGGCCGGTGTGCCACACCACGCTCAACGGCGAGCCGCTGAAGGTCTGGGCCGCGCGCCTGGGCGAGGGCAGGGGCGAGCCCGGGAAAATCCTCGACGCCAGCCGCGACGGCCTGCTGGTCGGCTGCGGCGAAGGCAGCCTGTTGCTGACCCGCGTGCAACTGCCCGGCGGCAAGCCGCTGGCCTTCGCCGACCTGTTCAACAGCCGCCGCGAGCAGTTCGCCGCCGGCCTGGTGCTCGGCCAATGAGCACCAGCCCGCGCCTCGCCGCCGCCCGCGCCCTGACCGCCGTGCTCGCCGGCCGCGCCTCGCTGGGCGGCTCGCTGCCGCCGCAGCTGGAGCTGGTCGCCCCGCGCGACCGCGGCCTGACCCAGGAACTGGCCTTCGGCACCGCGCGCTGGCAACCGCGCCTGGCGGCCCTGGCCGCGCGCCTGCTGCAGAAGCCGTTCAAGGCCGGCGACCGCGACGTCGAGGCGCTGCTGCTGGTCGGCCTGTACCAGTTGCTCTACACCCGCATTCCGCCGCACGCGGCCATCGGCGAGACCGTAGGCTGCGCCGACAAGCTGAAGAAAACCTGGGCCAAGGGCCTGCTCAACGCCGTGCTGCGCCGCGCCCAGCGTGAAAGCGAAGTGCTGCTGGCCGATATCGACCGCGACCCGGCCGCGCGCCTGGCCCACCCGCGCTGGCTGCAGAAGGCGCTGAAACAGGCCTGGCCGGAGCAGTTCGAAGCGGTCTGCGCGGCGAACAACGCCCACCCGCCGATGACCCTGCGGGTCAATCGCCGCCAGGGCAGCCGCGACACCTACCTGGCCGAGTTGCAGGCCGCCGGCATCGAGGCTGCGCCCTGCGCCTTCAGCCGCGACGGTATCCAGCTCGCCCAGCCCTGCGACGTGCGCGAGCTGCCGGGCTTCGCCGAAGGCCGCGTGAGCGTGCAGGACGAAGCCGCGCAGCTGGCCGCCGACCTCCTCGAACTGGCCCCCGGCCAACGCGTGCTCGACGCCTGCTGCGCCCCCGGCGGCAAGACCTGCCACCTGCTGGAAGCCGAACCGGGCCTGGCCAGCGTGCTCGGCGTCGACCTGGAGGAAAGCCGCCTGGTGCGCGTGCGCGAGAACCTCGCGCGGCTGCAGCTGGACGCCAGCCTGGTCGCCGCCGACGGCCGCGACACCGGCGCGTGGTGGGACGGCAAGCCGTTCCAGCGCATCCTGCTCGACGCGCCCTGCTCGGCCACCGGCGTCATCCGCCGCCACCCGGACATCAAGCTGACCCGCGCCGCCGAGGACATCCCGGCCCTGGCGCAACTGCAGGGCGAGCTGCTCGACGCCCTGTGGCCGACCCTGGGTGTGGGCGGCATCCTGCTCTACGCCACCTGCTCGGTGATGCCGCAGGAGAACCGCGAGTCGATCGCCGCCTTCCTCGCCCGCACCCCCGGCGCCCGCGAGCTGGACCTGGCCGGGCCCTGGGGCCTGAAACAGGAACACGGCCGCCAGCTGCTGCCGCAGGAAGACGGGCACGACGGTTTCTACTATGCCAAGCTCATCAAGATCTCCGCTCGCTAGCACAGCCCCGGACGGCGCGACCCCATGAAGATCATCATCCTCGGTGCCGGCCAGGTCGGCGGCACCCTGGCCGAGCACCTGGCCAGCGAAGCCAACGACATCACCGTGGTCGACACCGACGGCCAGCGCCTGCGCGACCTCAACGACCGCCTGGACATCCGCACCGTGCACGGCAAGGCGTCGTTCCCCACGGTGCTGCGCCAGGCCGGCGCCGACGACGCCGACATGCTGGTGGCGGTGACCAACAGCGACGAGGTGAACATGGTCGCCTGCCAGGTGGCCTACACCCTGTTCAACACCCCGACGCGCATCGCCCGCGTACGCGAGGCGGCCTACCTGACCCGCGCCGGCCTGTTCGACAACGAAGCCATCCCGGTGGACGTGCTGATCAGCCCGGAACAGGTGGTCACCAACTACATCAAGCGCCTGGTCGAATACCCCGGCTCACTGCAGGTGATCGACTTCGCCGAAGGCAAGGCCCAGCTGGTCGGCATCAAGGCCCACTACGGCGGCCCGCTGGTGGGCCAGGAGCTGCGCCAGCTGCGCGAGCACATGCCCAACGCGGACACCCGGGTGGCCGCCATCTACCGGCGCAACCGGCCGATCATCCCCCAGGGCGACACCGTCATCGAGGCCGACGACGAAGTGTTCTTCATCGCCGCCAAGGCCCACATCCGCGCGGTGATGGGCGAGATGCGGCGGATGGAGGAGAACTACAAGCGGATCATCATCGCCGGCGGCGGCAACATCGGCGAGCGCCTGGCCGAAGCCATCGAGAACCGCTACCAGGTGAAGATCATCGAGATGAACCCGGCGCGTTGCCGGCACCTGTCGGACAACCTCGACAGCAGCATCGTGCTCCAGGGCAGCGCCTCGGACCGCGACCTGCTGCTGGAGGAAAACATCGGCGAAACCGACCTGTTCCTGGCGCTGACCAACGACGACGAGGCCAACATCATGTCCTCGCTGCTGGCCAAGCGCCTGGGCGCGCGCAAGGTGATGGCGCTGATCAACAACCCGGCCTACGTCGATCTGGTGCAGGGCGGCGAGATCGACATCGCCATCAGCCCGCAGCTGGCCACCATCGGCACCCTGCTGACCCACGTGCGCCGCGGCGACATCGAAAGCGTGCACTCGCTGCGCCGTGGCGCGGCCGAGGCCATCGAAGTGGTGGCCCACGGCGACGCCAAGTCGAGCAAGGTCATCGGCAAGCGCATCGGCGACGTGCACCTGCCGCCGGGCACCACCATCGGCGCGGTGATCCGCGACGACGAGGTGCTGATCGCCCATGGCGACACGGTGGTGGAATCCGGCGACCACGTGATCCTCTTCGTGGTCGACAAGAAACGCATCCGTGACGTCGAGCGGCTGTTCCAGGCCGGTCTGACGTTCTTCTGAAGGAGGGCCGGGCGATGCTCGAAGGCCTGGAAAAGATGCTCGCCAAGGGCGTGGACAACCCGCTGCTGCGCTTCGGCCTGGGCAAGGGCTACCTGGACGCCGGCGACGCCGCGAAGGCCGCTGTGCACCTGCGCCGCTGCGTGGAGCAGGACCCGAAGTACTCCGCCGCCTGGAAGCTGCTGGGCAAGGCCCTGCAGGCCGAGGGCGACACCGCCGGCGCCCGCGCCGCCTGGAGCGACGGCCTGGCCGCCGCCCAGGCCCACGGCGACAAGCAGGCGGAGAAGGAAATGACGGTGTTTCTGCGCAAGCTGGACAAGGCGCAGAACGGCTAGCCAGGTGTGGCTGTAGGAGCGCGCCATGCGCGCGATTCGCGGGCATGGCCC
>NZ_JARJLT010000096.1 GCF_029335315.1 Pseudomonas citronellolis
CCAGGCCATGAGCCAGGTGGAAGGCCTGGCGGCCAGCAGCGAGCAGATCGGCTCGGTGCTGGAAGTGATCCGCGCGATCGCCGAGCAGACCAACCTCCTGGCGCTCAACGCCGCCATCGAAGCGGCCCGCGCCGGCGAGGCCGGGCGCGGCTTCGCGGTGGTGGCCGACGAAGTGCGCAACCTGGCCAAGCGCACCCAGGACTCGGTGGAGGAAATCCGCCAGGTGATCGAAGGCCTGCAGAACGGCACCCGCGAGGTGGTCAGCGCGATGCACAGCAGCCACCAGCAGGCCCAGGGCAGCGTCAGCCAGGTGGAACAGGCAGTGGCGGCGTTGCAGCGCATCGGCGAGGCGGTCGGGGTGATCAACGACATGAACCTGCAGATCGCCAGCGCCGCCGAGGAACAGAGCGCGGTGGCCGAGGAGATCAACCGCAACGTGGCGGGCA
>NZ_JARJLT010000097.1 GCF_029335315.1 Pseudomonas citronellolis
CCAGGCGACAAGGCACTTCGGCAATGCGACAAGATGCCACCATCCAGGCCTGGCGCGGCCCCCGAACGCTTGGCGCCCCCTGGGTCGCGTGATAGCTTGCGGTTCGCCAGGACGGCCCCACCCCCTGCAGCGGCTCGCCGCGAAGCATCCGAACAACAAGACAGGAGCCCCCAATGGCCGAGGCCATACCCGCGCTGGAAATCCGTAACCTGCACAAGCGTTACGGCGACCTGGAAGTGCTCAAGGGCGTTTCCCTGACCGCTCGCGAAGGCGACGTGATCTCCATTCTCGGCTCCTCCGGTTCCGGCAAGTCGACCTTCCTGCGCTGCATCAACCTGCTGGAAAACCCCCACCAGGGCCAGATCATCGTCGCCGGCGAAGAGCTCAAGCTGAAGAAGGCCAAGGACGGTGAGCTGGTCGCCGCCGACAACCGCCAGATCAATCGCCTGCGCAGCGAACTGGGCTTCGTCTTCCAGAACTTCAACCTGTGGCCGCACATGAGCATCCTCGACAACATCATCGAGGCGCCGCGCCGCGTGCTGGGCAAGACCCGCGCCGAGGCCACCGAGATCGCCGAGGCGCTGCTGGCCAAGGTCGGCATCGCCGACAAGCGCCACAGCTTCCCCGCGCAGCTCTCCGGCGGCCAGCAGCAGCGTGCGGCCATCGCCCGCACCCTGGCCATGCAGCCCAAGGTGATACTGTTCGACGAGCCCACTTCCGCGCTGGACCCGGAAATGGTCCAGGAAGTGCTCAACGTGATCCGCGCCCTGGCCGAGGAAGGCCGGACCATGCTGCTGGTCACCCACGAAATGAATTTCGCCCGCCAGGTTTCCAGCGAGGTGGTGTTCCTCCACCAGGGGCTGGTCGAGGAGCAGGGCACTCCCGAGCAGGTCTTCGGGAACCCGCAGTCCGCACGCTGCAAGCAGTTCATGTCCAGCCATCGCTAACGGAGCAACTTTGCATGAAGAACTATAAGAAGATCCTTCTGGCCGCAGCCGCCACCCTCGCCTTCGGCGCCCACGCGGTAGCCGCCGAGAAGCTGCGCATTGGCACCGAAGGCGCCTACCCGCCCTTCAACGGCATCGACGCCAGCGGCCAGGTGGTCGGTTTCGACCTGGACATCGGCAAGGCCCTGTGCGCCAAGATGAAGGTCGAGTGCGAGGTGGTCACCTCCGACTGGGACGGCATCATCCCGGCCCTGAACGCCAAGAAGTTCGACTTCATCGTCGCCTCCATGTCGATCACCGACGAGCGCAAGCAGGCGGTGGACTTCACCAACCCCTACTACACCAACAAGCTGCAGTTCGTGGCGCCCAAGTCGGTGGACTTCAAGACCGACAAGGGCTACCTGAAAGGCAAGGTGATCGGCGCCCAGCGCGCGACCATCGCCGGTACCTGGCTGGAGGACAACATGTCCGACACCGTCACCATCAAGCTCTACGACACCCAGGAAAACGCCTACCTGGACCTGTCCTCGGGCCGCCTGGACGGCGTGCTGGCCGACAAGTTCGTGCAGTACGACTGGCTGAAGAGCGACGCCGGCAAGGACTTCGAGTTCAAGGGCCAGCCGGTGTTCGACAACGACAAGATCGGCATCGCCGTGCGCAAGAACGATCCGCTGCGTGACAAGCTGAACGCCGCGCTGAAGGAAATCGTCGACGACGGCACCTACAAGAAGATCAACGAGAAGTACTTCCCCTTCAGCATCTACTGATGCCAGCCCGGCGCGCCCTGTGACCCAGGGCGCGCCCCTTCAGGCGCGATCCCCATGATTTTCGACCTGCACGGTTTCGGCCCGCAGCTGGCGGCCGGCACCCTGATGACGCTCAAGCTGTCGCTCGCCGCGGTCTGCCTCGGCCTGCTCCTCGGGCTGCTCGGCGCCATCGCCAAGACTTCGAAGAACGCCTTCCTGCGCATGCTCGGCGGTGCCTACACCACCCTGGTGCGCGGCGTGCCGGAAACCCTCTGGGTGCTGATGATCTACTTCGGCACCGTGGCCGGGCTGAACGCCCTGGGCGACCTCTTCGGCAAACCCGACCTGGCCCTGAGTCCGTTCGCCGCCGGCGTCTGCGCCCTCGGCCTGTGCTTCGGCGCCTACGCCACCGAGGTGTTCCGCGGCGCCCTGCTGGCCGTGCCCAAGGGCCATCGCGAGGCCGGCCAGGCGCTGGGCCTTTCCGCCCCGCGGATCTTCTGGCGCATCGTCCTGCCGCAGGTCTGGCGCGTGGCCCTGCCGGGCCTGGGCAACCTCTACCTGATCCTGCTCAAGGACACCGCCCTGGTCTCGCTGATCACCCTCGACGAGATCATGCGCAAGGCCCAGGTCGCCTCCAACGCGACCAAGGAGCCGTTCACCTTCTACATGAGCGCCGCGCTCATCTACCTGGGCCTGACCGTCTTCGTGATGGCCGCCCTGCACGTCCTGGAGCGTCGCGCCGGCCGCGGCTTCGTGAGGAACGAGCTATGAACGACATGGAGCTGATCCTCAAGTGGCTGCCGAAGATGCTCCAGGGCGCCGGGCTGACCCTGGAGCTGCTGGCCTTCGCCGTGGTCGCCGGGCTGGCCCTGGCCGTGCCGCTGGGCATCGCCCGCGCCTCGCGGCACTGGTACGTCCGCGCGCTGCCCTACGCGTACATCTTCTTCTTCCGCGGCACCCCGCTGCTGCTGCAGCTGTTCATCGTCTACTACGGCCTGGCGCAGTTCGAGTCGGTGCGCCAGGGCCCGCTCTGGCCGTACCTGCGCGACCCTTACTGGTGCGCCCTGCTGACCATGACCCTGCACACCGCCGCGTACATCGCCGAGATCCTCCGTGGCGCCATCCACGCCATCCCGGTCGGTGAAGTGGAAGCGGCCCGCGCGCTGGGCATGTCGCGCCGCCAGGCGCTGTTCCACATCATCCTGCCGCGCGCCGCGCGCATCGCCCTGCCGGCCTACAGCAACGAGGTGATCCTCATGCTCAAGGCCAGCGCGGTGGTCTATACCGTGACCCTGTTCGACATCATGGGCATGACCCGCACCATCATCGCCCGCACCTACGAGGCCATGCTGTTCTTCTGCCTCGCCGGGGTCTTCTACCTGGTCATCACCCTGGTCCTCACCCGCCTGTTCCGCCTCGCCGAGCGCTGGCTGCGGGTGGACTCGATGCAGGGCCGCTGACCGGCGCTGCCAGGCAGCGGCGGGGCCGCTATAATCGCCGCCCCGCCGCCTCCCCTTGCGCATGCCGTGGCCGACCGCACCCTCACCAGCCCTACGGGCGACGCCCTCCTCCAACGCTTCCAGGCGCTGGACGACTTCCTGTGCGCGCACCGGGCATTGTGGCGGCCCAAGCCCTTCACCACGCGGCAACTGCCCTGGGAAACCGAGCACCGCGAACTGGCCGACTGGCTGCGCCGGCGCAGCCTGGAAGACGCGGACGCCGTGCACAACCAGCCGGAGCGAGTGGACGCGCCAGCGCCCTTCCCGCAACTGGCGGCCCAGGCCGCTCAGCTGAGCGACGTCGAGGAACTGCCCGCCCACGCCCTGCCCGAGCTGCCGCCGCGCTTCCAGGTCGACGTACCCGGGCGCAAATGGCAGCAGATCGAAGCCTTCGCCAGCCGCCTGGACTTCGCCACGCCCTCGGTGCAGTGGCTCGACTGGTGCGCCGGCAAGGGCCACCTGGGGCGCCTGCTGGCCCACGACGGCACGCCATTGCTGAGCCTGGAGCGCGACCTCGCTCTGGTGAACGACGGCCAGCGCCTGAGCGACCGCCTGGGACTGCGGGCGATGCACGTCGAACAGGACGTCCTCGCCGAAGGCGTCGCCCGCTACCTGCAACCCGGGCACAGCGCCGTGGCGCTGCACGCCTGCGGCGACCTGCACGTCCAACTCCTGCGCCAGGCGGCCGGCAAGCGCTGCCGGCAACTGGCGATCGCCCCCTGCTGCTACAACCGCATCGGCGATGAACGCTACCAGCCGTTATCCACAGCTGCGTGCGCTTCTCAGCTGCTGCTCGACCAGGACGACCTGCGCCTGCCGCTCGCCGAAACGGTCACCGCCGGCGCGCGCGTTCGCCGCCAGCGCGACAGTTCCATGGCCCGGCGCCTGGCGTTCGACCTGCTGCAACGGGAGCTGCGCGGCGTGGACGAATACCTGCCGGTCCCGTCGGTGGCCCCGGAATGGCTGCACAAGCCGTTCGCCGACTACTGCCGCGACCTCGCCGCCCTCAAGGGCCTGGCGCCCCCCGCCGAGCGCGACTGGGACGCCCTGCACGCGCGGGGCTGGCAACGCCTGGCCGAGGTACGCAACCTGGAACTGCTGCGCGGCCTGTTCCGCCGACCGCTGGAAATCTGGCTGCTGCTGGACCGCGCGCTGTTCCTCATCGAACACGGCTACCAGGTGCGCCTGGGCCGCTTCTGCGCCAGCCAGCTCACCCCGCGCAACCTGCTGATCCTCGCCGAGCGCGTCTAGCGCCCGCACTGCACCAAGCCACCCACAGAAGCTGTGGATAAGTCTGTTGAGAAAGCCGGGAAAATTCGCCCTGCAGCCCGCTCCCAACCGCCTGCCACACCGCTGTACAAATTTTGTACGATATTAAAATATCATTCAAAAACAACTACTTATAAAAAACGAGAAACCCTTCATAGTTTTCCGAAGGAAATGGCCTGCGCCCGCCCCAGCATTGTGCATAAGCGTTGGCCATGGGGCGGCGCGATGCGCGGAAATCGGGCGCTCCATGTTGCCTGGCTGGATCGTATAGCTCGTTCAGGAACTGATTGTTCTGCATTCGCAACAATCTGCTATTTGCCAATCGCTGCCTAGGCAGTATTATTTTGAAATACATTACCTGCCTAGACAGTTATTAGCCTTGCCATGGATCACTACCGCGTCTCCGACTTTCCGTTCAAGGGTTCGATCGGCCAGCTCCTGGGCACCGCGGCGGCGCTCAAGGACCGCCTGCTGGAGAAGTACCTGACGGATCTGGACATCACCGCCGCGCAATTCAAGGTGCTGTTCTTCATCGGCCACGACCGCGCCAACACGCCGGCCGAGCTGTGCCGCGAGCTGTCCATCGACAGTGGCTCGATGACCCGCATGCTCGACCGCCTGGAGAAGAAGGAACTGCTGCTGCGCCAGCCCTGCCCGAACGACCGCCGCAGCGTGCGCCTGCAACTCAGCCACGCCGGCGAGGCGGTGAACGCCCAGGCGCCGCGCATCGCCACCCAGGCCATGAACGAACTGGTCGGCAGCCTCGATAGCGAAGAGCTGCAGACCCTGACCCGGCTGCTCGACAAGATCCTCCGCAGCCACGGCGCCGCGCCTTGCGCGACGCAGGAGAAATAATCCATGCGTGCATTGCGTTTACCCGCCGCCACCGTGCTCGGCACCGCCCTGCTGGCCGGCTGCGTCAGCTCCTCGGGCTTGACGCCCAGCGGCAAGACCCTCGATGCGGCCAGCCTACAGGTCGGTCGCAGCCTGGATGGCGCACCGCTGTCCGCCGCGGCCTGGCCGCAGCGCAACTGGTGGAGCAGCTTCGCCGACCCGCAACTCGACAGCCTGATCGACGAAGCCCTCAAGGGCACCCCGGACCTGCAGATCGCCGACGCCCGCGCACGCCAGGCCGCCGCCGCCGCCAACGCGGCCGACGCCGAGCGCATGCCCACCCTGAACGGCAAGGCCAGCTACGCCGGCATCTACGCCCCCACCAGCGTGGCGCCGGAGCCCATCGGCGGGCACTACGCGGCGGTGAAGTACCTGTCGCTGGGCTTCAACTACGACTTCGACCTCTGGGGTGGCCAGCGCGCCGCCTGGGAAGCCGCCCTCGGCCAGGCCAACGCCGCCGAGGTGGACCGCCAGGCCGCCGCCATCAACCTTTCGGCCAACGTCGCCCGCGCCTACAGCGAACTGGGCCACGCGTTCGCCGTGCGCGACCTGTCGCGCGACGAACTGGAACGCTCACAGCGCCTGTTCGACCTCAGCCGCAAGCGCATGGACGCCGGCCTGGACAGCAAGGTCCAGCTGCAACAGACCCAAAGCCAGGTGGCCAGCGCCCGCCAGCAGCTCGCGGCCGCCGAACAGCAGATCGCCAGCGACCGCATCAGCCTCGCCGTGCTGCTCGGCCAGGGCCCGGACCGTGGCCTTGAACTGCAACCGCCGAAGCCGCTGAAGAGCGACGCCCTGAGCCTGCCCTCGAACCTGCCCGCCGAACTGCTCGGCCGGCGCCCGGACATCGTCGCCGCGCGCTGGCGCGTCGAAGCCGCGAGCAAGGACATCAAGGCGGCGAAGACGCAGTTCTACCCGAACCTCAACCTGGGCGCGATGATCGGCCTGGCCAGCATGCACACCAGCGACCTGCTGCAGGCGCCGAGCCGCTTCTACCAGATCGCCCCGGCCATCTCCCTGCCGCTGTTCGACGGCGGCCGCCTGCGCGCCAACCTGGCGGGCAAGGACGCCGACTACGACCTGGCCGTGGCGCAATACAACAAGGCCCTGGTCGGCGCCCTCGGCGAAGTCAGCGACGACCTCGGCCAGCTGCGCTCGCTGGAGCAGCAACTGGTCGACCAGCGTGAAGCGCGCGACATCGCCAAGTCCAACTTCGAACTGGCCATGCGCCGCTACGGCGAAGGCGTCGGCAACTACCTCGACGCCCTCAGCGTGCAACAGCAACTGCTGCTCGCCGAACGCCAACTGGCCAACCTGCAGGCCCAGCGCATCGACCTTTCCGTCCAGCTGGTACAAGCCCTGGGCGGCGGCTTCCAGGCCGACGCCGTCCCCACTTCCGCCCCGCTCGCCCAGGCGGGCGCAGCCGCCGTGCATTAAGAGGCAACCGCCATGACCACCGACACCCAAGAAACCACCGGCGGCACCTCCCAGCGCAAGCGCTGGCTGCTGATCCTGCTCGCCATCGTCATCCTCGCCGGTATCGCCGCCACGCTCTGGGAATTCCTCTACGGGCGCTGGCACGAAGACACCGACGACGCCTACGTCAACGGCAACGTCGTACAGATCACCCCGCAGATCACCGGCACCGTGGTCAGCATCGGCGCCGACGACGGCGACCTGGTGCAGAAAGGCCAGGTCCTGGTGAAATTCGACCCGGCCGACGCCGATGTGGCCCTGCAGCAGGCCGAAGCGAGCCTAGCGCGCACCGTGCGCCAGGTCCGCGGTCTGTTCAGCAACGTCGACGGCTACAAGGCCGACGTGGCGGCGAAGAAAGTCGCCCTGGCCAAGGCCGAGGCCGACTTCAACCGTCGCCAGCACCTCGCCGACGACGGCGCCATTTCCCGCGAGGAACTGGCCCACGCCCGCGACGCCCTGGACACCGCCCGAAGCGCCCTGACCAGCGCCGAGCAACAGCTGGACACCAACCGCGCGCTGGTCGACGACACCGTCATCGCCTCCCACCCGGACGTCAAGGCGTCCGCCGCCAAGCTGCGCCAGGCCTACCTCGACGACGCCCGCGCGGTGATAGTCGCGCCGGTCACCGGCTATGTCGCCAAGCGCACCGTGCAGGTCGGCCAGCGCGTGCAGCCGGGCACTGCGCTGATGGCGGTGATCCCGCTCGATCAGGTGTGGATCGACGCCAACTTCAAGGAAACCCAGCTGCAGCACATGCGCATCGGCCAGCCGGTGGAAATTCGCTCCGACCTCTACGGCAGCACCGTGAAATACCAGGGCAGCGTGGAAAGCCTGGGCGTCGGCACCGGCAGCGCCTTCTCCCTGCTGCCGGCGCAGAACGCCACCGGCAACTGGATCAAGATCGTCCAGCGCGTGCCGGTGCGCATCCGCGTCGACGCCAAGCAACTCGACGACCACCCGCTGCGCATCGGCCTGTCGATGGACGTCAACGTCGACCTGCACGACCAGAGCGGCCCGGCGCTGTCGCAGCAGCCGCCGAAGGACGCGCTGTTCTCCACCGACGTCTACGAGCAGCAACTGGCCTCGGCGGACCAGCTCATCGAGCAGCTGATCCACGCCAACATGGCCGACGGCCGCAACCGCAGCACCGCCGCGCGCTGAACCCGGAACGACCATGAGCGAGCAAAGCAGCGGTGCGTTCAGCCCACCCAGCCTGGTGATGGCCACCATCGGCCTGTCCCTGGCGACCTTCATGCAGGTGCTGGACACCACCATCGCCAACGTCGCCCTGCCGACCATCTCCGGCAACCTCGGGGTGAGCGCCGAGCAGGGCACCTGGGTCATCACCTCCTTCGCGGTGAGCAACGCCATAGCCCTGCCGCTGACCGGCTGGCTCAGCCGCAAGGTCGGTGAAGTGCGGCTGTTCATCGCCGCGACCATCCTCTTCGTGCTCGCCTCGTTCCTCTGTGGCGTGGCCCAGCAGATGGGCATGCTGGTGGGCTTCCGCGCGCTGCAGGGGTTCGTCGCCGGGCCGCTGTACCCGATCACCCAGACCCTGCTGATCTCCATCTACCCGCCAGCCAAGCGCGGCATGGCCCTGGCGCTTTTGGCAATGGTCACGGTGGTGGCGCCGATCGCCGGGCCGATCCTCGGCGGCTGGATCACCGACAGCTACAGCTGGCCGTGGATCTTCTTCATCAACGTGCCGATCGGCCTGTTCGCCGCCTTCGTGGTCTACCAGCAGCTGAAGAAACGCCCGGTGGTGATCAAGCACGCCCCCATGGACTACATGGGCCTGATTCTCCTGGTGCTGGGCGTGGGCGCGCTGCAGATCGTCCTCGACAAGGGCAACGACCTCGACTGGTTCGAGTCCAACTTCATCATCGGCGGCTGCGTGATCGCGGCCATCGCCCTGGCGGCGTTCATCATCTGGGAGCTCACCGACAAGCACCCGATCGTCAACCTGCGCCTGTTCGTGCACCGCAACTTCACCTTCGGCACCCTGGCGCTGGTCGGCGGCTACGCCGGCTTCTTCGGCATGAACCTGCTGCTGCCGCAGTGGCTGCAGACACAGATGGGCTACACCGCCACCTGGGCCGGCCTGGCGGCGGCGCCGATCGGCATCCTGCCGGTGTTCCTCTCGCCGCTGGTGGGCCGCTACGCCAACAACTTCGACCTGCGCATCCTCGCCGGCGTGGCCTTCCTGGTGATGGCCGCCACCAGCTTCATGCGCGCCGACTTCAACACCGAGGTCGACTACGCCCACATCGCCCTGGTGCAGACCCTGATGGGCCTGGGCGTGGCCTTCTTCTTCATGCCGATCCTGAGCATCCTGCTCTCCGACCTGCCACCGGATCAGATCGCCGACGGCTCGGGCCTGGCCACCTTCCTGCGGACCCTCGGCGGCAGCTTCGCGGCCTCCCTGACCACCTGGATCTGGGACCGCCGCGCAACGCTGCACCACGCCCACCTGAGCGAAAGCCTGAGCGCCTACGACCCGGCCACCCGCGACACCCTGAACCTGCTGGGCGGCGCCAACCAGCACAGCACGGCGCTGCTGGACCGCATGGTGGAGAGCCAGGCCTACATGCTCTCGACGGTGGAATACTTCACCATGCTGGGCTGGCTGTTCCTCGCCCTGCTGGTGGTGATCTGGCTGGCCAAGCCACCCTTCGGCGCCAAACCCGGCGCCGCCGCCAGCGGCCACTGAGGAAACCGGCACAGGCTGAAAAATCAGAGGTTTACACTGCCGGGCCGGTGGCTATAATGGCGTCCCTCCTTGCCGGTATAGCTCAGCTGGTAGAGCAACTGACTTGTAATCAGTAGGTCCCGGGTTCGATTCCTGGTGCCGGCACCATGTACACCAAGGCTTTGCGGCGTTTCCAGCGGTGGTCAAACACCCTGCTACGTAACAAGCTACGTAACAAGGGAGCGGCTACGGCCGCTCCAGCCTCCCTGCCAAGCCTGCGCGTTAGTGTGCCGGCGTGAGAGAGCGGATCGCGGCTGTGAACCAGGCCCGAAACCCAGCTCTCCAATGGCAACCCTACGTTTTATGTTGACCCATCGAAATTGGGTAATTTTGGTAATTTCATTTCTGAAGCGCCATTTTCTCCTTTATTTTCAATGAATTAAGACAGTTTCTTAAAGGTAATAATAAGGTAATTTTGGGGTAATCGAATTACCTTTCCCAAGGGTAAGTTCTCGATTTTCTCAACCCGTTGTAAATCAATCACTTACAGAAAAATTACCTTTCCAATTACCTCAAATTACCTTTCAAGGTAATTGATCAAGCCCAGCAACGGCGCGGCTTCCAGGGGTGTTCGGACCCCGAATTACCAAAATTACCTTTTCCCGAGGGGTCAACTGGAAACTGAGCCAGGGGACGCCTCATGCCGCGCCTCGAGAAAGGGGCTGCGGCGCAGGGATTCGCAGGTATTGCCCGCCGCCTGATCGTGCAGCCAGCGCCCAGCCTGGGCCGCCTGGAGGGCTGTGCAGGGGTGAAGAAAAAGTGCCCCCTTTAGCGCGCAGGCGTGGTGGGGGGACGACCGCGCGCGCCGGGTGCTGGTTGGCCTCGTTTTCGCCGGATATACTGGTCATCCATACAGTACTTTCG
>NZ_JARJLT010000098.1 GCF_029335315.1 Pseudomonas citronellolis
CCAGTGACTAATACCGCGCCAATGGATCTCGCCGGCCGCGAAAACCAGCCATCACTTCACGTTGACGGTGATCTGCTTCGACTCAACGGTGGGGTCGAACGGCACGTGGTTCTTGTCGCCCAGCAGCAGCTGCAGGGTGTGCTTGCCCGGCGCCAGGGTGAGCTTGGTTTCCGTCTGGCCCTTGCCGAAGTGGCGGATGTTATCGGTCATCGGCAGCGGCTGGTCCATGGCCGGCTGCTCCTTGAGGTCGACCAGCAGGTGGTGGTGCCCGGTGTTCGGCGAATCGACACCGGCCGGCGCCACGCCCATGCCTTCCAGGCCGAACTTGACGGTGAAGGTCTGGCCGACGGTGGCGCCGTCCTTCGGTTCGATGAAATACACCTTGGCTCCCTCGGGCGCCGGCGTACGCGGCAGACCGGCGGCAAGGGCGGAGCCGGAGGCGGCGAGCAGCAGGCCGGCGAGGCCGAGGCAAGGCAACGTGAGGTTCATGGAGTTCTCCTTTGAGCGGGAAGGGTGGAGGCTCGGCGGGCCATTGCGAGCGAGGCTCCGGCTGGACTCTTCAGCATAGGCTGCCACGCCACCGGCTCAAGGAAAAGAATCCGACAAGGCGTGTCGGAAGGCTCTGCGACGGGACTTTTGCCCGTCAGCCTCCGGCTTCCAGGCCGGCCAGGCAGACCGCCGCGGCGTCCAGCTCCTCCTCGCTGAACACCAGCACCCCGAGGCGCTTGAGCGCCGCCGCGGTGACACCTTCGCCGGGCACCCGCACGCCGCGGAAACTGCCGTCGTAGTTCTCCCGGTTGCCGCAGGACGGGCTGCGCGCCTTGAGGATGGCCAGGCGGATGGCGTGCCGGTTGACCAGCGCCACGGCCTGTTCGGCGCCCTGCACGAAGGCGTGGGTGACGTCCTCGCCGTCGATGGTCAGCACCGGTGCCTCCCCCTTGAGCACCAGCGCGCCGAAACCGCCGGGAATTTCCGCCGGCGCGCGTGGCGTGGGCAGGCCGCCGGCCACCTCCGGGCACAGCGCCACCACCCGGCCCTGGGCCTGCCAGCGCTCCAGCAGGTCGAACGGGCCGTGGGCGCCGCCGTCGTAGCGCACGCGGTGACCGAGCAGGCAACGGCTGACGAGAATCTTCTGCATGGGCGAAACACTCCCTTTTCGATCGCAACAGACTAGCCCGCACATCGCACCCGGTCACCTGGCAGCCGATGGCGGCCCTGTGGCCCATCCTTCGGCTGGAACTGCCGGGCCGGCATGGCCAGCCGGGCGCGCCGCGCGCAGACTGCCTCGCCACACCGCCACCGCGAGGGAACCGCCACCATGGAAAAGATCCTCCACCGCCTGTCGCCACTGCTCGGCGGCCTGCTGTTGTGCACCGCCGGCGCCAGCCAGGCCGCGCTGGAAGCGCTGGACAACGAACACCTCGCGCGCATCAGCGGCCAGGACGGCATCAGCATCCGCGCCGACGTCATGGCCAGCATCGGCAAGGCCGCCTGGAGCGTCGAGGGCGGCAGCGTCTCGCTGCGCAACCTGGTGATCGACAACGGCTGCACCAGCGCCGCCACCTGCCCCGACGGACGCGGCGGCGCCCTGCCCCTGGGGGCGGCGCAGCTGGGCCTGAGCCTGCCGGTGTTCGGCGTCGAGCTGCCGACCCTGCAGGTCGACGTGGTGCGCGGCAGCGGCGGCCAGCAGCAACTGGCGCTGACCCTGCCGGACCTCACCACCATCAACCAGCAGCTCAACGCCAGCGGCCTGCCGGCGCAGACCATCCGCCTGCGCGTGGCCAGCGACCTCTACGTCGGCGAGAACCGCCTGGGCAGCATCGAAATCCGCGATATCCAGGACATCAACGGCACCATCAAGGTCTGGGGGCACTGAGCCCCGGACGGCGTTCAGGCGCGGCGCCGGAACCAGCCGGTCAGCGACAGGCGTTCGCGATTGGCCGGCAGCACCTCGTGGGGGAAGTCGCCGGAGAGGAACAGCACCAGGCTGCCGGCGTGGGGCGGCACGTCCCGCGTCGAGCCGTCGGCCAGGTACAGCCGCAGCTCGCCGGCGTGCTCCGGCCGCCAGTCGTCGTTGAGGTAGAGCACCGCCGAGACGGTGCGCCTGTCGTCGTCGCGGAAGCGATCGAGGTGCTTCTGGTAGATGGCGCCCGGCGGGTACAGGGCGAAGTGCCCCTCGAAGTCCTCCAGGCCCAGGTACAGCTGGCGGTTGAGCACCAGGCGCAGCGCGTCCATCAGCGCCAGGTAGCGGTCGCTGGCACTCGACTGGCCGGGTTCCAGCCACTGGATATGGTCCCCGCGAATGCCCTCGCGCACCGCCTGCCCGGCGCCACGCCCGACCGCGGCCGCGCTCAGCTCGCCGGCCGCCGCGCGGGCGCGGCATTCCACGGCCAGGGCGGCGCCGAGTTCGGCGGGAAGGAAGGCGGGCTGCAGCGACCAGCCGTGCTCGGCGAGGTCATCGGCGGCGTCATGCAACGCGGGGGAATCGGAATGCGGGTTCATGCGCTATTGTAACGCCGGCGACAAGCGCCTCGACAAGCGGGGCCGGGCTTGCCGACAATAGCCGCGGCGGATGGCCACTGTCGCCAGGAGGACCCGATTTGCGTGCACTGTTTGCCCTAGCCCTGCTGATGCTGGGCCTACCCGCCCTGGCCGATGACTACCAGCGCCTGTACCAGGCGGCCGGCTGGCCGGAACAACGCGCGCACTTCAACGATGCCCTGCACGCCGCGCAGAAACGCTACCAGGCCAACCTGCCGCCGGCGCTGTACCAGGCCCTGGTGAACAACAGCGACCAGCGCTTCGCCCCGGCCCAGATCGACGCCCGCGCCCTCGCCGGCCTGCGCCAGAACCTGCCGGAAAGCGGCCCGGCGCTGACCTTCTTCGAATCGCCCCTGGGGCAGAAAGTCGCCAAGGCGGAAACCTTCGCCACCCGCAGCGACCAGCTCAGCCAGTACGCCAAGGGCCTGCCGCGCCAGCAGGCCACGCCGCAGCGCCAGCAACTGGCCCAGCGCCTGGGCCGGGCGCTGCCCGCCAGCGAAGCCGGCGCCGAGGTCAGCATGGCCCTGGCCGGGGTCGCCGCCGACAGCCTCAGCCAGATGCTTCCCGGCCTGCTCGGCCAGGGCGGCGGCGGCCTGCTGCAGGGCCAGCGGCAGAACGTCATACAGCAGATCAGCGCGGACCTCGACAACACCCTGCTGTACGTCTATCGCGGCCTGTCCGACGCCGAGCTGCAGCAGTTCACCGACTTCGCCGAGTCGCCCGCCGGCCACGCCTACTACCAGGCCGCCCTGGCCGCGGTGAAGGCCGGGCTGGCCAGCGACCAGGGGAACTAGCTCAGGCGCTCGCCGAGGAAGTCGAAGTAGCGTCGGCGCAGGGCCTCGCTCTCGTTGGCCAGGTGGTGGCGCGCGCCGGTCAGCAGCAGGCACTCGATGCGCTCGAACTTGCCCTCCAGCACCCGCAGGTTGTAGCGCCAGTCCACCGTCTCGTCGGCGTCGCCCTGCACCACCAGCAGGCTCTGCGGGCTCGGCGGGGCGCCCTCGATATGCGGAATCCAGCGCGCCAGCGCGCCGACCCAGGCGGTGGGCAGGATGCGCGGCTGCAGCGGGTCGCGGTCGCGGAGGAAGGTGAGGAAATCGGCGTCGTTGGAGTTTTCCGTGAACTTGCGCGGAATCGAACCGACGAAGGGCCGCAGCAGCTGGTAACTGAGCTTCGACCAACCCCAGGCGCGCGGGCGCACCAGCGGCGCCAGCAGCAGCGTGCGACCGAGCTCCGGGCGCGGCGCGCCGGTGAGCAGGTAATCGAGCAGGATGGCGCCGCCGGTGCTTTGCCCGCACAGGTGCCAGGGCTGCGGCAGGCCCAGTTGGGCGGCCTGCTCCAGCAGGCCGGCGAGCACCGCCTGGTATTCCTCGAAGTCGTTGATGCTGGCCGCCGCGCCATTGGACAGGCCGTGGCCCGGCAGGTCGCAGGCGATCACCGCCAGGCCCAGCTCCAGCGCCCAGTCGACGATGTGCCCGTACAGGCCCATGTGGTCGTAGTAGCCGTGCAGCAGCACCAGGCTGCCGCGCGCCAGCAGCGGCCGCCAGTACTGCACGGCGATGCGGTAGCCGGCGCAATCGAAACTGCCCAGGCGGCTTTCCAGGCCCGGATGCCGCAGTTCCAGGTCGAGGCCATAGAACGCCTGGTAGGCCTGGGCCTGGCTGTCCATCTCGGCGAACGCCAGCGGTTGCAGGCGTTCACGCAGGATTTCGGGGTGGAAGACTTCTGGCATCGACGCGTTCCGCAAGGTCCGGGGCGCCCGCGAGGGGCGGCGTGGCAGGGCTGGCGGCTATCTTACCGGGATTCGCCGCGCCTGCCCGTGGCCGTCGCGCTGCGGCATGCCGCCGCCGGGTCAAACCGCGAGCAGCATCTACACTTGCCGGGGCCGGCCCATGAAGGGCCGCCGCGCGCCAACAAGGAGCTCGCCATGCCGTTACGCCCCACCCTCGCCCTCTGCGCCCTGCTGTCCCTGCCGCTGCTGGCCGTCGCCGACGACCAGACACCGACCAGCCAGCAGGCGATGTCCGACCACAAGGCCGCGATCGACAACCGCCTGGCCGACATCGACTACAAGCGCAAGCGCATCGTCGAAGCCAACATGGGCCTCACCCCGCAGGAAGGCGAAGCCTTCTGGCCGATCTACAACACCTACCGCACCGAGGCCGAGAAGCTCAGCAAGCAGCACCTCGCGCTGATCTTCGACTACGCCAAGTCCTACAACACCGGCAAGGTTTCCGACGCGTCCGCCAGCGACCTGCTCAAGCGCGCCGAGAAGCTCCAGCAACAGCGCCTGGACCTGCGCAACAAGTACATCGCGCGCATGGCCAAGGCCGTTTCGCCGACCCGCGCCATGCGCTTCCTGCAGATCGAGACGCAGCTCGACGCCATGGCCCTGCTGGACATCGCCCGCGAAGTGCCGCTGGCCGAGTGACCCCGCTCAGCTGGCCGGCCGCTCCGCCAGCCGCCGCCGGAAACGCTCCGGCGGCTCCCCGTACCAGCGCCTGAACGCCCGGTAGAACGGCGACAGTTCGGCGAAACCACAAGCCCTGGCGACCTCGCGGATCGCCATCGGCTCCGCCAGCAGTTCGACCGCGCGCTGCCGGCGCGCTTCTTCATGCAATTCGCGGAAGCTGCTGCCCTGGGCAGCCAGGGCGCGCTGCAGGGCGCCCGCCGACATGCCCAGCACCTGCGCGCACGCCGCCAGGGTGCAGGGCTCACGTCCCAGGCGCAGCCCGAGCAGGTAGCGCAGGCGGTTGAGCAGGTCGTTGCCGCGCAGGCGTTGCAGTTCCTCTTCGGCGTGCCGGCTGAGCAGCGCATGCAGCACCGGGTTGGCCGTGCGCGACGGACGCGCCAGCAGGGCGCGCGGGAACACCAGGGCGTCATGGGCGCAGGCGAAGGCGGGGGTCAGGCCGAACAGCCGCCGGTGTTCGCCCAGGCGGCGTGGCTGGGGGTGGCGGAAGTCGATGGCGAGGCAGTGGAACTCATCGTCGCTGACCAGGCGCAACAGCTTGATGAACAGCAGCACCAGGCACTCCATCTGCTGGCGCATCGGCGCGTAACCCTGGTAGTGGATGTCGACGATCAGCCGTACCCGCTCGCCCTCCTCGCGCAACTGCGCGGCGAGGCCGCCGGAGAGGATGTGCTGGAAGCGCAGGAAACTCTGCAGCGCCTCGCCCAGGTCGCGGCTGGCCAGCAGCAGGTAGCCGACCACGTCGAGCAGGCGCGCGGTCATCGCCTCGGCCAGGTGCAGGCCGATGTCAGGGTCGCCGCTGAGCGACTCCACCGTTTCCCAGAACAGCGGCACTTCGTCATGGGGCAGGCGTCGCTCCGCGCTCGGCGGCGCCAGGTGGCCCTGGCGCAGGGCGCGGCGGTAGACCGCTGCGGGGTCCAGGCCGAGCCGGATCATCGCCTCGTAAAGCAGGCGGCGCACAGTGGGCGAATGGGTCAGCGGAACGCGGGGGGTCGAAGCGTCGGGCAGCATGGCACCTCCAATTGACCAAAGACTTACCGGCTTCGCGTGTTTGGTCAATGATGCCGGCGCCGGCAGTGCGCAGAATCGGCGCATAACAACAAGGAGAGCAGTTGCATGAAACGTACGTTGACCGTTCTTGCCGTACTGGTGGCGGCTGCCGCCGCCGGGGGCGCCTGGTACCTGCACGGCAAGCAGCCGACTCGCGACGGCCTGGCGCAATTGCCCGGGCTGCAGGCCGAGGTCGAGGTGCGCTACGACGAGCGCGGCGTCCCGCACATCAACGCGCAGAACGAAGCCGACCTGTACCGCGCGCTGGGCTATGTGCATGCCCAGGACCGCCTGTTCCAGATGGAGATGCTGCGCCGCCTGGCCAACGGCGAACTGGCCGAGGTGCTGGGGCCCAAGCTGCTCGACACCGACCGCCTGTTCCGCACGCTGCGCCTGCGCCGCCACGCCGTCGCCTACGCCGCCCGCCAGGACCCGCAATCGCCGGCCTGGAAGGCCCTGCAGGCCTACCTCGATGGCGTCAACCAGTACCAGGCCAGCCATCCGAAGCCACTGGAGTTCGACGTGCTGGGCATCCCCAAGCGGCCGTTCACCGTCGAGGACACCCTGGCCGTCTCCGGCTACCTGGCCTACAGCTTCGCCGTGGCGCTGCGCACCGAGCCGGTGCTGACCTACATTCGCGACGACCTCGGCGCCGGCTACCTGAAGGCGTTCGACCTCGGCTGGCACCCCGAGGGCGTGATGCAACGACCCTCCGCCCTCGCGGCGGGCGACTGGAAGGACCTCGGCGCCCTGGCACAGATCAGCCAGCAGGCCCTGGAGTCCGCCGGCCTGCCGCAATACGAGGGCAGCAACGCCTGGGTGGTCTCCGGCAGCCGCACGCGCAGCGGCAAACCGCTGCTGGCGGGCGACCCGCACATCCGCTTCGCCGCGCCCTCGGTGTGGTACGAGGCGCAGCTCAGCGCCCCCGGCTTCGAACTCTACGGCCACCACCAGGCGCTGGTGCCCTTCGCCATGCTCGGCCACAACCGTGATTTCGGCTGGAGCCTGACCATGTTCCAGAACGACGACATGGACCTGGTCGCCGAGAAGACCAACCCGGCCAACCCCGAGCAGGTCTGGTACCACGGCCAGTGGGTGGACCTGCAGCGCGAGGAGGAGAACATCGCGGTCAAGGGCCAGGCCCCGGTCAAGCTGACGCTGCGCAGCTCGCCCCACGGCCCGATCGTCAACGACGCCCTGGGCGCCGCCGCCGGCAAGACCCCGATCGCCATGTGGTGGGCCTTCCTGGAAACCGAGAACCCGCTGCTGGACGCCTTCTACCACCTCGACCGCGCCGAGACCCTGGACAAGGCCCGCGCCGCCGCCACGCAGATCCAGGCGCCGGGGCTCAACGTGGTCTGGGCCAACGCCCGCGGCGACATCGGCTGGTGGGCCTCGGCGCAACTGCCCAAGCGCGCGGCCGGGGCCGATCCGAAGTTCATCCTCGACGGCAGCACTGCCGCCGCCGACAAGGACGGCTTCTACCCGTTCGCCGAGAACCCGCAGGAAGAGAACCCGGCGCGTGGCTATATCGTCTCGGCCAACTTCCAGCCGGTACCGGCCAACGGCCGGCCGGTGCCCGGCTACTACAACCTCGCCGATCGCGGCCGACGGCTGGACCAGCGGCTGTCCGACGGCTCGGTGAAATGGGACCTGCAGAACAGCCAGGCGCTGCAGCTGGACACCGGCACCGACTACGGCCCGCGCACCCTGGAGCCACTGCTGCCGGCGCTGCGCCAGGCCGCCGCCGGCGAGCAGGAGAAGGCCCTGGTCGAGCAGTTGGCCAACTGGAAGGGCGACTTCCCGGTGGATTCGCTGGCCGCCACGCTGTTCAACCAGTTCATCTACGAACTGGCCCGTGGCGCCATGCACGACGAACTGGGCGACGCCCTCTTCAACACCCTGCTGAATACCCGTGAACTCGACAGCGCCCTGCCGCGCCTCGCCGCCGACGACGCCTCGCCCTGGTGGGACGACCGCGGCACGCCGCAGAAGGAAACCCGCGCGGACATCGTCAGGGCCGCCTGGCAGGCGAGCCTGAAACACCTGCGCGACACCTTCGGCCAGGACACGGCGAACTGGCGCTGGGGCAAGGCCCACACCCTCACCCACGTGCACCCGCTGGGCATGCAGAAGCCGCTCGACCGTCTGTTCAACGTCGGCCCGTTCGCGGCCCCCGGCGGCCACGAGGTGCCGAACAACCTCTCGTCGCCCATCGGCCCGGCACCCTGGGCGGTGACCTACGGCCCGTCGACGCGGCGCCTGGTGGACTTCGCCGACCCGACCCACGCCCTGGGCATCAACCCGGTCGGCCAGAGCGGCGTGCTGTTCGACGCGCACTACGCCGACCAGGCCGAGGACTACGTCGACGGCCGCTACCACGCCGAGCACTTCCAGCCCGACGAAGTGGCGGCCAACAGCCATGGCGTGCTGCGACTGGCCCCAGCCGCCCGCTGAGCCTGGCGCAACAACGACGAACC
>NZ_JARJLT010000099.1 GCF_029335315.1 Pseudomonas citronellolis
CCAGTTCAGCGAAGACTGCTGGACCCAGGTCACCGACGCCGACGGCAAGGTCCTGTTCGGCGCGCTCAAACGCAAGGGCGACAGCCTGGAGCTGGCCGCCAAGGCACCGATTCAGCTGCGCCTGGGCTTCGCCCGTGGCGCCCAGGTCAGCTACAACGGCCAGCCGGTCGAAGTGACCCCGGCGCGCGGCGGCACTGCGCGCGTAACCTTGGGTGGGCAGTAAGATGCATTGCGAGTCTCCGATCAAACGTCGCCCGTCCCGCAAGATCTGGGTGGGTAACGTGCCGGTGGGTGGGGACGCCCCCATCGCCGTGCAGAGCATGACCAACACCGACACCCTGGACGTCGCCGCCACCGTCGCGCAGATCCGCCGCCTGGAAGAAGCCGGCGCGGACATCGTGCGCGTCTCGGTGCCGGACATGGACGCGGCCGAGGCTTTCGGCAAGATCAAGCGGCAGGTCAACGTGCCGCTGGTCGCCGACATCCACTTCGACTACAAGATCGCCCTGCGCGTGGCCGAGCTTGGCGTCGACTGCCTGCGCATCAACCCGGGCAACATCGGCCGCGAGGACCGCGTCCGGGCCGTGGTCGACGCGGCCCGCGACAAGAACATCCCGATCCGTATCGGCGTCAACGCCGGTTCCCTGGAAAAGGACCTGCAGAAGAAGTACGGCGAACCGACCCCCGAAGCCCTGCTGGAATCGGCCATGCGCCATGTCGACCACCTCGACAAGCTGGACTTCCAGAACTTCAAGGTCAGCGTGAAGGCCTCCGACGTGTTCATGGCCGTGGCGGCCTACCGCCTGCTGGCCAAGCAGATCGAGCAGCCGCTGCACCTGGGCATCACCGAGGCCGGCGGCCTGCGCTCGGGCACCGTGAAGTCCGCGGTGGGCCTGGGCATGCTGCTGGCCGAAGGCATCGGCGACACCATCCGCATCTCCCTGGCCGCCGATCCGGTGGAGGAGATCAAGGTCGGTTTCGACATCCTCAAGTCGCTGCGCCTGCGCTCGCGCGGCATCAACTTCATCGCCTGCCCGAGCTGCTCGCGCCAGAACTTCGACGTGGTCAAGACCATGAACGAGCTCGAAGGCCGCCTCGAGGACCTGCTGGTGCCGCTGGACGTCGCGGTGATCGGCTGCGTGGTCAACGGCCCCGGCGAAGCCAAGGAGGCCCACGTCGGCCTCACCGGCGGCACGCCGAACAACCTCGTCTACATCGACGGCAAGCCGGCGCAGAAGCTGCAGAACGAAAACCTGGTGGATGAGCTGGAACGGCTGATCCGCGAAAAAGCGGCCGAGAAGGCCGAGGCCGACGCCGCACTGATCGTGCGCGGCTGACCGCAACAAGGACATCACGTGAGCAAGTCCCTGCAAGCCATTCGTGGCATGAACGACATCCTGCCGGACCAGACCCCGGCCTGGCGCTACCTGGAACGCAGCTTCGCCGAACTGCTCGAAGGCTACGGCTACAGCGAAATCCGCATGCCGATCCTGGAGTTCACCGAACTCTTCGCCCGCGGCATCGGCGAAGGCACCGACGTGGTCGACAAGGAGATGTACACCTTCCTCGACCGTAACGGCGAATCCCTGACCATGCGCCCCGAAGGCACCGCCGGTTGCGTCCGCGCCGTGCTCGAGCACGGCCTGACCGGGGGCGGCCAGGTGCAGAAGCTCTGGTACACCGGGCCGATGTTCCGCTACGAGAAACCGCAGAAGGGCCGCTACCGCCAGTTCCACCAGATCGGCGTGGAAGTCTTCAACCTGCCCGGCCCGGATATCGACGCCGAGCTGATCATCCTCACCTGGCGCCTGTGGAAGAAGCTCGGCATGGCCGACGCGGTCACCCTGCAGCTCAACACCCTGGGTTCCAGCGAGGCCCGCGCGCGCTACCGCGACGCCCTGGTGGCCTACCTGCAGGTGCGCTTCGACCAGCTCGACGAAGACAGCCAGCGACGCATGACCACCAACCCGCTGCGCATCCTCGACAGCAAGGTGGAAAGCACCCAGGCCCTGCTGGTCGGCGCGCCGACCCTGCACGACTACCTGGACGAAGAGTCGATCGCCCACTTCGAGGGCCTGAAGGCCCGCCTGGATGCGGTCGGCCTGCAATACGAGATCAACCAGAAGCTGGTGCGCGGCCTCGACTACTACAGCCGCACCGCCTTCGAGTGGGTCACCAGCAAGCTCGGCTCCCAGGGCACCGTCTGCGGCGGTGGCCGCTACGACGGCCTGGTCGCCCAGTTCGGCGGCAAGCAGACCGCGGGCGTGGGCTTCGCCATGGGCGTGGAACGCCTGGTGCTGCTGCTCGAGACCCTGGGCGTGGTGCCCGCCGAGCTCAATCGCCCGGCCGACGTCTTCCTCTGCGCCTTCGGTGAAGCCGCCGAACTCGCCGGCCTGGCCCTGGCCGAGCGCCTGCGCGACGCCGTTCCCGGCCTGCGCCTGCTGGTCAACTCCGGCGCCGGCAGCTTCAAGAGCCAGTTCAAGAAAGCCGACAAGAGCGGCGCGCAGTTCGCGATGATCCTGGGGGACGACGAACTGGCGGGCCGCGTGGTAGGTTTCAAACCCCTGCGTGGCGAGGGTGAGCAACAGAACATCGGCTGGGACGCTCTGCCCGAGCACCTGGCCGCCTGCATCCAGCGGGTTTGAGATAAGACCGAATACGTATAGGAGTATTGGGGTGACCACGCGTACCGAAGAAGAACAACTGGCCGACATCAAGGACTGGTGGCAGCGCAATGGCATGCCCCTGCTCACCGGTGCCGCGCTGGCCCTGGTGGTGGTGTTCGGCTGGCAGGCCTGGAAGAAGTACCAGAACAACCAGGCGCAGAACGCATCCATCCTCTACCAGCAGCTGGTGGAATCTTCGCTGACCCCCTCCGGGCAGCCGGATACCGCGCGGGTCGCCGAGCTGGCCAACAAGCTCACCAGCGAGTACGGCGGCACTCATTACGCCCAGTACGGCCGCCTGTTCGTGGCCAAGGTCGCGGTGGACGCCGGCAAGCTGGATGACGCCGCCGCCGAACTCAAGGCCGTGCTGGACAAGCCGGTCGACGCCACCCTTGGCGAGCTGGCCCGTCAGCGCCTGGCGCGCGTCCTGGCCGCCCAGGGCAAGGCCGAGGACGGCCTGAAGCTGCTCGAAGGCGACGCCGACAAGGCCTACCAGTCCAGCCGCGAAGAACTCAAGGGCGACCTGCTGGTGCAGCTCAAGCGCACCGACGACGCCCGCAGCGCATACGAAAAGGCCAAGGCCTCCCTGCCGGAGGACGCCGCGGCCGGCGCCCTGCAGGTCAAACTCGACGATCTGGCCAAGGGAGGCGCCTGAGATGCTGCGCTGGAAACATGCGGCGCTGTTGGCGCTGACCCTGCTCGCTGTCGGTTGCAGCAGCAACAGCAAGAAGGAATTGCCGCCGGCGGAGCTCACCGACTTCAAGGAAGAGGTGCGCCTGGACAAGCAGTGGAGTCGTTCGGTCGGTGACGGCCAGGGCGACCTGTACGAACTCCTGCAGCCCGCCGTGGATGGCTCGACCATCTACGCCGCGTCCGCCGAAGGCCGGGTCATGGCCATGCAGCGCGAGAGCGGCGACGTGCTCTGGAAACAGGACATCGACCTGCCGATCTCCGGCGGCGTCGGCGTCGGTGGCGGGCTGGTCCTGGTCGGCACCATGAAGGGCGACGTTATCGCCCTGAACGCCGCCAACGGCGAGCAGAAGTGGCGCACCAAGGTGCCCAGCGAAGTGCTCTCCGCACCGGTCACCGACGGTGACGTGGTGGTGCTGCAGACCCAGGACGACAAGCTGATCGCCCTCGACGCCAGCACCGGCAACCAGCGCTGGGCCTACGAGAACAGCGTGCCCGTGCTGACCCTGCGTGGCACCGGCTCGCCGCTGATCGCCGGTCGCCTGGCCATCGCCGGCCTGGCCAGTGGCAAGGTGGTGGCGGTCGACCTGCAGCGTGGTCTGCCGGCGTGGGAAACCCGCGTGGCGGTGCCCCAGGGCCGTTCCGAACTGGACCGCGTGGTCGACATCGACGGCGGCCTGACCCTGGTCGACAACGTGATCTACGTGGCCAGCTACCAGGGCCGCGCCGCCGCCCTCGACCCGGCCAGCGGCCGCGTGCTGTGGCAGCGCGAGGCGTCCAGCTACGCCGGCGTCGCCGAAGGCTTCGGCAACGTCTACGTCAGCGACGCCAGCGGCACCGTGGAAGCCCTCGACGGCCGCAGCTCGTCCTCGCTGTGGAGCAACGAAGCCCTGGCGCGCCGTCAGCTGTCGGCCCCGGCGGTGTTCTCCAGCAACGTGGTGGTCGGCGACCTGGAAGGCTACATTCATCTGCTGAGCCAGGTGGACGGCCGCTTCGTCGGCCGCGAGAAGGTCGACGGTGACGGCGTGCGCGTGCGCCCGCTGGTGGTCGACCGCTGGATGTACGTGTTCGGCAACAGCGGCAAGCTCGTCGCCTACACCATTCGCTAAGCTGTTGTGTTACCTGCCGGCCGCTGTTGGATGACGACAGCGGCCGGCGTGTTTTTTACGAATTCCTGAAATTTCCTGGAGAGCCGCATGGTTCCCGTAATCGCCCTGGTGGGCCGCCCGAACGTCGGCAAGTCCACCCTGTTCAACCGCCTGACCAAGACTCGCGACGCCATCGTCGCCGAGTACGCCGGCCTGACCCGTGATCGCCAGTACGGGGAAGCCAAGTGGCAAGGCAAGAAATTCATCGTCATCGACACCGGCGGTATCACCGGTGATGAGGAAGGCATCGATGCGAAGATGGCTGAGCAGTCGTTGCAGGCGATCGAGGAAGCCGATGCCGTGCTCTTCATGGTTGACTCGCGCGCCGGGATGACCGCCGCCGACGAGCTGATCGCCGAGCACCTGCGCAAGCGCAACAAGCGCAGCTACCTGGTGGCGAACAAGGTCGACACCGTCGACCCGGACATCGCCCGCGCCGAATTCAGCCCGCTGGGCATGGGCGACGCCCTGCCGGTCGCCGCCGCCCATGGCCGCGGCATCACCCAGATGCTCCAGGAAGCCCTGGGCGAGCTGTTCCAGCCCGAACCCGACGCGCCGGAAGACAACGACCTGCCGGACGAGCTCGAAGAGGTCGCCGAAGGCCAGGAAGCCAAGCGCATCCCCGGCCCGAGCGAGAAGGATGGCATCAAGATCGCCATCATCGGCCGTCCCAACGTCGGCAAGTCGACCCTGGTCAACCGCATGCTCGGCGAAGAGCGGGTGATCGTCTATGACCAGGCCGGCACCACCCGCGACAGCATCTACATCCCCTTCGAGCGCAACGAAGAGAAGTACACCCTGATCGACACCGCCGGCGTGCGCCGCCGCGGCAAGATCTTCGAGGCGGTGGAAAAGTTCTCGGTGGTCAAGACCCTGCAGGCCATCCAGGACGCCAACGTGGTGATCTTCGTGATGGACGCCCGCGAGGGCGTGGTCGAGCATGACCTCAACCTGCTCGGCTTCGTGCTGGAGACCGGCCGCGCGCTGGTCATCGCCCTGAACAAGTGGGACGGCATGGACGCGGGCGAACGCGAGTACGTGAAGACCGAGCTGGAGCGCCGCCTGCTGTTCGTCGACTTCGCCGACATCCACTTCATCTCGGCGCTGCACGGCACCGGCGTGGGCCACCTGTACAAGTCGGTGCAGGAATCCTTCCGCTCCGCCGTGACCCGCTGGCCGACCAGCCGCCTGACGCAGATCCTCGAAGACGCGGTGCAGACCCACCAGCCGCCGATGGTCAACGGTCGCCGCATCAAGCTGCGCTACGCCCACCTGGGCGGTGCCAACCCGCCGCTGATCGTGGTCCACGGCAACCAGACCGACGCGGTGCCCAAGGCCTACACCCGCTACCTGGAGAAGACCTACCGGCGCGTGCTGAAGCTGGTCGGTACGCCGATCCGCATCGAGTACAAGGGCGGCGACAACCCCTTCGAGGGCAAGAAGACCCAGCTTACCGATCGCCAGGTCAACAAGAAGCGCCGCCTGATGTCGCACCACAAGAAGGCCGAGAAGAAGAAGAAGGACAAGCGCTAATAACGCTCGCCGCTCTTCAGGCCGCCGGCCACAGGCGATAGAGTAGGGCCCTTCCTACTCATCGCCTGCGACCCGTAGCCCCATGTTGACCAGCAAACTGCCCAACGTCGGCACCACCATCTTCACCCGCATGTCGCAGCTCGCCGCCGAGTGCGGTGCGCTCAACCTGTCCCAGGGTTTCCCCGACTTCGACGGCCCCGCCGCGTTGCGCGAAGCGGTGGCCCGCCACGTCATGGCCGGGCACAACCAGTACTGCCCGATGACCGGCCTGCCGGCGCTGCG
The DNA here is from genome assembly GCF_029335315.1 of Pseudomonas citronellolis. Lineage (GTDB taxonomy): Bacteria > Pseudomonadota > Gammaproteobacteria > Pseudomonadales > Pseudomonadaceae > Pseudomonas > Pseudomonas citronellolis_A. The sequence continues at coordinate 6,320 of NZ_JARJLT010000099.1, forward strand.
CGAGCAGGTGGCGGCCAAGGTCGCCGCCTTCTACGGGCGCACCGTCAGCGCCGATGCCGAAGTGACCATCACCCCCGGCGCCACCGAGGCGATCTTCTGCGCCGTGCAGGCGCTGATCCGCCCGGGCGACGAGGCCATCGTCCTCGACCCCTGCTACGACAGCTACGAACCCTCGGTGGAACTGGCCGGCGGCCGCTGCGTGCACGTGCCGCTGAGCCTGCCGGAATTCCGCATCGACTGGCAGCGCCTGGCCGACGCCATCACCCCGCGCACCCGCCTGATCTTCCTCAACAGCCCGCACAACCCCAGCGGCGCGCTGATCGACCGCGCCGACCTGGATCGCCTGGCCGCGCTGATCCGCGAGCGGGAGATCTACGTCATCAGCGACGAGGTCTACGAACACCTGATCTACGACGGCGTGCAGCACGCCAGCGTGCTGGCCCACGACGAGCTCTACGCCCGCGCCTTCGTGGTCAGCTCCTTCGGCAAGACCTACCACGTCACCGGCTGGAAGACCGGCTACGTGGTGGCGCCGCAGACTCTCTCGGCGGAGCTGCGCAAGATCCACCAGTACGTGAACTTCTGCGGTGTCACCCCGTTGCAGTGGGCGCTGGCCGACTTCATGGCCGCGCACCCCGAGCACCTGCGCGAGCTGCCGGGCTTCTACCAGGCCAAGCGCGACCTATTCTGCGACCTGCTGGCGCGCTCGCGCTTCAGCTTCCGCCGCGCCGCCGGCACCTACTTCCAGGTGGTCGACTACTCGGCGATCCGCCCGGACCTGGACGATGTCGCCATGGCCGAATGGCTGACCCGCGAGCACGGCGTGGCGGCCATTCCGGTATCGGTGTTCTACCAGCAGGCCCCGGCGGACATGCGCCTGGTGCGCTTCTGCTTCGCCAAGAAAGAGGAGACGCTGCGCCAGGCGGCGGAGAAGCTATGCGCGATCTGAGCCAACTGCCCGACCTGAACCTGGCGCTGCTGCAGACCACCCTGGCCTGGCACGACGCGCCGGCCAACCGCGCGCACTTCGACGCGCTGCTGGAACAGGCGCGCGGCGCCGACATCGTGATCCTGCCGGAAATGTTCACCACCGGCTTCTCCATGGATTCGGCGGCCCTGGCCGAGGCGGAGGAGGGCGAGACCTACTCCTGGCTGCGCGGCCAGGCCGCGCGCCTGGACGCGGTGGTGACCGGCAGCGTGATCGTCCGCGCCGCCGATGGCAGCCATCGCAACCGCCTGCTCTGGGCGCGCCCGGACGGCGAAATCCTCCACTACGACAAGCGCCACCTGTTCCGCATGGCCGGCGAGCACAAGCACTACACCGCGGGCGACGCCCAGGTGCTGCTGGAGTGGAAGGGGTGGCGGGTGCGCCCGCTGGTCTGCTACGACCTGCGCTTCCCGGCCTGGAGCCGCGACGCCCAGGACACCGACCTGCTGCTCTACACCGCCAACTGGCCGGCCGCGCGGCGCCTGCACTGGAACCGCCTGCTGCCGGCGCGGGCCATCGAGAACCTGTGCTACGTGGCGGCGGTGAACCGCGTCGGCGAGGACGGCAAGGGCCACGCCTACTCCGGCGACAGCCAGGTGCTGGACTTCCAGGGCGAACCGCTGCTCGAAGCCGGCAACGGCGACGGCGTGTTCCACGCGACCCTCTCGGCCCAGGCCCTGGCGGCCTACCGCGAACGCTTCCCGGCCTACCTCGACGCCGACAGCTTCGTCATCGAGCCCTGACGCGGTGTCGGGGCAACCGGTAGGGCGAATAACCGTTCGCGGTTATCCGCCGTCGGTCGAAACACCGATGCCTGTCGAAAATGGCGGATAACGCCGTAGGCGTTATGCGCCCTACGGGATGCGATGGCGCCGAGGCGCTTTTCGTAGGATGGGTATCGCTTCGCTCAACGCCATCCTACGTTGTGCGGCTCAGTACGCGCTCGCCGCATCCAGCCTGTGGATATCCTCGTCGCTCAGTTGCAGGCGGGTCGCCGCGACCAGGTCGGGCAACTGCTCCAGGTGCGACGCGCTGGCGATCGGCGCGGTGATGCTCGGCCGGGCGATCAGCCAGGCCAGGGCCACCTGCGCCGGCGTGGCGTCGTGTTCCTCGGCCACCTCGTCCAGCGCCACCAGGATGGTCACGCCGCGTTCGTTGAGGTAGCCCTTGACCTTGTCCGCGCGCGCCGCGCTCTTGCCCAGGTCCGCTTCGCTGCGGTACTTGCCGCTGAGGAAGCCGCCGGCCAGGCCGTAGTAGGGGATCACGCCGATCCCCAGCTCGCGCACCGTCGGCTCCAGGCGCGTCTCGTAGTCGGCGCGGTCGTACAGGTTGTAGTTCGGCTGCAGGCTCTGGTAACTCGGCAGGCGCAGGCGTTCGGCCACCTCCTTCGCTTCGCGCAGGCGCCGGGCGTCGTAGTTGGACGCCCCGATGACCCGTACCTTGCCCTTCTCGACCAGCCTGGCGTAGGCGCCGAGGGTTTCCTCCAGCGAGGTGTGGGTATCGTCGCAGTGCGACTGGTAGAGGTCGATGTAGTCGGTCTGCAGGCGTTTCAGCGAGCGCTCCACGGCCTGCTCGATGTAGGCGGCGGAGAGGCCCTTGTGGCCATTGCCCATGTCCATGCCGACCTTGGTGGCGATGATCGCCCGGTCGCGGTTGCCGCGCAGCTTCAGCCACTTGCCGAGCAGCGCCTCGGATTCGCCGCCCGTGTGTCCCGGTACCCAGCGCGAGTACACGTCGGCGGTGTCGATGCAGTTCAGCCCGGCGTCCAGCAGGCTGTCGAGCAGGCGGAAGGAAGTGGCTTCATCGGCGCTCCAGCCGAAGACGTTGCCACCGAATACCAGTGGCGGGATGGCCAGCCCGGAGCGGCCCAGTTCGCGAGAGTTCACCTGTCACTTCTCCATACTGCGGTGTGGTTGAACCAGCATAGACCCTTGGCGTTTCCTGATAGCTGCTTCTTGATAGCCGCTTCTTGACAGCCGCTTCCTACGTTGCGCATATTCGCAGCCTGATTCGCGCAACGGACTACCCATGTCTCCGAACCTCGACCACTCGCTGCCGCTTCCGGGCTCTTTCGCCCCGGCCTGCGCGTGCGTCGCCGTTGCCAAGAAATCGAAGAAACAGTCGCTCATTTGACCGGGGCGTGCTGTCCCGTCAGATGGGCTGACAGGACACAAGGCGCCAGGTTGAACTTCCCCCCGCTTGCTTCCCTCACCCTCCCTGACGGCGACCAGACGGTCAGCCACTAGGAGTTTTCGCATGTCCGCTTTTCGAGGAATCTGGGTCGCCCTGGCCACGCCGTTCCGTAACGCCGAGGTCGATTTCGCCGCATTGCGCGGCCTGGTCGGCAAGCTGCTGGAGGATGGCGTCGCCGGCTTCGTGGTCTGCGGCACCACCGGCGAGGCCGCCGCGCTCAGCCACGACGAGCAACTCGCCGTGCTCGACGCGGTATTGCAATGGGTGCCGCCGCAGCAAGTGATCATGGGCCTGGCCGGCAACAACCTGCGCGAGCTGCTGGCCTTCCAGCAGCAAATCCAGCGCCGCCCGCTGGCCGGCCTGCTGGTGCCGGCGCCGTACTACATCCGCCCGTCGCAGCAGGGCCTGGAGGCGTTCTTCCAGACCGTGGCCGACGCCGCCAGCGTGCCCGTGGTGCTTTACGACATTCCCTACCGCACGGGCGTGCGCATCGAGCGCGAGACCCTGCGGCGCATCGTTCGCCACCCGCGTATCGCGGCGATCAAGGATTGCGGCGGCGACGCGGAGACCACGATGGCGCTGATCGCCGACGGCAACGTCGCGGTGCTGGCCGGCGAGGACACGCAGATTTTCACCAGCCTGTGCCTGGGCGGCGCCGGGGCGATCTCCGCTTCCGCCCACGTCCGCGCCGACCTTTACGTGCTGCTGCAGCGCCAGGTGGAGGAGGGCGACCTGGCCAGCGCCCGGCGTACCTTCTACCGCCTGCTGCCGTGGATGCAGGCGGCCTTCGCCGAGCCCAACCCGGCGGCGGTGAAGGCGGCGCTGGCGCTGCAGGGGCTGATCGGCGACGAACTGCGCGAGCCCATGCAGCGCTGCGCGCCGGTGACCATCGAGCGCCTGCGCGGGGTGCTGGCGGCATTGGCCGACTAGGCGGGGAGGGCCGCCGCCGGGGCTTTGCTCTATCATGGCGGCCTGTCTTACCGGGAACACGAAAATGTCCGAAGAAACCCTTTACCTGCTGGACCAGCTCGAACTGACCGACATGCTCGAACTGGACGGCCTGCACGCCTGGGAATTCAGCCTCGACGAGGACCTGCTGGACCGCTCCGAGATCGCCGCCGAAGCCGGCCAGGCCTTCTCCAGCGACGAAGTGGTGCTGAGCGTGGAGGCGCTGGACGGCCGCGACAAGCGCCGCTGGCAGTTCACCTACAACCAGGTGATGGAAGCGCAATACCAGGCCGCCGACGACAGCTGGACGCTGCAGGCCGAAGGCGTCGAGCACCGCCTGCGCTGCCTGGGCGCGGTCAGCGCCAGCGGCGACGACGAGTAACAGGCTCCTACGCTGGCCATCGGAGTGTTCGACGCGGTGGCATGGACGAAAAAAGGGGCCCGAAGGCCCCTTTTTCACATCACCGGCGGACTCAGGCGGCTTGCGCCTGGCCCAGGGTCACGGCGCGGTTCAGCGCGCTGAACAGGGCGCGGAAGCTGGCGGTGGTGATGTTCTCGTCGATGCCGATGCCGTGCAGCGAGCGGCCGCCTTCGACGCGCAGCTCGATGTAGGCCGCCGCGCGGGCCGTGGTGCCGGCGCCGATGGCGTGCTCGTTGTAGTCCATGATCTCGACCTGTACCGGCAGCGCGGCGACCAGGGCTTCCAGGGTGCCCTTGCCCTTGCCGTGCCAGCGGTGCTGCTCGCCCTTGTGGGTCACGTCGATGTCGATGGCGCAGATGCCGTTCTCTTCCTGCAGGCGGTAGTTCTTCAGACCGAACGGCGAGACGGCTTGCAGGTACTCGCTCTGCAGCAGGCCGTAGATCTGCTCGGCGGTCATTTCCAGGCCGAGACGGTCGGTCTCGTTCTGTACCACCTGGCTGAACTCGATCTGCATGCGGCGCGGCAGGCTGATGCCGTATTCCTGTTCGAGCAGGAAGGTGATGCCGCCCTTGCCCGACTGGCTGTTGACGCGGATGACCGCCTCGTAGCTGCGGCCGATGTCGGCCGGGTCGATCGGCAGGTAGGGCACTTCCCACACGGCGTCGTCCTTCTGCTGGGCGAAGCCCTTGCGGATGGCGTCCTGGTGGGAGCCGGAGAAGGCGGTGTGGACCAGGTCGCCGACATACGGGTGACGCGGGTGCACCGGGATCTGGTTGCACTCCTCGACCACCTTGCGCACGGCGTCGATGTCGGAGAAGTCCAGTTCCGGGTCCACGCCCTGGGTGTACATGTTCAGCGCCATGGTCACCAGGCACAGGTTGCCGGTGCGCTCGCCGTTGCCGAACAGGCAGCCTTCCACGCGGTCGGCGCCGGCCATCAGCGCCAGTTCCGAGGCGGCCACGCCGGTGCCGCGGTCGTTGTGGGTGTGCAGGCTGATGATCACGCTGTCGCGCTTGTCGATGTGGCGGCCGAACCACTCGATCTGGTCGGCGTAGTTGTTCGGCGTGGCGCACTCGATGGTGGCGGGCAGGTTGAGGATCAGGCGGTTGGCCGGGGTCGGCTGGAACACGTCGATCACCGCGTTGCACACCTCGACAGCGAAATCGGTCTCGGTGGAGCTGAACACCTCGGGGGAGTACTCGAAGCCCCACTGGGTTTCCGGTGCGGCGGCGGCCAGGCGCTTGATGGTCTTGCCGGCGGCGATGGCGATCTGCTTGACGCCTTCCTTGTCCTGGTTGAAGACGATCTTGCGGAAGCTCGGCGCGCAGGCGTTGTAGTAGTGCACGATGGCGCGCTTGGCGCCCTTGAGCGATTCGAAGGTGCGCTCGATGAGGTCGTCGCGGGCCTGGGTCAGCACCTGGATGGTGACGTCATCGGGAATGTGGTTGCCGTCGATCAGCTCGCGGACGAAGTCGAAGTCGGTCTGCGAGGCGGACGGGAAGCCCACTTCGATTTCCTTCAGGCCCACCTGCACCAGGCACTTGAAGAAGCGCATCTTCTTCTCGGCGTCCATCGGCTCGATCAGCGACTGGTTGCCGTCGCGCAGGTCGGTGCTCAGCCAGATCGGCGCCTTGTCGATGATCTTGTCCGGCCAGGTGCGGTCCGGCAGGGTGATCTGGGTGAAGGGACGGTATTTCTTCGACGGGTCTTTGAGCATGCTCATGGGCGGAATCCTTGTTCTTCCGGGCCAACGACGGCCCTGCGCGGTAAAAAGATGAAGTGGCGAAGCCGGGGAAAGGGATCAGCTACGCAGTCGCGGGCTGACCAGGCGCAGGCAGGCGTGTTGGCGAAGCAGGATGAGGGTGTGTGCGGTTTTCATAGCGACCACCCTAGTGCTCTCGGGGTTTCATGGCAAGCATTGTGGAAAATTTGGTAGAAATCGTCTTCGGATGACTTAAAGCAAGATTTTATGCTTGTCTGTGGCGGTTTCTGCGCAATGAATTGCGATGGCATTTTTCTGCTTAACTGACTGATGCGTCCCCATGCCGCACGGGCATTTGGCCATCGACGAATTGCGTCCGCCGGCCTGGCAGGGTAAAACGCCGCCACTTATTCCGGGGACTCCCAGTGACAGGTCGCAGACGACAAGGCACAGGACAAGGCATGGCCATCTGGCTGGCGCTCTTCGCCATGCTGATGATCCACCTCGGCCCGCTGTTGTCGCAGTCCATGCCCATGGACCACGCCATGCCGGCGATGGCCGACATGGCGGGCATGGACGCCATGGCCTGTTCCGAGCACGCGCGCAGCGGCCATCACGACGCCGGTGCCGCGCAGAAGGGCTTCGCCGCCGACCATTTCATGGAGAAGTGCGGCTACTGCGGCCTGCTGCTCCACAGCCCGGCGCTGCAAACCCCGCGCCTGGCACTCTCCGCCGACCTGCCCGGCGCCGCGCCGGCGCCCCAGGTCGTCATCGAACACCCCATCCCGCCGTCGCCGGTGTTCCCCGGCGCCCGTTCGCGCGCGCCACCGTCCCTGATCGCCTGACCGCTACGCCATAGCCAGCGCTACGCGCCGCCGCGCCGGGATTGCTCCCTGCGCGCGCTCGCCGTGCCTGGCCTGAAGCACATCGTCATCGATCATGGAATCTCGCATGTCCAGAACCTTCCCGCGCGGGCCTGTTCGCTCGCCGCGCCTGCGCACCCTGTGCGCCCTCACCGCCCTGGGCGGCATCGTCGGCCTGGCGCACGCCGACGACCTCGACAACAACGACCCGCATGCCGCGCACAAGGTCGCCGAACTGCAACCCAGCGTGATCACCGCCGTGGCGCAAAGCTCGCCGCTGACCGTGGTCACCGACCCGAAGCAGGCGCGCCAGCCGATCCCGGCCAGCGACGGCGCCGACTACCTGAAGACCATCCCCGGCTTCTCGGCCATCCGCAACGGCGGCACCAACGGCGACCCGGTGCTGCGCGGCATGTTCGGCTCGCGGCTGAACATCCTCGCCAACGGTGGCGTGATGCTCGGCGCCTGCCCGGCGCGGATGGACGCGCCGACCTCCTACATCTCGCCGGAAACCTACGACCGCCTGACCGTGGTCAAGGGCCCCGAAACCGTGATCTGGGGCCCGGGCGCCTCGGCCGGGACGATCCGCTTCGACCGCGAGCCGGAGCGCTTCGGCGAACTGGGCACGCGGATCAACGGCAGCCTGGTGGCCGGCTCCAACGGCCGCTTCGACCGCGTACTCGACGCCGCCGCCGGCGGCCCCGAAGGCTACCTGCGCTTCACCGGCAACCGCTCGCAGTCCGACGACTACCAGGATGGCGGCGGCCACACCGTGCCGTCGCGCTGGAACAAGTGGAACGGCGACGTTGCCGTGGGCTGGACCCCGGATGCCGACACCCTGGTCGAGCTGACCGCCGGCAAGGGCGACGGCGAGGCGCGCTACGCCGGGCGCGGCATGGACGGCGCGCAGTTCAAGCGCGAGAGCCTGGGCCTGCGCTTCGAGAAGTCCAACCTGGGCGGCGTGCTCGACAAGCTGGAGGCGCAGGTCTACTACAACTACGCCGACCACGTGATGGACAACTACAGCCTGCGCACGCCCTCGGGCGCCGGCATGATGGCCGGCCCGATGGCCGCCAACGTCGACCGCCGCACCCTCGGCGGGCGCCTGGCGGCGACCTGGCGCTGGGACGACTTCAAGCTGGTCTCCGGGGTCGACGCACAGGCCAACGAGCACCGCCAGCGCAGCGCCTCGGGCATCGGCACCTACGACGACATTCCCTGGGACAAGGACGCCGCCTTCCACAACTACGGCGCCTTCGGCGAGCTGACCTGGTACGCCGCCGAGCGCGACCGGGTGATCGGTGGCGCGCGCCTGGACCGCGCCTCGGCGAAGGATTACCGGCAGACCCTGGGCTCGGGGATGATGAGCACGCCCAATCCGACCGCCGACGACACCCGCGCCGACACCCTGCCCAGCGGCTTCGTGCGCTACGAGCACGACCTGGCCGACTCGCCCACCACCCTCTATGCCGGCCTCGGCCACGTGCAGCGCTTCCCCGACTATTGGGAGCTGTTTTCCCCGGATTCGGGGCCTGCCGGCTCGGCGAACGCCTTCGACAGCATCAAGCCGGAGAAGACCACCCAGCTCGATTTCGGCGCCCAGTACGAGGGCGAGAAGCTCAAGGCCTGGGCTTCGGGCTATGTCGGCGAGATCCGCGACTACATCCTGTTCAGCTACACCAGCGGCGGCATGATGGGTGCAACGTCCCAGGCGAGCAACGTGGACGCACGCATCATGGGCGGTGAACTGGGCGCGGCCTACCAGCTGGCGCCGAACTGGAAGACCGACGCGACCCTGGCCTACGCCTGGGGCAAGAACACCACGGACGACCGCGCGCTGCCGCAGATGCCGCCGCTGGAAAGCCGCCTGGGGCTGACCTACGAGCGCGGCGACTGGAGCGCCGGCGCGCTCTGGCGCCTGGTGGCCAAGCAGGGCCGGGTGGCCGAGGGGCAGGGCAACGTGGTCGGCCAGGACTTCGACGAGACCGCCGGCTTCGGCGTGTTCTCGCTCAACGCCGCGTACCGCGTGAACCAGCACTTCAAGGTCAGCACCGGCGTCGACAACCTGTTCGACAAGGACTACGCCGAGCACCTCAACCTCGCCGGCAACGCCGGCTTCGGCTACCCGGCGAACGACCCGCAGGCGATCCGCGAGCCGGGCCGCACGCTCTGGACCAAGGTGGACTTCAGCTTCTGAGCCCCGCCGCCCCCGCCAAGGCGGGGGCGGCCTTGCGTGGAGAGAACAACGATGAAGAAATCCGTGGACTTCTACAGCCTGGCCTGGCGCTGGCATTTCTACGCCGGCCTGTTCGTGGCGCCGTTCATGATCCTGCTGTCGCTCACCGGGATCATCTACCTGTTCAAGCCGCAGCTGGACCCGCTGATGTACCGCGACCTGCTGCAGGTACAGCCGGCCGCCCAGGTGCTGGACGCCGACCGGCAGCTGGCGCGGCTGCGGCAGGTGCTGCCGCAGGCGAGCGTCAGCCAGTACCTGCCGCCGGCGGGCGAGGGGCGCAGCGCGCAGTTCGTCGCCAGCCTCGACGGCCGCGAGACCAACCTGTTCCTCGACCCCTACAGCGGTGAACTGCTCGGTCGCCAGGACGCCAAGGACAACCTGCAGGCCATCGCCCGCGCGCTGCACGGCGAGCTGCTGCTCGGCACCGTCGGCGATCGCCTGGTGGAACTGGCGGCGGGCTGGGGCATCGTCCTGGTGGTGTCCGGCGTCTACCTCTGGTGGCCGCGCGGGCGCGCCAAGCGCGGCGTGCTGCTGCCCAACCGCGAGCAGCGCGGGCGCGGCTGGTGGCGCGAGCTGCACGCGGTGGTCGGCTTCTGGGGCGCGCTGGCGCTGCTGTTCATGCTGCTCACCGGCATGACCTGGACCGGCTACTGGGGGCAGAGCTTCGCCGACGTCTGGAACCGCTTCCCGGCGGCCATGTGGAACGAGGTGCCGAAGTCCGACGTGCAGGCCCGCGAGCTCAACCAGGCGCATCGCCAGACCGTGCCCTGGGCGGTGGAGAACACCCCCATGCCGATTTCCGGCGCGCATGCCGGGCACGCTGGGCACGCGGCCGATGGCGCCGCTGCGGCGCCGCAGGTGAGCCTGCAGCGGGTGCTCGACATCGCTCGCGAGCGCGGCGTGGCGCCGGGCTACAGCGTGACCTTGCCGACCACCGCCGAAGGCGTGTTCACCGTCGCGGTGTTCGCCGACGACCCGCGCCGGGACGCCACCCTGCACATCGACCAGTACAGCGGCCGGGTGCTCGCCGATATCGGCTGGAAGGACTACGGCCTGGTGGCGCGCAGCGTCGAGACCGGGGTGATGCTGCACGAGGGCAAGATGTTCGGCCTGGCCAACCAGCTGCTGATGCTGGCGGTCTGCCTGATGATCCTCTTCAGCGCCGCCAGCGGCCTGTGGCTGTGGTGGCTGCGCAAGCCGGCCGGGCGCCTGGGCGCGCCGCCGCTGCCGCACGCGCTGCCGGTGTGGAAGGTCGGCCTGGGCATAGTGCTGGCGCTGGGCGTGGCCTTCCCGCTGGTGGGGTTGTCGCTGCTGCTGGTGTGGGGGCTCGACTGGCTGGTGCTGTCGCGCCTGGGCGAGCGCCGCGCGGCGCTGTCCTGAGTTTCGTTTGACCCGGCGGCAGCGATCGCCGGCTTGAGTGGGGGCGCGGAATGGCTATGCTGGCCGTGCCCCTCGACGCAGCCGCCCGCACGCCGGGCGGCCCATGAGATCGTTAGGAGTTTCACCATGCGCAAGACCCTCCTGGCCCTGGCGGCCATGCTGTCGTTCTCCACCCCGCTGCTGGCCCACGAATACAAGGCCGGCGACCTCGACGTCGAGCACCCCTGGTCGCTGCTGCTGCCGGCCAACTCGGCGAACGGCGCGGCCTACTTCGTCGTGCACAACCACGGCAAGGCGGCTGACCGCCTGCTGGGCGCCGACACCGAGCGCGCGGCCAGCGCCGAGGTCCACGAGCACCTGATGAAGGACGGCATGATGAAGATGCAGAAGGTCGACGGCGTGGACATCCCCGCCGGCGGCACGCTCACCTTCGCCCCCGGCCACTACCACCTGATGCTGTTCGGCCTGAAGAAACCGCTGGCCGACGGCGAGCGCTTCCCGCTGACCCTGCACTTCCAGAAGGCCGGCGACCTCAAGGTCGAGGTGCTGGTGCAGAAGCAGGCGCCGGAAAGCGGCGAGCACGGCATGCCCGAGCACGACATGTCCGGCCATGACATGCCCGACATGAAGATGAACTGATCCACGTGGCGCCGCCGCCGGCCCGGTGGGACAATGGCCAGCGGGGCGCCGCCAGCCTGGGCGCCGCCCCGCGTGCGGCCGCCAGGGCGGCCAGGAGGTGCGGCATGCTCAGGCTCCCTCTGCTTCCGCTGCTGGCGGCGCTCGCGCTGCTCGCCGGTTGCGCCCACAGCTCGCTCCACGACGACGAACTGCCGCTGGAGGCGCACCTGGCCAAGCTTGGCCTGCGCCAGGGCGAGGCGGTGAAGTCGATCCCGGTGTGGGATACCCAGGGCTGGGAATACCTCGACAAGGGCCACATCGTCCTCGGCCAGGCGCCGGGGCGGCGCTACCTGGTGGCCTTCTCCTCGCCGTGCAACAACCTGTCGTTCAGCAACCGCCTGAACATCAGCAACACGGTGGGCGCGGTGACCCCGCTCGACCGCATCGTCTCGGTGGATTCGGCGGGCATCCCCGAGCCCTGCCTGATCGGCCAGCTGTACCGCCTGGAACGAATGCCCAGCCGCGCCGACTGAGCCACCTACGATCTGCTGCGCGTCGGCATGACTGCGTTAGCTCGCGAGATCGTAAAGAGGCTCTCAGGGCTTGAAGGCGCCGATGAATATCGCCGGGTCGACGCGGGCATCGTTGAGGCTGACGTTCCAGTGCATGTGCGGCCCGGTGGCCCGGCCGGTGGCGCCGACGCGGCCGACCACGCCGCCGCGCGGCACCGGGTCGCCGACCTTCACGTCGATCTTCGACATGTGGCAGAACATGCTGATGAAGCCCTGGCCGTGGTCGACGAACACGGTATTGCCGTTGAAGAAGTAGTTGCCGATCAGGATCACCCTGCCGGCCGCCGGAGCCTTGATCGGGGTGCCGGCGGGCACGGCGAAGTCCAGGCCGGAGTGCGGGTTGCGTTCCTCGCCATTGAAGAAGCGGCGCAGGCCGAAGGGGCTGGAGAGCGGGCCGTCGACCGGTTTGTCGAGCACCAGGTTGCTCGGCGTGCCGGGGCTGAAGCTGCGGTAGGCGGCGGTCTGCTCGGCCAGTTCGCGGTTGATGCGCTTGAGGTCTTCCGGCAGCGGGTTCACCTGGCGGGTGTTCTTCAGGGTGATGCGCTGCTCTCTATAGTGCTTGCTGCCCACGGTGAAGCCGAGGTTGCGGCTGGCGCCGCCCTGTTTCACCACGATCTGCTGGGCGCCGGCTTTGATGGTCAGCGGGATGCCGACGATGGCGATCCAGTCGCGACCCTCTTCGCGCACCACCAGCACCGGCTTGCCCTGGTAGGTGGCGGTGGGCGCGGCGGCGTCCTGGCCCAGCTGCACCACGGCGACCCCGCCGGGCACCGGCTTGTTCAGCGTGCGGCTGATGAAACCCTCGGCGTGGGCGGGCAGGGCGAGGAAGGTGGCGAACAGCAGGCAGAAGGCTCGAAGCATGGGGCGTTCCGGGGTGGCGCTGGGGATGAGTCGAGCAGTCTACATCCCGGGAAAGGCCGGTGCGCCCTGAATTGGCCAGCCCCTGTAGGAGCGAGCTTGCTCGCGAACCGCCCCTACTCCAGGCCATCCTCCTCGGTGCGGGGAGCCAGAGCTTTCATGTACCACCGCACGGTCCTCGCGGATCTTGCGCCATTGCCGAGGGTTCGCTGCCTAGGCCTTTCGCGAGCAAGCTCGCTCCTACGAAGAGCCTGGGAGGCTCTGCAGTTGCTGGCGCCACAGCGCTTCCAGCGGCGGCACCTGCGCCGGGCCGTAGATCGCCGCCGGCTTGCCCAGGTGCCAGGCCCACAGCTGGTCACCGTAGTCGTAGTGCCACCACTCGCTGGAGAGGTTGCTGAAGCCGGCTTCGCGCATCACGTTGAACAGCAGCCGGCGGCGGTCGCGGATGGCGCGGCCGTGATCGTCGGTGGCGTTCTCGTAGTGGCGGGTGTAGGAGCGCGGGGTGGCCTCGTCGAACAGGCTGCCCATGTCCAGCCAGCGGCCGTCGCGGTCGCACAGGCTGAGGTCGATGGCGCCGCCGGTCAGGTGCGGGCTCGGCGCCTCGGCGCGGGTGCTCGGCGGGGCGACGAATTCGCGGGTGCGGCGGGTCAGCTCGGCCGGGGCGGCGTTGGGCTCGTGCTGGCGGAGGATGTCGTAGAGGGTGTCGTACAGGTGCTGCTGCACGGCGAATGGCCGCCAGGCATCCAGCACCACCAGGCGCAGGCCGTCGGGCAGCAGGCGCGCCGCATGCAGCAGGCGCTCGAAGACACCGGCGCGGGCGTGGCATTCGGGCAGGGCGTTGGGAATGCCCAGGCGCTGGTAGGCCGGCCAGACCAGGAAGCCCTGGCTGGTGCCGAGGGCTTCCAGCGGCTCGCCGCATTCGACGATGGGCATGCGGAACGCCGCCGCCCAGTCGGGCTCCGGCGCTTCGGGGATGGCGGCGAGCAGGTCGGTCACTGTGTCAGTCCAGCAGGGAAAGGGTTACCGGCGCCTGGTGGTTGTCCTCGACGCGCACTTCCAGCTGGCCTTCGCCGAGCTTCGCGGTCAGGCGCTGGCCCGGCTGCGCCTGGTCGGCGCGGCGCACGGCCTGGCCGCGTTCGTCGAGGAGGATGCTGTAGCCGCGCCCGAGGGTCGCCAGCGGGCTGACGATGTGCAGGTTCTGCGCCAGGCCGTCGAGGCGCTGGCGGCGTTCGCGGAGGATCGCCTGGGTGGCGCGCGGCAGGCGTTCGGCCAGGCTGTCGAGTTTCTGCCGCAGCAGCGCCAGGGCGCGGCCGGGGTGCTGCGCCTGCAGGCGCGTCTGCAGGCGGCCGATGCGCTCGTTGCGCACCTGCAGCTGGCGCTCGAAGGCGCGGCGCAGGCGCATGTCCAGGTCGTCCAGGCGCTGGGCCTGCTGGCGCAGGCGCTCGCCGGGGTGGCGCAGGCGCCGGGCGGTGCCTTCCAGGCGCAGGCGTTCGCGGGTCAGGCGATCCTGGATGCGCAGGATCAGCCGCCGGCGCAGGCCGTCCAGGCGCTGCTGCAGGTCGCCGCTGTGCGGCGCCAGCAGCTCGGCGGCGGCCGAGGGCGTGGGCGCGCGGACGTCGGCGACGAAGTCGCTGATGGACACGTCGGTCTCATGCCCGACGGCACTCACCACCGGCGTGGCGCAGGCGGCCACGGCGCGGGCCACGGCTTCCTCGTTGAAGCACCAGAGGTCTTCCAGCGAGCCGCCGCCACGGGCCAGGATGATGGCGTCGAAGCCCCGTTCGTCGGCCAGGCGCAGGGCGCGGACGATCTGCGCGGTGGCTTCGCGGCCCTGCACGGCGGTGGGCACCAGGGTCAGCTCGACCTGCGGCGCGCGGCGGCGGAACACGCTGATGATGTCGCGGATCACCGCGCCGGTGGGCGAGCTGACGATGCCGATGCGTTGCGGGTGGGCCGGCAGCGGGCGCTTGCGCTCGCTGGCGAACAGGCCCTCGGCGGCGAGCTTTTCCTTCAGCGCCTCGAAGGCCAGGCGCAGGGCGCCGTCGCCGGCCGGCTCGACCGCGTCGGCGATCAGCTGGTAGTCGCCGCGGCCCTCGAACAGCGACACCTTGCCGCGCACCTTGACCGCCAGGCCGTCGCGCAGCGCCTGGCGCACGCGCAGGGCGTTCTGCCGGAACAGCGCGCAGCGCACCTGGGCGTTGCCGTCCTTGAGGGTGAAATAGAGGTGGCCGGAGGCGGGGCGGGCGAGGTTGGAAATCTCGCCTTCCACCCACACCTGCGGGAACACGTCCTCCAGGAGCTGGCGGGCGCGCTGGTTGAGCTGGCTGACGGTCAGCACCTCGCGGTCGAGGCCGAGCCGTTGGAAAGGGTCCTTGAACATGGCGCAGGATGATAAGCCCGGCCTTCGCCGAGGGCCAGTGCGAAAGCCGCGATTCCAGCGGTCGGGCGCGTTGAGCCCGAGCCCCGAACTGGGATATAATGCCGCGCTTCCATTTTCCCGCGTGGGAGCCCCCGCCATGCTGCGCATCAGCCAAGAAGCCCTGACGTTCGACGACGTCCTCCTGATCCCCGGTTATTCCGAAGTCCTGCCCAAGGACGTGAGCCTGAAGACCCGCCTGACCCGGGGCATCGAACTGAACATTCCGCTGGTGTCCGCCGCCATGGATACCGTGACCGAATCCCGCCTGGCCATCGCCATGGCCCAGGAAGGCGGCATCGGCATCATCCACAAGAACATGAGCATCGAGCAGCAGGCCGCCGAGGTGCGCAAGGTCAAGAAACACGAGACCGCCATCGTCCGCGACCCGGTCACCGTGACCCCCTCGACCAAGATCATCGAGCTGCTGCAGATCGCCCGCGAATACGGCTTCTCCGGCTTCCCGGTGGTGGAAGAGGGCGAGCTGGTCGGCATCGTCACCGGCCGCGACCTGCGCGTGAAGCCGAACGTCGGCGACAGCGTCTCCGCGATCATGACCCCGAAGGAAAAGCTGGTCACCGCCCGCGAAGGCACCGCGCTGGAAGAGATCAAGGCCGCGCTCTACGAGAACCGCATCGAGAAGATGCTGGTGGTCGACGAGAAGTTCCGCCTCACCGGCCTGGTCACCTTCCGTGACATCGAGAAGGCCAAGACCTACCCGCTGGCGTCCAAGGATGACCTGGGCCGCCTGCGTGTCGGCGCCGCCGTCGGCACCGGCGCCGATACCGGCGAGCGCGTTGCCGCGCTGGTCGCCGCCGGCGTCGACGTGGTGGTGGTGGACACCGCCCACGGCCACTCCAAGGGCGTGATCGACCGCGTTCGCTGGGTCAAGGAAACCTTCCCGCAGGTCCAGGTGATCGGCGGCAACATCGCCACCGGCGAAGCCGCCAAGGCCCTGGCCGACGCCGGCGCCGACGCGGTCAAGGTCGGTATCGGCCCGGGCTCGATCTGCACCACCCGCATCGTCGCCGGTGTCGGCGTGCCGCAGATCTCCGCCATCGCCAACGTCGCCGCCGCCCTCGAAGGCACCGGCGTTCCGCTGATCGCCGACGGCGGCATCCGCTTCTCCGGCGACCTGGCCAAGGCCATGGTGGCTGGCGCCTACTGCGTGATGATGGGTTCGATGTTCGCCGGTACCGAAGAGGCGCCGGGCGAGATCGAGCTGTTCCAGGGCCGTTCCTACAAGTCCTACCGCGGCATGGGCTCCCTGGGCGCCATGGCCGGTTCCACCGGTTCCTCCGACCGCTACTTCCAGGACGCCTCCGCCGGCGCCGAGAAGCTGGTGCCCGAAGGCATCGAGGGCCGCGTCCCGTACAAGGGCCAACTGACCGCCATCGTCCACCAGCTGATGGGTGGCCTGCGCGCCGCCATGGGCTACACCGGCAGCGCCGATATCCAGGACATGCGCACCAAGCCGCAATTCGTGCGCATCACCGGCGCCGGCATGGCCGAGTCCCACGTGCACGACGTGCAGATCACCAAGGAAGCCCCGAACTACCGCGTAGGTTGAGGGGTTCCAGGTAAATGAGTCGGACACGGGGCTGGTTGATACAGCCCCGTGTCGTTTGAGAATTTCGCTACGAGAGATGGCCATGGCCCAAGACATTCACGCTCACCGGATCCTGATCCTCGACTTCGGCTCCCAGTACACCCAGCTGATCGCCCGCCGTGTGCGCGAGATCGGCGTGTACTGCGAGATCCATCCGTTCGACATGAGCGACGACGAAGTCCGTGCCTTCGCCCCGCGCGGCATCATCCTCGCCGGTGGCCCGGAGTCGGTCCACGAGGCGAACAGCCCGCGCGCGCCCAAGGCGGTGTTCGACCTGAACGTGCCGCTGTTCGGCATCTGCTACGGCATGCAGACCATGGCCGAGCAGATGGGCGGCAAGGTGCAGGGTTCGGACCTGCGCGAGTTCGGCTACGCCCGCGTCGACGTGGTCGGCAAGGCGCGCCTGCTCGACGGCATCGAAGACCACGTCGATGAAGACGGCGTGTTCGGCCTCGACGTGTGGATGAGCCACGGCGACAAGGTCACCGAGATCCCCGACGGCTTCCACGTGCTGGCCAGCACCCCGAGCTGCCCTATCGCCGCCATGGCCGACGACGCCCGCGGCTACTACGGCGTGCAGTTCCACCCGGAAGTGACCCACACCAAGCAGGGCGGCCGCATCCTCTCGCGCTTCGTGCTGGACATCTGCGGCTGCGAAGCCCTGTGGACCCCGTCGAACATCGTCAACGACGCCATCGCCACCGTGCGCGCCCAGGTCGGCTCCTCCAAGGTGCTGCTCGGCCTGTCCGGCGGCGTGGACTCCTCGGTGGTCGCGGCCCTGCTGCACAAGGCCATCGGCGACCAGCTGACCTGCGTGTTCGTCGACAACGGCCTGCTGCGCCTGCACGAAGGCGACCAGGTAATGGCCATGTTCGCCGAGAACATGGGTGTCAAGGTGATCCGCGCCAACGCCGAAGAGAAGTTCCTCGGCCGCCTGGCCGGCGAAGCCGACCCGGAGCAGAAGCGCAAGATCATCGGTCGCACCTTCATCGAAGTCTTCGACGAGGAAGCCACCAAGCTGCAGGACGTGAAGTTCCTGGCCCAGGGCACCATCTACCCGGACGTGATCGAGTCGGCCGGCGCCAAGACCGGCAAGGCCCACGTGATCAAGTCGCACCACAACGTCGGCGGCCTGCCGGAAGACATGCAGTTCCAGCTGGTCGAGCCGCTGCGCGAACTGTTCAAGGACGAAGTGCGCAAGATCGGCCTGGAACTGGGCCTGCCCTACGACATGGTCTACCGCCACCCGTTCCCGGGCCCGGGCCTGGGCGTGCGCATCCTCGGCGAAGTGAAGAAGGAATACGCCGACCTGCTGCGTCGCGCTGACCACATCTTCATCGAAGAGCTGCGCAACTTCGACTGGTACCACAAGACCAGCCAGGCCTTCGTGGTCTTCCAGCCGGTGAAATCGGTCGGCGTGGTCGGTGACGGCCGCCGCTACGCCTGGGTCGTCGCCCTGCGCGCGGTGGAGACCATCGACTTCATGACCGCCCGCTGGGCACACCTGCCCTACGAGCTGCTGGAGAAGGTCAGCAACCGTATCATCAACGAGATCGAAGGCATCTCCCGCGTCACCTACGACGTGTCGAGCAAGCCGCCGGCGACCATCGAGTGGGAGTGATGCTCCCGCCGGTCCCCCTCGCGCTTCTGGCGTGAGGGGGATCTCCCCCCCTCGCTTCCTTCCTGCGTTCCCCCCCGCTTTTCCTCTGCGCTCCAACCGCTCTGCCGCGCACTTTTCGGGTGCCCGCTCGGGTCTCTTTGCGCCTTTTTGACGCGCTCGTTCCGCCTTGCTTCGAACCGTTTTCCATACTTTGGTTGTCGGGCTTGTGGCGTTTTCGTCAATTGTTTGCTGCTAGTGACTGTTTGTTGACGTCCATTGAGGGGCGTTCAGTGGCTGGGCGGGCGAAAACGTCGCGCCCTCTGGCGCCTGCATTCTGGCGTTCTAGAGTGGTTTTTTGGCGTCAAAAGAAATATTAAGGCTTAACCCGTTGATTTATGCGTGTTTTATTTTTTACATCTATTTTTTGACGCATTGGCTATTGAACGCCAAAAAAATAACTCTTAGGATTTTTCCTACGCCCGGTCAGCGTGATCGGGTTCACACTTTCCCGGAGCCCTGCACAACAAGAACAAGACCGCATTAGACGGCCGCAAGGGGGAGTGTTCGTTTTGGACGACGAATACGGCGAGCAGAGGGATTTATGCGTATCAGCATTTTCGGTTTGGGCTATGTGGGGGCCGTTTGCGCGGGCTGTCTTTCCGCGAGGGGGCATGAGGTCATCGGGGTCGATGTCTCGCAGGGCAAGATCGACCTGATCAACCAGGGCAAATCGCCCATCGTCGAACCGGGCCTGGGCGAACTGCTCCTGGCCGGCGTCGAGAGTGGCCGGCTGCGCGGCACCACCGAGGTCCGCGAAGCGGTGCTCGGCAGCGAGATGTCGTTCATCTGCGTCGGCACGCCGAGCAAGCGCAACGGCGATCTCGACCTGGCCTACCTGGAAGTCGTCTGCCGGCAGATCGGCGAGGCGCTGCGCGACAAGGCCGAGCGTCACACCATCGTGGTCCGCAGCACCGTGCTGCCGGGCACCGTCAACAACGTGGTGATCCCGCTGGTCGAGGCTGCCTCCGGCAAGCGCGCCGGCGAGGACTTCGGCGTCGCCACCAACCCCGAGTTCCTTCGCGAAAGCACCGCGATCAAGGACTACGACTTCCCGGCGATGACCGTCATCGGCGAACTCGACAAGGCCTCCGGCGATCTGCTCGCCTCGCTCTACGAGGGCCTGGACGCACCGATCATCCGCAAGTCGGTCGAAGTCGCGGAGATGATCAAGTACACCTGCAACGTCTGGCACGCGGTCAAGGTCAGCTTCGCCAACGAGATCGGCAGCATCGCCAAGGCCTGCGGCGTCGATGGCCGCGAGGTGATGGACGTGGTCTGCCAGGACCGCAAGCTGAACCTGTCGCGTTACTACCTGCGCCCCGGTTTCGCCTTCGGCGGCTCCTGTCTGCCCAAGGACGTGCGCGCGCTGACCTATCGCGCCGGCCAGCTGGACGTCGAGCACCCGATGCTCAGTTCGGTGATGCGCAGCAACCAGGTCCAGGTGCAGCGCGCCATGGAGCTGATCAGTGGCTACGGCAAGCGCAAGGTCGGCCTGCTCGGCCTGGCCTTCAAGGCCGGCAGCGACGACCTGCGCGAGAGCCCGCTGGTGGAGCTGGCCGAGCAACTCATCGGCAAGGGCTACGAGCTGAAGATCTACGACCGCAACGTCGAGTACGCACGGGTCTTCGGCGCCAACAAGGACTACATCGAAGGCAAGATTCCCCACGTCTCCAGCCTGCTGCTCAGCGATCTCGACGCCGTCGTCGGCGACTCGGAAGTGATCGTCCTGGGCAACAACGACGCGCAGTTCGCCGAAGTGCTGCAGTCGGCGGGCGACGACAAGCAGATCCTCGACCTGGTCGGTTTCATGGAGCGAGCCTCGACCGAAAGCCGCGAAGGCATCTGCTGGTAGGGCGCCGGGGGCCTCGACGCCCCCGCTCGCACCCGGCGCGCGCCGGAGCCGCCTTGCGCGGCCCGGCCAGGCGCCCCCTTGCACAAGACCTGCCTGTTCCAAGCACTCATGTTTTCAGGAGAGACGACATGATTCCGCTGATTTTGTCCGGTGGCAGCGGCTCGCGCCTCTGGCCGCTGTCGCGCAAGCAGCACCCCAAGCAGTTCCTCGCCCTCGCCGGCGAGCGCACCCTGTTCCAGCAGACCGTCCAGCGCCTGGCCATCGACGGGGTAGGGCGGCCGTTGGTGGTGAGCAACGAAGAGCACCGTTTCATCGTCAGTGAGCAGCTGGCGGAGATCGGCGTCGCGCCCCAGGCCATCCTGCTCGAACCCTTCGGCCGCAATACCGCGCCGGCGGTGGCCATCGCCGCCATGCACCTGCTCGCCGAAGGCCGTGACGACCTGCTGCTGGTGCTGCCGGCCGACCACGTGCTGGACGGCGGCGAAGCCTTCAGCCGGGCGCTGGAGCAGGCTCGCCGCAGCGCCGAGGCCGGGGCCCTGGTGCTGTTCGGCGTTCCCGCCGAGCGCCCGGAGACCGGCTACGGCTACATCAAGGCCGACCTCGGCGCCGCAGGTGTCGAGAACGCCGAGGGCAGCCTGGTGGTCGAGCGCTTCGTCGAGAAGCCCGACGCCGCCAGTGCCACCGCCTTCGTCAACGAAGGTGGCTACTTCTGGAACAGCGGCATGTTCCTGTTCCGTTGCAGCCGCTACCTGGAAGAGCTGCAGCGGCACAGCCCGGACATCTTCGACACCTGCCGGCTGGCCCTGGAACACAGCGCCACCGACCTGGACTTCATCCGCATCGACGCCGAGTCGTTCGCCTGCTGCCCGGACCTGTCCATCGACTATGCGGTGATGGAGAAGACCGACAGCGCCCGCGTGGTGCCGCTGGATGCCAGCTGGAGCGACGTCGGTTCCTGGTCGTCGCTGTGGGAAGTGCACGACAAGGACGCCAACGGCAACGTGACCCGTGGCGACGCCATCCTCCACGAGGCGAACAACTGCTTCGTGCACAGCAGCGGCAAGCTGGTCACCGTGCTCGGCCTGGACGACGTGGTGGTGGTCGAGACCAACGACGCGGTGATGGTCGCCCATCGCGAGCGCGCCCAGGAAATCAAGGCGCTGGTCCAGCGCCTGGACGCCGACAGCCGCCCGGAAGCCAGCCGTCACCGCCTGGTGCACCGGCCCTGGGGCTCCTACGACAGCATCGACCTGGGCAGCCGTTTCCAGGTCAAGCGCATCACCGTCAAGCCCGGCGCCAGCCTCTCGCTGCAGATGCACCACCACCGCGCCGAGCACTGGATCGTGGTCTCCGGCACCGCCTACGTGACCTGCGACGACAAGCAGTTCCTGCTCAGCGAGAACCAGTCCACCTACATCCCGGTGGCCTCGGTGCACCGCCTGGCCAACCCCGGAAAGATCCCGCTGGAAATCATCGAAGTGCAGTCAGGCAGCTACCTGGGTGAAGACGACATCGAACGGATCGAGGACGTCTACGGACGCTCCGCACCCATAGCCGGCTAGCCACCAGCGCCATCACAAGAAACCACGCCCGCCGCGGCTCGCGCCCGGCGGGCCTTGCGTGACCTTTTGCGCCGCGTTGGCGGGAAAAGAGGGGAGAAAGGATGCAAGCCAATAGTGCCGACACGGGCGTGCCCGGCGCCGGGAAGCGGTTCAGCCGCAGTTTCCTCGGCTGGGCCTGCCTGTTCGGGCTGATCGCCCTGGCCTCGGAGATGGTCGGTCCGGAATACCTGGACCCGGACCACGCCAAGTTCATCTTCATCGTCGGTGGCCTGGGCCTGTGGCGCTACAGCAACGCGGCGATCCACTTCCTGCGCGGCATGTACTTCCTGCACTGGAAGTTCCCGCGCATCCGCCGCGCGGTAGAGCGCATGGGCGACGCCGCGCTGCCGGACCACCTGTTCATGGTGGTCACCAGCTTCCGCATCCCCACCGCCACCACCTACAAGGTGTACCGCTCGGTGTTCGAGGAAGTGCAGCGCCTGCCGGTGCCGTGCACGGTGATCGCCTCGATCGTCGAGCGCGGTGACGAGAACTTCATCAAGCAGATCATGCGCGAGGTGGTCAGCGAGCGCCGCGACATCAAGCTGGTGATCGTCCGCGCCCGCGGCACCGGCAAGCGCGACGGCCTGGCCCACGCGTTCCGCGCGCTGTCGCGGCAGATGCCGCTGGAGAACTCGGCGGTGGGCGTGGTCGACGGCGACACCATCATGCTGCCCGGCTGCGTCGAGCGCGCGGTCAAGCTGTTCGCCTACCTGCCCAGCGTCGGCGGCCTGACCACCAACGAATACTGCGAGGTGGAAGGCGGCAAGCTGGTCAAGGAGTGGCACACCATGCGCTTCGTCCAGCGCCACATCAACATGTGCTCGATGGCCCTGTCCAAGCGCGTGCTGACCCTGACCGGGCGCCTGTCGTTCTTCCGCGCCAGCGTGATGACCGACCCGGACTTCATCAAGGACGTCGAGGCCGACTTCCTCGAACACTGGCGCCTGGGGCGCTTCCAGTTCCTCACCGGCGACGACAAGTCCTCCTGGTTCAGCCTGATGCGGGCCGGCTGGGACACCTTCTACGTCCCCGACAGCCACACGCTGACGGTGGAGCATCCGCCGGACAGCAACTTCTTCCGCGCGACCCGCCAGCTGATGTTCCGCTGGTACGGCAACTCGCTGCGGCAGAACTTCCGGGCCACCAGCCTGCTCGGTCTGGACCGCCTGGGAGCCTTCACCATGTACGTGCTGTACGACCAGCGCATTTCCATGTGGACCTGCCTCATGGGGCTCACCGCCTCGGTGGCGGCCTCGCTGCTGTTCGGCGTGCAGTACCTGCTGGTGTACCTGTTCTGGGTGCTGCTGTCGCGCAGCCTGGTGACCCTGCTGTTCCACTTCAGCGGGCACCCGGTCGATGCGTTGTACCCGTTCGTTCTCTATTACAACCAGATCGTGGGTTCCCTGATGAAGGTCTACGCGCTCTTCCATATGGATCAGCAGAGCTGGACCCGACAGAAGACCACCCTGGCGAACGGCCGCGTCGGTTTCGACGCGGCCCTGAACCGCTGGTCCTCGAAGGCGATGATGCTGTCCTCCATCGCGATTTTCCTCGGGGTCGTCTCGGTTCTGCTGGAACTCACGCAACTCTAAGGCATAGGCGCGCAACCCATGAACACTCCCGCAAACGTCGTCCACGAGGCGATCGACGAACGCCAGTACGTCCGCACCAAGATCCCCGCCCGGGTGATCCTCAGCGGCGGCGGCCAGCCGCAGATCGAATGCGAGCTGCAGGACATCTCCCTGGGCGGCATCGGCCTGACCCACGACCAGCCGCTGAAGATCGGCAGCCTGCTGCACGCGTCGGTCAAGCTGAAGCTGAACAAGATCGACCTCAACGTCGATGCCATGGTGAAGATCGTTTCCCAGCGCGGCAGCGAAGTCGGCGCTCAGTTCGTCGAGCTGGACGCGCAGAAGCGCGACATCCTGCGCTACATCATCAGCGCCTACATGTCCGGCGAGATCGCCGACATCAACGGCCTGTTCAACGTGATGCAGCGCGAGAACTACATCAAGGAGCGCAAGCAGAAGGGCGCCCAGCCGCGCACCTTCGGCGACCGCCTGAAGGCCGCCCTGGGCTCCCTGGCGTTCACCGCCGTGGGTCTGCTGGCGCTGACCTTCGTGGCCTACAAGGTCTACATGCTGTTCTTCCGCGTGCCGGCGGTGCAGGCCGTGGTCAGCGCCAACACCTACGTGCTGAGCATGCCGGAGAACGGCTACGTGAAGTACCTGCTCAAGCCGGGCCAGACCGAGGTCAAGGTCGGCGAGCCGGTGGCCAGCGTCTCGACCCAGCTGGCGACCCGCTTCACCACCCCGGCGGACATGGCCGCGCTGTCCAACCTGGCGCCCGGCGACGTGCAGACCCTGCTCGGCCGCGCGACCATCGAGACGGTGATCAACAGCCCCTGCGACTGCGAGCTGTACTTCCCGGCGCCGCGCCTGGACGGCTACGCCTACAAGGACGCGCCACTGGTGCACCTGGTGCCCAGGGGCGAGGACCTGTTCGTCCGCGCCAGCGTGCCGGCGGCCAAGCTCGCCGACCTCAACCGCGTGCGCTCGGTGCGCCTGAGCGTGTTCGGCGGTGAGGAGAACGTGCGCGGCGAGATCATCGGTTCCAGCGTCGACGAGAAGACCCAGAACCTGGTGCTGAACATCCGTCCGGAGCAGCCGCTGCCCCGCGACGCTTACCAGAAGCCGGCGGCGGTGGACCTGTACCTCGGCCTGCCCTCCGGCCCGAGCTTCTGAGGCTGGCGATGAAGGCGCATTCCTCCCTGCTGCTGGCCGCGCTGTTCGCCGGTTTCGCCCTCTCGGCCAA
This sequence comes from Pseudomonas citronellolis, assembly GCF_029335315.1. Classification (GTDB taxonomy): domain Bacteria; phylum Pseudomonadota; class Gammaproteobacteria; order Pseudomonadales; family Pseudomonadaceae; genus Pseudomonas; species Pseudomonas citronellolis_A. The sequence goes on from NZ_JARJLT010000099.1 coordinate 31,054, forward strand.
CGCCGGGCAGAGCCTCGAACAGATCCGCTACGCGCTGTACAAGGACCCCAACGCCGACGTGCTGGCCGACCTGCGCGCGCTGGCCGAGCGCGGCGACCTGGCGTCCAAGCAGCTGCTTGGCGAGCGCCTGGCCGCCGGTGATTCGGCCAACGCCGAGCAGTCCCTGGCGCTGTACAAGGAGGCCTTCGCCGGCGGCCGCGGCGAGGTGCCGGCGCTGGCCTCCATGGCCCGTCTGCTCGACGCCAACCCGCGCCTGCGCAAGGCCAACGCCGAGTACGTGCGCGACGCCCTCGGACGCTACCCGCACGAGCGCGACCCGCGCACCCTGGACGCCACCCTGGAAGTCTTCGTGGTGTTCCCCGAGTACTTCGACAACGCCCGGGTGCAACGCCTGATCGAACTGTACGAAGCCTCGTGCCTGGAGTTCTGCCGGCCGCAGTTCTTCCGCGCGGTGCTCGCCGAGCGCCAGGGCCAGCGCGAGCTGGCCGAGCGCCTGTACCGCAAGTCGGTGCGCGTGGATACCCGTGCGGTGGTGCGTTACTACGAGTTCCTCGGCGACCGCCAGGACACCGAGTTCCCGGCCTTCGCGCGCAGCCTGCAGGGGCAGATGGGCAGCCTGCCGGTGGAGACGGTGCAGCGCATCGCGACCTTGCTGGACAGCATCTACTCCACCCGCAATGGCCTGGCCGCCATCGAGAACCGCGCCGCCCGCGAGGCCGACGCCGGCCTCGACGGCGACGAGAAGGACGCCGCCAAGCAGGCCGAGGAAGCCCGCGCCAAGGCCCAGCAACAGGTCGAGGCGCGGCAGAACGCCGAGGTTCGCGCCTGGCTGGACAACGCCGTGGGCCGCAACTGGGTGCCGGCGATGGTCAGCAAGGTCAACAACATGACCTCCTGGCCCACCGACTTCACCGCCGACCAGGCGCTGGCGCTGGTCGACCGCGTCGCCGCCAGCGACCCGCAGCAGGGCAAGGCGCTGCGCGTCTCGGTGCTGATGGTGACCAACTGGCTGACCCTCGACCCGGAGAAGGCCCACGGCCTGATCGAGGAACTGCTGGCCGACCACTACCGCGACGCCAACCTGCTGCTGGGTGACCTCTACAGCCGCGGCGGCCTCGACGAGGCGGACCAGGACAAGGCCCTGGCGATCTTCAAGGAGCAGGCGCGCCTGGGCGCGCCCTCGGCCTTCTACCGGATCGCCAGCATCTACTACATCGGCCGTTCCATCTGCCACGACAAGGTGCAGGCCCACGCCTATGCCGAGGCCTCCATGGGGCTCGGCGAGTTCCGTGCGCGCGGGCTGCTCAAGCGCCTGGAAAAGGACATGACCGCCGACGAGCTGGCGCGCGCCGCCGTCGTCCGCGACCAGATCATCAAGGAGTACCGGCTGTGAAGGACCTGAAGACCGTCATCGGCACCCTGGCGCTGCTCGCCCCGGTGCTGGCCCAGGCCGCCGACGAAGGCGCGTTCGATTCCCCTGCCGATAGCCATGCCGCCGCGCCGGCGTCGCTGTCGCAGACCACCCAGGCACCGGTGACCTCGGAGTTCTTCAACAAGCTGACCATGCAGGGCGGCTTCGGCCCGCAGGACTCGGTGATCGGCAACGGTCGCGAGAGCTTCTACAGCCTGCGCTACGAGCCGACCTTCATCTGGTACTCGCCGGAACAGCGCTGGGCCAAGTGGCAGGTGTTCGGCCGCGCCTGGATCAACTACGACTCCAGCCAGGCCACCACCGGGCTGCAGGACAACAACCAGCAGGCCGACCGCAGCTACGAGCGCCCCGAGTACTTCTACTCGGAGCTGCGCGAGCTGTACGTGCGACGCAACCTGATCGGCGACGACCCGCGCTTCTCCGCCTCCCTCGGCCGCCAGCGCTTCTACGACACCTACGGCATCTGGTGGGACGACAGCATCGAATCGCTGCGCCTGAACTACAACGACACCTTCGCCAACGGCTTCGTCGCCGTGGCGCAGAAGTTCTGGAACTACAACACCGACGTCAACGCCCTCGACCCGCGCGACAAGCACACCTTCTACGGCATGGGCGAATACGCCCTGCGCTGGAGCGGCAACAACTGGGTGGGCACGCGCTTCCTCTACGAGGACGACCGCTCCGACAAGGACCCGGACGACCCGCAGGACTTCACCGGCTGGCGCGCCGGGCTGTTCTTCAAGGGCGACGACCTGGATGTCACCCCGGTGTTCAGCGACTACCACCTGGAGCTGGCCGGCCTCACCGGCAAGGTGCGCAGCACCGACGACAACTACGTCAGTAGCCGCGACGACACCCGTGGCTGGATGGCCCTGGGCGAGATCGGCAAGCGCTTCGAGGCGCTGCCCTGGACGCCGCGCGTCGCCCTGCGCGGTGGCATCACCGACAAGCCTTCGGACGAGAACGACGGCTTCCGCCTGAACCGCATCGAGTCCGACCGCATCATCAACCCGGACACCTACAGCACACGCCTGGTCAGCTCCTTCGTGCGCCTGGACATGCGCAACCTGAAGTACTACGGCGTGGCCCTGGAAACCCGGCCGACCCCGCGCAGCTCGCTGGATTTCCGCGTCTCCGACCTGCGCATGCGCGACCCCGACGGCGACCTGCCGGTGCGCGTGGACCGCGAGCAGAGCCGCGAGCGCAACCGCGCGCGCGACGCCGGCACGCTCTCCGGCGGCGACTCGATCGGCCAGGTCTACGACCTCAATTACTACTGGAAGATGTTCCCGCAGGCCTGGCAGGGCAAGCACGTAGACCTCAATGCGCTGGTCAGCGCCAGCTACCTGAAGGCCGGCAGCGCGCTGCAGAGCGGCGACGACTACCAGCTGTCCTTCGGCATCGTGCTGCGTTACTAAGGAGAGGGCCCGTCCGATGATCTTCGCTTCCAACGTCTTCCTCTTCCTCTACCTGCCGGTGTTCCTGGCCATCTACTACCTGGCGCGGCCGGCCTGGCGCTCCACGGTGATCGTCGCCGGCAGCTACATCTTCTACGCCTGGTGGCGCCCGGACTTCCTCCTGCTGTTCGTCGCCATCACCTACTGGAACTACTGGTTCGGCCTGCGCATCAAGGCGCGCCTGGACGCCGGCGACAAGCGCCTGGCCCTGCGCCTGCTGTGGATCGGCATCGTCGGCAACCTGTCGACCCTGGGCTACTTCAAGTACGCCAACTTCGGCGTCGAGGTGATCGCCGCGCTGCTGGCGCCGCTGGGCATCAACACCTTCACCCTGGAGCACATCTTCCTGCCCCTGGGCATCTCCTTCTATGTGTTCCACGCCCTGAGCTACATCGTCGACATCTACCGCAAGGACGCCGAGCCGACGAACAACTTCGTCGACTTCGCCGCCTTCGTCGCGCTCTTCCCGCACCTGGTGGCCGGGCCGATCCTGCGCTACAGCCAGCTGGCCCCGCAGCTGCGCCAGCGCGAGCACTCGCTGGAGCTGTTCAGCCTGGGCGTGTGCCGTTTCCTCCAGGGCTTCATCATGAAGGTGCTGATCGCCGACAACCTGGCGCCCATGAGCGGGCTGTTCGTCGGCCAGGCAGAGCTGCAGTTCTCCGACGCCTGGTTCGGCCTGGTGGCGTCCTCGCTGCAGCTGTACTTCGACTTCGCCGGGTACAGCTGCATGGCCATCGGCCTGGCGCTGATGATGGGCTTCCGCTTCCCGGAGAACTTCAACCACCCCTGGGTCTCGCAGAGCGTCACCGAGTTCTGGCAGCGCTGGCACATGACCCTGGCGCACTTCCTGCGCGACTACGTGTACATGCCCATGGTCCGCAAGCGCTTCGCCGGCGCGCTGCCGGCGCTGGTGTACACCATGATCCTCTCCGGCCTGTGGCACGGCGCCAGCTTCGCCTTCATCTGCTGGGGCCTGTTCTTCGGCGTGGCCATGGTGGTGGAGCGCAAGCTCGGCATCGCCACCAAGCTCAACACCCCCTACAGCCTGTGGCGCAACCTGCGCACCTTCGCGCTGATCATCCTCAGCATGCCGCTGTTCTTCACCAACAACCTGGCCCACAGCCTGGACATCTACGCTGCGCTGTTCGGCCTGCACGGCTTCGGCAGCCTGGACATGTACGTGCTCGGCGCCTCGAAGATGACCATGGCCTTCACCGCCCTGGCGCTGGTGTGGCTGGCGCTGGCCGGGATCAACAACGTGCGTTTCTACGCCGGCAACAAGGACGGTTACTTCATGGCCTCGGTGAGCGGCCTGAACATGCTGCTGCTGTGGGCGGGCTTCTTCGTCGCCCTGTCGAGCCTGGCGGCGAATTCCTTCTCGCCCTTCCTCTATTTCCAGTTCTAGGAGGCCCGCCATGTTCCCGGTGATGAAATCGGCCAGCAAGCTCAACGGCATCCTGTTCATAGCGCTGATGGCGGCCATGTTCGTCTACTCGCTGCCGGCGGTGTTCGGCTTCGCCAAGGGCCAGACCGAGGCGCTCGGGCTGTTCCTCGACGGCAAGCTGCTGCGGCGTTTCGAGAAGGTCTACGACAAGCGCTTCTTCCTCCGCGAGCCCTCGGTGCGGCTGTGGGCCGACGCGCGCTTCATGCTCTTCGGCGAAGGCAGCAGCGGGGTGGTGCTGGGCAACGACGGCTGGCTGTTCACCAATCAAGAGTACCTGGTGCCCACCGACCTGCCGCACAACCTCGACCAGCAGGTGCAGCGCATCGTCGACGTGCAGCGACGCCTGCGCGAGCACGGCAAGGAGCTGATCCTGCTGCCGCTGCCGATGAAGGTCGACGTCTACGCCGAGCATGCCCGGCGCCAGCCCGACCCGCGCGCCCTGGGCCTGTACGACAGCTTCACCGCCGAGCTCGGCCAGCGCGGGGTGAAGGTCTCGCCGATCCGCGCGCCTTTCCTCGCCCAGCGCGACGCCAGCGAGCTGTTCGTGCCCAACGACACCCACTGGAGCCCGGCCGGCGCGCGCCTGGCCGCCGCCAGCTTCGCCGCCCAGCAGCCGCAGCTGGTGGGCGGCCTGGCCTACCGGTCGCAGCAGGTCGGCGAGAAGGAGCACAAGGGCGACCTGCTCAACTACATGCTGTTCAGCCCCGACCTGGCCCCGCAGGAGTTCCACCTGGCGCGCCTGCCGGTCTACGAGACCCTGCGCCAGCAGCAGCCGGTGAGCGACGACAACCTGTTCGGCGAACAGGACCCGTCGATCCTCCTGGTGGGCACCAGCTACAGCAAGATCGACGACTGGAACTTCGTCGGCTTCCTCAAGGAGGCGCTGCAGACCGACCTGGTGAGCATCGCCGTGGAAGCCCGTGGGCCGTTCCAGGCGATGGACGAATTCCTCGCCGGCAAGGAACTCCAGGACCAGGCCATCCAGACCGTGATCTGGGAATTCCCGCTGCGCACCCTGCTGGCCCAGCGCGAAGGCTCGAGCCTGGTCGCCGACGACCAGCCGCACCATTTCTGACTCCAAGGAGACCATCATGCGCAATCGCCTCACCCATCTGCTCGCCGGCGCCGTCCTGCTGCTGGGCCTGGCCGGCTTGGCCCAGGCCAAGGACAGCAATGCCGACCTGTACGACGCCGTGGCCCCGGCCGACTCGGCCTTCGTCCGCGTGCTCAACCTCAGCAGCGGCAGCGTCGAGGCCAGCCTCAGCGGCAAGATCAACCCGCAGAAGGTCGCCGGCGGCCAGCTCAGCGGCTACCGCTTCGTGCCCAAGGGCGTACACCGCATCGCCATCGGCGGGCAGAGCCTGGAGGCCGACCTCAAGCCCAACACCGCCAGCACCGTGATCTACGAGGGCGGCAAGCTGACCTTGCTGGCCGACACCTTCGTCAACGAGCCGAAGAAGGCCCAGGTCGCCTTCTACAACCTCACCGCCGAACCGGTGGCGCTGAAGACCGTGGACGGCAAGCACGCCATCGTCGAGGCGCTACCGCAGAACCAGACCGGCGGGCGCATGGTGAACGAGATCAAGATCGCCTTCGCCGCCTACGCCGGCGACAAGAGCCTGGCCACCTTCGACGAGCAGTTCCTCAAGAAGGGCCGCTCCTACAGCTACCTGCTGCTGCCGGCCGGCTCCGGCTTCCGGACCATCAGCCTGGCCAACGCCATCGACCCCAGCGAGTGACCACCAGGCGCCGCCGGCACGGGCGGCGCCTTTCCCCCTCAGCGGATGAACCCATGAAGAAATTCCTGCAGCTCGGCCTCGCGCTCCTCGCCTGTGGCGCCAGCCTGGCCGGCGCGGCCGCCGACAAGAGCGCCTGCAGCGGCCTCGAATGCATGGTCTGCCCGGCGCTGACCGACCCGGCGCAGTACGCCACCGGCAACATGAAGCTGATGCGCGACATCGCCCCGGGCAAGGACCGCTGGCTGTTCCGCTCGGCCGTGGACCTGACCAACGAGTTCGGCATCCCGGCCCCGATGCGCCCGGAGTTCGCCCGGCTGATGGCCACCTTCGCCGCCCACGGCACCCACGTGGTGTTCGCCGTGCAGCCCACCCGTGGGCTGATGCACCGCGACAAGATCGACCCGCAGCGCGCCTACGGTTTCGACTACGCCAAGGCCAGCACCAGCCTGCGCGCCTTCCTCGGCCAGCTGCGCGCCGGTGGCGCCGTGGTGCCGGACGTGATGCAACTGGTGGAGCACCCGCCGCAGAAGGAATACTTCTTCCGCCGCGACCACCACTGGACCCCGGCCGGCGCCGAGGCCACCGCCAAGCTGGTCGCCGAAGAGGTGCGCCGCCAGCCGTTCTACGCGAGCCTGGCGAAGAAGAAGTACCGCACCGAGCCCGGCGTCATGGTGCCCAAGGACGGCACCATGAACCTGGCGCTGGGGCGCATCTGCGGCAACAACTACAGCTTCCAGTACACCCGCGGCTTCCAGACGGTGCCGGTGAACGACGACGCCAGCGCGCTGTTCGACGAGGCCCCGGACCCGGAAGTGGTGCTGGTGGGCACCAGTAACTCGGCCTCCCGCGAAGACGAGAGCAAGCAGTTCAACTTCGACGGTTTCCTCAAGCAGGACCTCGACGTCGACATCCTCAACTACGCGCTGCCCGGCGCCGGCCAGGACGGCGCGCTGCTGGAGTACCTGCAGTCGCCCAACTACTCGGTGAAGAAACCGCCGAAGATGATCATCTGGGAACTGCCGGCCAACTACCGGCTGGACAGCCCGCTGAGCTACCGCCAGCTGATCCCGGCGATCAATGGCGGCTGCTCGGCCCTGGCGCTGGCGAAGAACAAGGTGGAGCGCACGCAGCTGAAGGTCGGCGACCGCATCGAGCTGCTGAGCAACGCCGGCGAGCAGCGCAAGGACTTCACCGGCCTGGATGGCCTGCTGGACATCAAGGTCAGCGACAAGAACGTCAAGGACTTCTACGTCATCGTCTATTACGACAACGGCGAGCGCGACAAGGTGTGGTTCCGCCGCGAGGCCATCGTCACCGGCGGCCAGTACTACCTGGAACTGAGTCGCGCCGAGAACTTCCGCAAGGCCAACCTGCTTTCGGTATTCATGGAACCGACCCAGGCCAGCGCCGGGCCGGCCTCGGTGGAGGTCCAGCTATGCCGTTGAAACCCCTGGCCGCCGCGCTCTGCGGCCTGTGCCTGGCCGCGCAGGCGCAGGCCACCACCAGCATCTGGGCGCCCCAGGCCACGCCGCAGGCGGCGCTGCTCGGCGACTACCACGCGGTGAGCTGCGAGAAGACGCCGCCGCCGGCCTACACCGGGCCGCTGCAACTGCAGAGCAAGTACGACCAGAGCGACGTCACCAAGTCGACCCTGAGCGGCCGCCAGGACGCCTCGACGAAGCAGATCCAGGCCCAGGTGAAGACCTACATCGGCGGCCTGATCCAGGCCTCCAAGTACTTCCAGCGGGCCAAGGACGGCGAGCGCGCGACCCTCGCCGTGGGCTGCTTCGACCAGTGGCTGGAAGCCTGGGCGCGCGGCGGAGCGCTGCTCAACCCGGACGCCAGCAGCACCGGCATGGCCGGGCGCAAGTGGGCGCTGGCGGCCATCGCCGGCAGCGTGCTGCGGGTGCAGGCGCTGAGCGATGGGCGCTTCCGCCTCTCGACGAGCGAGCGCGACTGGCTGCAGCGCCTGGCCGAGCGGGTGATCGCCGAGTACCAGCCGCGCCGCACGGCGGAGTTCCGCTACTTCAACAACCACGACTACTGGGCCGGCTGGGCGGTCTCGGCCACCGGCATGGCGCTGGGCCGCGACGACTTCATCGCCTGGGGCGACGGCAGCCTGCGCCGCGCCTTGCAGCAGATCACCCCGTCGACCCACGGCGACTACGCCTACCTGCCGCTGGAAGTGGCGCGCGGCAAGCTGGCCTCGACCTACACCCAGTACGCCCTGGTGCCGCTGATGCTGCTGGTGGAAACCGCCGAGGCCAACGGCCGCCCGCTCAGCCCCGAGGAGCAGCGCAAGCTGCAGCAGCTGGCGACCTTCGCCGCCCGCGCGGCCATGGAGCCGGACACCCTGGACGAGCTGGGCGGCCAGTCCCAGGAAGACCCGGCCACCTACAAGCTGGTCTGGCTGCTGCCGTTCCTCGCGCGTTATCCGCAGCACCCCTGGGCGCGCAAGCTGTACCAGGAAGAGGACGGCGAAGTGGACAACTACAGCCAGATCGGCGGCGCGATCAAACCCTTCTACCCGCGCGCGCACTGATTCGAGGACGACCGCTCTATGAACAACACAGGACTACGCGCGGCCCGCCTCGGGCTGCTTCTCGGCGCTACCCTGGCCCTCGCCGGGCAGGCCCAGGCGGCCAGCTACGGCCTGGCCCAGCCGCGCCTGGAGGTGGTGGCCGGCGCCGACCTGCGCGCCGAGGCCGGCGAGCTGCGCGCGCAGCTGGAGGGCGAGCGCCTGCCGGCGCCGAACCTGCAGGCGCCGGCCGGGCGCGGCAGCGTCGCGGTGCAGCCGATGTTCTCCTCGCAGCAGGGCAGCTGGCCCTTCGAGCCCTTCGTCAACGACGGCCTGTTCCGCGCCATCGCCGGCTACCAGGCGCACCACCCGCAGGCCCTGGTGCTCAGCGGCGGCAGCCTGACCCTGGAGCAGCTCGCCGCCAGCGTCAACGACCCGCGCATCCTGCGCCGGCACAAGGACGGCTACCTGCTCAGCTACCCGCTGGTGATCGGCCCCGGCGCGGCGCTGCTGGTGCAGGGCCAGACGCTGTACCTGTACACCTACTCCGGCACCGCGATCATCAACCAGGGCCTGCTCAGCCTGGAGAAGGCCGGTGTGGAGAGCTGGAATGGCGACAAGCCGCAATCCACCGACCGCCCGTACCGCCCGTTCATCATGGCCTGGGCCGGCAGCCGCGTGCGCGTGGAGGACTCGACCCTGCGCCGGCTGGGCTACAACGCCAACCTGACGCGCGGCCTGACCACCGCCCGCAGCACCCAGCAGGCGGCCACGGTGGCGCCGGCGCAGGTGCTGGTGCGCAACAGCCGCTTCGAGGACCTGTCCTCCGGGCTGGAACTGCAGGCGGCGCTGGCACGGGTGGAGGGCAACCGGTTCAGCGCCATGCAGCAGTACGCCGTGGACCTGCGCGACAGCCGCGCCGAGGTGCGCGACAACCGCATCGATGGCGTGGAGAACAACAGCGGCATCCGCGTACGCGGCAGCTTCGCCGGGCGCCTGGCGGACAACCGCATCCTGCGCACCGCCAAGGCCGGCATCGAGGTCAACGGTTTCAGTGGCCGGCTGGCGATCAACCACAACGTGCTGGGCGAGTCGCGCGGCAACGCCATCCAGCTGCGCGACATCGCCAGCGCCGCCGACACCCGCCTGCTGCTCGACGGCAACCTGATCGGCAACAGCCAGGGCAGCGCCATCGACGCGGCGGGCGTGGCCTCGGCCTACCTGCTGGACAACCGCATCGGCGGCAGCCCGGAGTACGCCATCAGCGTGCGCAACCCGACGCGCCTGGCCGGGCGCCTGGTGCTTACCGGCAACCGCCTGGACGGCATCGGCAAGGCCCTGGTGCGGGTCGAAGGGGTGGACGAGGTGGTGCTCGGCGGCAACAGTTACCAGGGCAACCCGCCGTTGCAGAACATCCTCATCGGCGACCTGCTGCCGGTGCAGAGCCAGCTGCTCGACAGCACCGTGCGCAACGCCTGCTTCGTGCGCATCGCCACCGGCGGCAGCCCCGGCGCCGCGCAACCGACGCCGGACTGCCGCGGCAGTTAGCGGCCGACGAAGTTCGCCTCGCGGCGTTCGAGGAAGGAGGCCACGCCTTCCTTGACGTCCTCGCTGCCCATCAGCGGCTGCAGGTCCGGCAGCAGCCGGCGCGCGGCTTCCGCCTCGCCCTCGGCCAGGGCCAGGCGCGCGCTGGCCAGGGTGGCGCGCACGCCCAGCGGGGCCTGGCGGGCGATGCGCTCGGCGATGCCGAGGGCCACCGCGAAGGCCTCGTCCGGCGCCGTCACCTCCTGCACCAGGCCCATGCGCAGGGCCTCCTGGGCGCCGAATTCGTCGCCGGTCAGCAGGTAGCGCATGCTGTTGCCCCAGCCGATGTTCTGCACGAAGCGGATGGTCGCCCCGCCCACGGCGTAGATGCCGCGCTTCACCTCGATCTGGCCGAAACGCGCGTCGTCGCCGGCGACCCGCACGTCGGCGGCCAGCATCAGCTCCAGCGCGGCGGTGAAGCAGACGCCGCGCGCCGCCACCACCAGGGGCTTGCTCACCCGTCGCGCCGGGTCCAGGCCGAAGGGGTCGCAGGCGCCGGGGCGCAGCTCGGGGAAGCGGCCCTGGGCGAACTGCGGGCCCCACTTGTCCAGTTCGAGGCCGGCGCAGAAGTGGCGGCCCTCGCCGTAGAGCAGGCCGCAACGCAGCTGCTCGTCGCGCTCCAGCTCGCCATAGGCGTCGGCCAGCTCCTGGTACAGCTCGACGTCCATGGCGTTGTACTTCTCCGGACGGTTCAGCCCGATGCACAGCACATGGCCCCGGCGTTCCACTTTCAGTTTTTCGCTCATGCTTCGACTCTCCACGCTGATTGCTGGCAGGCTATCCAGATAGCTTCCCGGGGCGCGGCTGTCCATGTCTGTCTTCGATTGGCTCTGGCATCGGTCGGCTTGCGACATAAGGAAGCGCCTTCGCCCTCGCCACGGCCCCGGCAAAAATGAGAAAATCTTGCATTTGCGAGATACCCGCAAGGGGATGGGGGAGACATGAGCTTTACCCGCAGACAGGTACTGGGCGGCATCGCCGGCCTCGCCGTGGTCGGCCTTGGCGCCGGCGGCGCGCGCCTGTGGCTGGCGCGCCCGCAGGTGGCGGCCGAACACGACTACGAACTGATCGCCGCGCCCATGGACCTGGAACTGGTGCCCGGGCACAAGACCCCGGCGCTGCTCTACGGCGGGCGCTTCCCCGGCTTCGAGATCCGTGCCCGGCAAGGCGACTGGCTGCGCGTGCGCTTCACCAACAAGCTCGACGAGCCGACCACCATCCACTGGCACGGCATCCGCCTGCCGATCGAGATGGACGGCGTGCCCTACATCTCGCAGCCGCCGGTGCAGCCGGGGCAGAGCTTCATCTACCAGTTCAAGACCCCGGACGCCGGCAGCTACTGGTACCACCCGCACCTGATGAGCAGCGAGCAGCTCGGCCGCGGCCTGGTCGGTCCGCTGATCATCGACGAGCGCGAGCCCAGCGGCTTCAGCCACGAGAAGATCCTCTGCCTGAAGACCTGGCACGTGGACGAGCAAGGCGCCTTCACCGCCTTCAGCGTGCCGCGCGAGGCCGCCCGCGAGGGCACCCGTGGCAGCCTGTCGACCATCAACGGGCAGAACGTGCCGGTGATCGAGCTGCCCGCCGGGCAGGTCACCCGGGTGCGCATCCTGAACATCGACAACACCGTGACCTACCGCCTCAACCTGGCGGGTTGCGAGGCGAAGATCTACGCCATGGACGGGCACCCGGTGCAGCCGCGGGACATGGACGAGCAGGTCTGGATCGGCCCGGGCATGCGCCTGGAGCTGGCCGTGCGCGGCCCCGCCGAGGGCGAGGAAGTGTCCCTGCGCGACGGCGTGGTGCGCCTGGGCACGCTGCGCGGCGTGGCGCCGCTCAAGGGCGGTTCGGCCGACTGGCCGGCGGCGCTGCCGGCCAACCCGGTGAGCGAGCCGGACCTGGCGAAGGCCGAGACCCTCGACTTCAAGTTCGAGTGGGTCGGCGCCATGACCGACTATTCCAAGGGCCAGGAAACCCCGTCGTTGTGGCAGATCAACGGCGTGGCCTGGCAGGGCGGCGAGGAGCACAAGCACAACGCGCCGCCGCTGGCCAAGCTGGAACTGGGCAAGAGCTACATCTTCACCCTGCGCAACCTGACCCAGTACCAGCACCCGATCCACCTGCACGGCATGACCTTCAAGGTGCTGGCGTCGAACCGCCGCAAGATCATCCCGTACTACAGTGATACCTACCTGCTGGGCAAGAACGAGAGCGCGAAGGTGGCGCTGGTGGCGGACAACCCCGGCCTGTGGATGTTCCACTGCCACGTCATCGACCATATGGAGACCGGCCTGATGGGCACCATCGCCGTGGGTGACGCCTGGTGCGGCTGACCAACAGCAAGGGCCACCCGACCGTGAAGGGCCTGGCCCCGGTGATCGACCGCAGCCGTGATCGCGAATTCATGCGCGCGGCCATGGCCCTGGCCGAACAGGGCGCGGCCCTGGGCGAGGTGCCGGTGGGCGCGGTGCTGGTGCTGGACGGCCAGGTGATCGGCCGCGGCTTCAACCAGCCGATCACCGCCCACGACCCCAGCGCCCATGCCGAGATGGTCGCCATCCGCGAAGCTTCGGCGGCGGCCGGCAACTACCGGCTGCCGGGCAGCACCCTGTACGTGACCCTGGAGCCCTGCAGCATGTGCGCCGGCCTGCTGGTGCACGCGCGCATCCAGCGCCTGGTCTACGCGGCCACGGAGCCGAAGTCGGGGGTGGTCATCAGTCGCGGCGAGTTCTTCGCCCAGGACTTCCTCAACCACCGGGTGCTGGTGGAAGGCGGGGTGCTGGCGGAGGAGTGCAGCGCGATGCTCTCGGCCTTCTTCAAGGCGCGGCGCAAGGGCTAGGGCGGGAGCCGCTGTTGCCAGCCATGGCGGCGGGTAACGGCGATTCTTTCCACCGAGCGCCATCCCTCCCGTCGTCATCCCCGCGAATGCGGGGACCCAGAGACGTCTTGTTGTTCGGTGTAGCGCGCCGCTCCGGTGCGCACGGATATTCCTCTGCGTCGTAGGGCGAATAACGCCTACGGCGTTATCCGTCGTTATCGTCGGCTCCGGCGCTCGGGCCAGCGGCGGATAACCGCGAACGGTTATTCGCCCTACGTTCCTGCGTTCACGGGAATGATGGAGTGGAAGGATGGCGCCGAGCTATCCGCTTACGCCGGACGGCCCCCTCTCCCGCTTGCGGGAGAGGGTTGCGGAGTCAATCACAGGGACCGCAGTCACCGGGAGCACCGTTAGCGAACAAGCTCGCGCCTACAAGCCGGGAGCTTCAAAGCTTCTCGTCAGGCTCGTCGCCAGGCTTGGTCTTGTTCACGCCCGGCAGGTGCAGGCCGCTTTCGGCCAGCTGGCCGCCTTCGAGCTGCGGCTGGGTCACCCAGGTGAGGATGTCGTAGTAGCGCCGCACGTTCTGCACGAAGTGCACCGTCTCGCCGCCACGGGCGTAGCCGTAGCGGGTCTTGCGGAACCATTGCTTCTGCGACAGGCGCGGCAGCATCTTCTTCACGTCCAGCCACTTGTCCGGGTTCAGGCCTTCCTGCTGGGCCAGCTTGCGGGCGTCGTCGAGGTGGGCGCTGCCGATGTTGTAGGAAGCCAGGGCGAACCAGCTGCGGTCCGGCTCCTTGATGCTATCCGGGAGTTCGTCGCGGACCTGATCGAAGTACTTGCCGCCGCCCTGGATGCTCTGCTTCGGGTCCAGTCGGTTGGACACGCCCATCGCCTGCGCCGTGCGGTTGGTCAGCATCATCAGGCCGCGCACGCCGGTCTTGGAGGTGGCGTCGGGCTGCCACATGGATTCCTGGTAGCCGATCGCGGCGAGCAGGCGCCAGTCCACCTTCAGGCTCTGGGCGATCTGCTTGAAGTGCGTCTCGTAGCGCGGCAGGCGCTGCTGCAGGTGCTGGGCGAAGGTGTAGGCGCCGACGTAGCCGAGCACGTCGACGTGGCCGTAGTAGCGGTCCTTGAGGTGCTGCAGGGTGCCGTCCTGCTTGACCTTGTCGAGGAACTTGTTGACCTCGGCGAACAGGCTGTCGTCCGTACCGCCCGGCAGGGCCCAGGCCAGGCCGCGGGCGTCGCCGAGGTCGAAGGCGACGCGCACATTGGGGAAGTAGACCTGGTTCATCGCCAGTTCGTTGGAGTCGATCAGGGTCAGGTCGATGTCGCCGACGTCCACCATGCGCAGCAGGTCGACCATCTCGTCGGCGTCGGATTCCTGGTACTCCAGCTTCGGGTACTGCTTCTTCAGCTCGGCGAGCTGGGCGGCGTGGCTGCTGCCCTTGAGTACCACGATGCGCTTGCCGACCAGGTCTTCCGGGCGGGTCGGGCGCGGGTCGCCGTTGCGATAGACCACCTGCGGGGTGACGTCGAGGTAGGAGTGCGAGAAGCGCACCAGGTCGGCGCGCTCGCCCCCCGGCGTGAGGCCGGCGGCGGCGAGGGAGGGACCGCCTTCCTGGCCGAGCTTGCTATAGAGGTCGTCGAGGTTGTCGGCGGTCTCCATCTGCAGCTTCACCCCCAGATGATCGGCGAAGCGCTTGGCCAGCTCGTATTCGAAGCCGGTCTCGCCGTTGCGGTCCTGGAAGTAGGTGGCCGGGCTGTTGCGGGTGATCACGCGCAGCACCCCGTCCTTCTGCACTTGCTCCAGGGCCGTCGGGACTTTCGCCTCGGTGCAGCCGGAGAGCAGCAGAAAGATACAGGTCGCCAGGATCCATACGGCGGAGCGCACGCGGGACAGGTTCGGGGCAAACATCGACGCAGTATATCCCAAGGTCGCGGAGCCCAATATCTGGACAGCTTCCGGCATCTCTGCTAGCGGTCGTCCGCCGGGGCCCGCCCGGGGCGTCGCCGCGGGGCCGGCACCCCGGCGCTGCGCGGGGTGCGCAGGGCTGCTCTCGAAACGCTTCGAAGATGAATGGCGTCCGCCGGGCGCCCAATGGCAGAAAGCGACCAGCGACGACCGCGCCGCGGGTGCCGTCGCGCCGCGCTTTACGGTAGAATGCACGGCCTCTGCCGGCCGCCCCTCCCGGCCCCGCACATTCCCCTGTCTCCAGAGGCTGTTCCGACAATGCTGATCCTGCGCGGCACTCCCGCTCTTTCCGCTTTCCGCCACGGCAAACTGCTCGACCTGCTGACCCGGCAGGTACCCGCCGTCACCGGGCTGTACGCCGAGTTCGCGCACTTCGCCGAAGTGAGCGGCGCGCTGACCGCCGATGAGGAGCAGGTGCTCGGCCGGCTGCTGAAGTACGGCCCGAGCGTACCGGTGCAGGAGCCCAAGGGCCGTCTGTTCCTGGTGGTACCGCGTTTCGGCACCATCTCGCCGTGGTCCAGCAAGGCCACCGACATCGCCCGCAACTGTGGCCTGGCGAAGATCGAGCGGATCGAGCGCGGCATCGCCTACTACGTCGCCGGTGAGCTCTCCGAGGCTGACGCCGCGCATGTCGCCGCGCGCCTGCACGACCGCATGACCCAGTTGGTGCTGGCGCAGCTGGAAGAGGCCGCCGGCCTGTTCAGCCACGCCCAGCCCAAGCCGCTGACCGCCGTCGACATCCTCGCCGGCGGCCGCGCCGCGCTGGAGAAAGCCAACGTCGCGCTGGGCCTGGCCCTGGCCGAGGACGAGATCGACTACCTGGTGAAGAGCTTCGTCGAGCTGGGGCGCAACCCCCACGACGTCGAGCTGATGATGTTCGCCCAGGCCAACTCCGAGCACTGCCGCCACAAGATCTTCAACGCCAGTTGGGATATCGACGGCCAGGCCCAGGACAAGAGCCTGTTCGGCATGATCAAGAACACCTATGAAATGCACCGCGAAGGCGTGCTGTCCGCGTACAAGGACAACGCCGCGGTCATGGTGGGTTCGGTCGCCGGGCGCTTCTACCCCAACGCGCAGACCCGCCAGTACGGCGCCAGCCAGGAGCCGGTGCACATCCTGATGAAGGTCGAGACGCACAACCACCCGACCGCCATCGCCCCGTTCCCCGGCGCCTCCACCGGCTCCGGTGGCGAGATCCGCGACGAAGGTGCCACCGGTCGCGGCGCCAAGCCCAAGGCCGGCCTGGTCGGCTTCACCGTGTCGAACCTGAACATCCCCGGTTTCGAGCAGCCCTGGGAAGTGCCCTACGGCAAGCCCGAGCGCATCGTCACCGCGCTGGACATCATGATCGAGGGCCCGCTGGGCGGCGCCGCGTTCAACAACGAATTCGGCCGTCCCAACCTGACCGGCTACTTCCGTACCTTCGAGCAGGCCGTGGCGACCCCGCGCGGCGAGGAAGTGCGCGGCTACCACAAGCCGATCATGATCGCCGGCGGCCTCGGCAACATCCGCGAAGACCACGTGCAGAAGGGCGAGATCAGCGTCGGCGCCAAGCTCATCGTGCTCGGCGGCCCGGCCATGCTCATCGGCCTGGGCGGCGGCGCGGCTTCCTCCATGGCCACCGGCGCTTCCGCCGCGGACCTGGACTTCGCCTCGGTACAGCGCGAGAACCCGGAAATGGAACGCCGTTGCCAGGAGGTCATCGACCGCTGCTGGCAGCTGGGCGCGAACAACCCGATCAAGTTCATCCACGACGTCGGCGCCGGCGGCATTTCCAACGCCCTGCCGGAACTGATCAACGACGGTGGCCGTGGCGGCCGCTTCGAACTGCGCGCGGTGCCCAACGACGAGCCGGGCATGAGCCCGCTGGAAATCTGGTGCAACGAGTCGCAGGAGCGCTACGTGATGTCGGTGGACGCCGCCGACTTCGAGACCTTCAAGGCCATCTGCGAGCGCGAGCGCTGCCCGTTCGCGGTGGTCGGCGAGGCCATCGCCGAGCCGCATCTGACCGTGGCCGACAGCCACTTCGGCAACAAGCCGGTGGACATGCCGCTCGACGTGCTGCTCGGCAAGCCGCCGCGCATGCACCGCTCGGTCAGCCGCGAAGCGGAGATCGGCGATGACTTCAGCGCCGCCGCCCTGGACATCGGCGAGGCCACCGAGCGCGTGCTGCGCCACCCGGCCGTGGCCAGCAAGAGCTTCCTGATCACCATCGGCGACCGCACCATCACCGGCCTGGTGGCCCGCGACCAGTTCGTCGGCCCGTGGCAGGTTCCGGTGGCCGACTGCGCCGTCACCGCCACCAGCTTCGACGTCTACACCGGCGAAGCCATGGCCATGGGCGAACGCACCCCGCTGGCCCTGCTCGACGCCCCGGCGTCGGGCCGCATGGCCATCGGCGAGACCATCACCAACCTGGCCGCCGCCAGCATCGGCGCGATCTCCGACATCAAGCTGTCGGCCAACTGGATGGCCGCCGCCGGCCACCCGGGCGAGGATGCGCGCCTGTACGACACCGTCAAGGCGGTGGGCATGGAGCTGTGCCCGGCGCTGGGCATCACCATCCCGGTGGGCAAGGACTCCATGTCCATGAAGACCCGCTGGCAGGACGAGGGCGTGGAGAAGAGCGTCACCGCGCCGATGTCGCTGATCATCTCCGGCTTCGCCCCGGTCACCGACGTGCGTCGCACCCTGACCCCGCAGCTGCGCCTGGACAAGGGCGACAGCGACCTGATCCTGATCGACCTGGGCCGCGGCAAGAACCGCCTGGGTGGTTCGATCCTGGCGCAGACCTACGGCAAGATCGGCCAGCAGGCCCCGGACGTCGACGACGCCGAGGACCTCAAGGCGTTCTTCGCGGTGATCCAGGGCCTCAACGCCGACGGTCACCTGCTGGCCTACCACGACCGTTCCGACGGTGGCCTGCTGGCCGCCGCGCTGGAAATGGCCTTCGCCGGCCACTGCGGCCTGAACCTGCACGCCGACGACCTGGCCGCCAGCCGCGAAGAACTGGGCGCCGCGCTGTTCAGCGAGGAACTGGGCGCGATCATCCAGGTGCGCAGCGAGGCCTCCGCCGAAGTGCTGGCGCAGTTCAGCGCCGCCGGCCTGGGCGACTGCGTCGCGGTTATCGGCCAGCCGGTCGCCGGCGACGAGATCGAGCTGAGCTTCAACGGCGAGCCGGTGTACAACGCCGAGCGTCGCCTGCTGCAGCGCGTCTGGAGCGAAACCAGCTACCAGATCCAGCGCCTGCGCGACAACGCCGACTGCGCCGACCAGGAATTCGATGTCCTGCTGGAGCAGGACAACCCCGGCCTGTCGACCAAGCTCAGCTTCGACGTCAGCGACGACATCGCCGCGCCCTACATCAAGAAAGGCCTGCGCCCGCAGGTGGCGATCCTCCGCGAGCAGGGCGTCAACGGCCAGGTGGAGATGGCCGCGGCCTTCGACCGCGCCGGCTTCGCCGCGGTGGACGTGCACATGAGCGACATCCTCGCCGGTCGCGTCAGCCTGGAAGACTTCAAGGGCCTGGTGGCCTGCGGTGGCTTCTCCTACGGCGACGTGCTCGGCGCCGGTGAGGGCTGGGCCAAGTCGATCCTCTTCAACGCCCGTGCCCGTGACGGCTTCCAGGCCTTCTTCGAGCGCAAGGACAGCTTCGCCCTGGGCGTGTGCAACGGTTGCCAGATGATGTCCAACCTGCACGAGCTGATTCCCGGCACCGAGTTCTGGCCGCACTTCGTGCGCAACCGCTCCGAGCAGTTCGAAGCGCGCGTGGCCATGGTCCAGGTGCAGGAATCGCAGTCGATCTTCCTGCAGGGCATGGCCGGTTCGCGCCTGCCGATCGCCATCGCCCACGGCGAAGGCCACGCGGAGTTCGAGAGCGAGGAAGCCCTGCTCGAGTCGGACCTGTCCGGCTGCGTGGCGCTGCGCTTCGTCGACAACCACGGCAAGGTCACCGAAGCCTACCCGGCGAACCCCAACGGCTCGCCGCGCGGGATCACCGGCCTGACCAGCCGCGACGGCCGCGTGACCATCATGATGCCGCACCCCGAGCGGGTGTTCCGCGCCGTGCAGAACTCCTGGCGCCCGGACGAGTGGCAGGAAGACGGCGGCTGGATGCGCATGTTCCGCAACGCCCGCGTCTGGGTCGGCTAAGGCCGTATCTGACGCAGCAGGAAAAGGGGAAGGCTTCGGCCTTCCCCTTTTTCGTTGTGCGCGGTTTTTTCGAAGCTGATGGCGCCCAGGTTCCGCCCATCGCGGACGGAGTCCGCTACGTTGCCAGGGAAGCGCGGTCGTAGGAGCGGACTCTGTCCGCGATAGCCACAGGCGCGCGGCGGGTTCGCGGATAGAATTCGCTCCAACGGGAAACCCGGAAGAGGAGGGGCCTTGGCCGAGTTGGAGATACTTCCTGAAGTGCGTCTGGTCCAGGCCGGTGAACGCCTGCGCCTGTGCCGCTGCGGGCGTTCGCCGGACCTGCCGGATTGCCCGGCCGACTGCGCGCAGGCGCTGGAGCTGGTCGTGCCGCGCGAGCAGCGCCTGCTGCTGTGCCGCTGCGGACGCTCCGCCAGCCTGCCGTACTGCGACGGCAAGCACGCGCCGCCCACCGAAGGTTGGGCTGGGCGCTGGCGACGCTTTGTCGGAAAGTGAGCCTCGCTAAATCAGCTTTCCGTCACAATTTTCCTACTCCGCTGAAATTACCTTCAGAACGTGAAGGCATTCGCGCTGTCGAAATTTGCCGAGCATGACCGCTGAGTCGATAGAGGCAAAATGCCATCATTTGTGGCAGCATTGTCTCCCGACTCCCACCCCGGTCCAGTCTTCCGACACGGAGCGCCTGATGTACAAACTCTGTTTCTATGTTCCCGAGAGTCACCTGGAGACGGTGAAGAAGGCGGTGTTCGCCGCCGGTGCAGGACGCATCGGTGCCTACGACAGCTGCTGCTGGCAATCCCTCGGCCAGGGCCAGTTCCGCCCGCTGCAGGGCAGCAACCCGTTCCTCGGCGCGGCCGGGCACATCGAGCAGGTGGCCGAATGGAAGGTCGAGCTGGTGGTGGCCGACGAACTGATCCACGACTCGGTCAAGGCCCTGAAGATGGCCCATCCCTACGAGACGCCGGCCTTCGAGGTCTGGCGCCTGTCGGACATGGTCTTCTGAAGCGGCAGGCATGAAAAAGGCGCCCGAGGGCGCCTTTTTTCGTTCCGCCGCTCAGGGGCGGATTTCGATCAGCGTGCCGTCCTTGACCAGGCTCCAGACCTCGCGCATGTCCGGGTTGGTCATGGCGATGCAGCCGTTGGTCCAGTCCAGGGACGAGAAGTACCACTCCGGGTATTCGTCGCTCTGCGGGGTGCCGTGGATCATGATCATGCCGCCGGGCGCCAGGTTCTTCTCGCGGGCGCGCACCACGTCGCGGGCGTTGGGGTAGGAGATGTGCATGGAGAGGTTGAACTTGTCGCTGGTCTTGCGCCAGTCGATCCAGTAGAAGCCCTCGGGGGTGCGGTTGTCGCCCTCGGCCAGCTTGGTGCCGCGCGGGCTCTTGCCCAGGGAGATGCGGTAGCTCTTGAGGATCTTGCCGTTGCTCAGCAGGTGCAGCTTGTGCTCGGACTTGAGCACCAGCACCTTGTCGATGCGGCCATCCAGGGTCGGCGTCGCGTTGGCCTGCGAAAAGGCGGCAAAGGTCAGGCACAGAAAGGCAAGCAGCCAGCGCATGGAAAGACTATCCCCCGGATGTTCGATAAAGCGGCCGCGAACAGCGGCACTGCAAAGTGTTCAGGAAAGCGTTCAGGAAAGCGTTCAGGTTTTCTTGTAGTGGCCCTGCATGGGTGCGATGGCCTCGTTGCGTACCGGGAAGTCCTGCTTCTGCCGGTCGCCGAAGTAGCATTCTAAGGTACGGCCCACGGTGGGGAAAGCCAGCTCCGACCAGGGAATCTCCGATTCCTCGAACAAGCGCACTTCCAGGCTTTCCTCGCCGGCGGCGAAGTCCGCGCTGGCCAGTTCGGCGCGGAAGAACATGTAGACCTGGCTGATGTGCGGCAGGTCGAACAGGGTGTACAGGCGCAGGCCCTCGACCCGCGCGCAGGCTTCTTCCAGGGTCTCGCGGGCGGCGGCCTGTTCCAGGGTCTCGCCGTTCTCCATGAAGCCCGCCGGCAAGGTCCAGAAGCCCTGGCGCGGGGCGATGGCGCGGCGGCAGAGGAGGATGCGGCCCTCCCATACCGGCAGGCAGCCGGCGACGATGCGCGGGTTCTGGTAGTGCACCGTGTGGCACTGGTCGCAGACGTAACGGGGTCGGTTGTCGCCGTCGGGAATGCGCAGGCTGACGCCGGCGCCGCACTGACTGCAGAATTTCATGGGGTTTCCTTGGGGGCTGCTGCGCCCATCTTGCTCGTCCGAGCCCCCGCCCAGCAAGGGGGTGGGGCTTGGGCGAGGCTGCCTTTCATGCCATGATTCCGCAATTGAGAGAATGGCTTACACGCAGGATGTCCGCATGCTGGACGAGCTGCGCCGGCGCATCACGGCGCACACCCCTCTGGACCTGAACAGCGAGCAGCGCTTCCCCGAAGCGGCGGTGCTGCTGCCCATCACTCCCGCCGAGGAGCTGGTGTTGACGCTGCGCGCCACCGGGCTGTCCACCCACAGCGGCGAAGTCGCCTTCCCCGGCGGGCGCCGCGACCCGGAGGACGTGGACCTGATCCACACCGCGCTGCGCGAAGCCCAGGAGGAAATCGCCCTGCCGCCGAGCCTGGTCGAGGTGCTCGGCCCGCTGAGCACCCTGGTGTCGCGCCATGGGATCAAGGTGACGCCGTTCGTCGGTTTCGTCCCGGACTTCGTCGAGTACACCCCCAACGACGGCGAGATCGCCGCCGTGTTCAAGGTGCCGCTGGAGTTCTTCCGCGGCGACCCGCGCGAGATGACCCACCGCATCGACTATTTCGGGCGCAGCTGGTACGTGCCCAGCTACCGCTTCGGCGAGTACAAGATCTGGGGGTTGTCGGCGATCATGGTGGTCGAGCTGGTCAACCTGCTGTACGACGCCCGGATCGACCTGCACCAGGCGCCGCCGCAATTCATCAAGCTCAGCTGAGCGGCGCCGCACAACAACAAGATGCCTGAGGAATCACCGATGAAATACCGCCTGGGCCAGGCCCGAGTCGAAACCCATCCCGACAGCTGGATCGCGCCGAACGCCGCGGTGATCGGCAAGGTGCGCCTGGACGCCGGCGCCAGCGTCTGGTTCAACGCCGTGCTGCGCGGCGACAACGAGCTGATCCACATCGGCGAGAACAGCAACGTCCAGGACGGCACCGTGATGCACACCGACATGGGCTTCCCGCTGACCATCGGCAAGGGCGTGACCATCGGCCACAACGTCATGCTGCACGGCTGCTCGGTGGGCGACCACAGCCTGATCGGCATCAACGCCGTGGTGCTCAACGGCGCGAAGATCGGCAAGTACTGCATCATCGGCGCGAACTCGCTGATTCCCGAGGGCAAGGAGATTCCCGACGGCTCGCTGGTCATGGGTTCGCCCGGCAAGGTGGTGCGCGAACTGACCGAGCAGCAGAAGAAGATGCTCGAGGCCAGCGCCGCCCACTACGTGCACAACGCCCAGCGCTATGCCCGCGACCTGGCCGAACAGGACGACGCATGAGCCAGGAACGCCCGGTAGCCTCGCCCTGCGTGTACGTCTGCACCCTGGACGAGCAGGACCTGTGCATAGGCTGCCAGCGCACGGCCGACGAAATCACCCGCTGGGGCCGCATGGACAACGACGAGCGCCGCGAAGTGCTGCGCCAGTGCCATGACCGCGCCCGCGAACAGGGCGTGCTGCTCTAGCGCGCCGAATACATTCCCTTCCCGAGGTCCGACGCAATGCCCCGTATTGGAACCCCCCTGTCGCCCACCGCGACCCGTGTACTGCTCTGCGGCTCCGGCGAGCTGGGCAAGGAAGTGGTGATCGAGCTGCAGCGCCTGGGCTGCGAAGTGATCGCCTGCGACCGCTACGCCAACGCCCCGGCCATGCAGGTGGCGCACCGCAGCCACGTGCTGAGCATGCTCGACGGCGCCGCCCTGCGCGCGGTGATCGAGCAGGAGAAGCCGCACTACATCGTCCCGGAAATCGAGGCCATCGCCACCGCCACCCTGGTCGAGCTGGAAGCCGAGGGCTACACCGTGGTGCCGACCGCCCGCGCCGCCCAGCTGACCATGAACCGCGAGGGCATCCGCCGCCTGGCCGCCGAGGAACTGGGCCTGCCCACCTCGCCGTACCACTTCGCCGATACCTACGAGGAATACGCCGCCGGCGCCGCCGCGGTGGGCTACCCCTGCGTGGTCAAGCCGATCATGAGCTCCTCGGGCAAGGGCCAGAGCGTGCTCAAGTCCGACGCCGACCTCAAGGCCGCCTGGGACTACGCCCAGGAAGGCGGCCGCGCCGGCAAGGGCCGGGTGATCGTCGAAGGCTTCATCGACTTCGACTACGAAATCACCCTGCTCACCGTGCGCCACATCGGCGGCACCACCTTCTGCGCGCCCATCGGCCACCGCCAGGTCAAGGGCGACTACCATGAGTCCTGGCAGCCCCAGGCCATGAGCCCGAAAGCCCTGGCCGAGTCCGAACGCGTGGCCAAGGCGGTGACCGAGGCCCTGGGCGGGCGCGGCCTGTTCGGCGTCGAACTGTTCGTCAAGGGCGACCAGGTGTGGTTCAGCGAAGTCTCGCCGCGCCCGCACGACACCGGCCTGGTCACCCTGATCTCCCAGGACCTCTCCGAGTTCGCCCTGCACGCGCGGGCCATCCTCGGCCTGCCGATCCCGGCGATCCGCCAGGTCGGCCCGTCGGCTTCGGCGGTGATCCTGGTCGACGGCGAGTCGCAGCAGGTCAGCTTCGGCAACCTGGGCGCGGCCCTGGCCGAGCCGGACAGCGCCCTGCGCCTGTTCGGCAAGCCAGAAGTCTCCGGCCAGCGGCGCATGGGTGTGGCCCTGGCGCGCGCCGAGTCGATCGAGGAAGCGCGGGCCAAGGCGACCCGTTCGTCCGAGGCGGTGGTCATCGAGCTGTGAGTCGCCTGGCGGGGCTGGCCTGGTGGGCCGCGGCCCTGCCGCTGCTGCCACTGGCCCTGCCGTTGGCTGTGCGCACCCGGCGCACGGCCCTGCGCCTGGCGCCGGCTGCCGGCTCCCCCGAGGGGCTGGCTGGCGCCGACTTTCCCGGCGAACCGCTAAGGTTGCTGCTGCTCGGTGAATCGACGGTCGCCGGCGTCGGCGCTTCCTGCCTCGACTTTGCCCTGGCCGGGCGCCTGGCCACGGCCCTGGCGGCGCGCCTGCGCAGGCCGGTGGCCTGGCGCGCGCTGGGCGAGAACGGCATCACCGCCGGTGAGGCCTGCGAGCGCTTGCTGCCGCTGGCGGACGCGCGCTACGACCTGGTGGCGCTGGTGTTCGGCGTCAACGACACCACCCATTGCAGTTCCAGTGAGCGCTGGCGAGCCGCCATCGGCCAACTGATCGAACATTTCCAGGCGCGCGGCGCCCGCGTGGTGTGCACGGCGGTACCGCCGCTGCGGCACTTCTCCGCGCTGCCCTGGCTGCTCCGTCAACTGCTCGGCTGGCGCGCCGGCCTGCTGGATCGTCAACTGCGGCAGCTGACGCTGCGATCGGGTGCCGGCTACTGCACGGTGGGGCTGGAGATGCGGCCACAGTACCTGGCCATCGACGGCTATCACCCGTCGGCGCTGGGCTACCAGGTGTGGGGCGAGCATCTGGCCCAGTGGCTGGTGGAAGCGTAGGGCGTACAACCGTTCACGGTTGTACGCCGATGGCGTCCGTTTACGCCCGTAGGAGCGGGCCATGCCCGCGATTCGCGCCCATGGGGCGCTCCTACAGGGTGCGGGTGGAGTGTCAGAGGTCCTGTTCGCGGGTCTCATGCAGGCACAGCACGGCGATCAGGCTCAGCGCCGCCGCCAGCGAAACGTAGCCGCCCACCCAGCTCAGCCCGCCCATGCCCACCAGCTTCTGGGCGATGTAGGGCGCCAGCGAGGCGCCGAGGATGCCGCCCAGGTTGTAGGCCGCCGAGGCGCCGGTGTAGCGCACGCGGGTGGGGAACAGCTCCGGCAGCAGGGCGCCCATGGGGGCGAAGGTCACGCCCATGAGGAACAGCTCCAGGGCCAGGAACGCCGCCACCGCCACGGAAGAACCCTGGCTCAGCAACGGCTGCATGGCGAAGCCGGAGAGGATCGCCGCGACGCAGCCGGCGATCAGCACCGGGCGCCGCCCGAAGCGGTCGCTGGCCCAGGCCGAGAGCGGCGTGGCCGCGGCCATGAACAGCACGGCGAAGCACAGCAGGCCGAGGAACTGTTCGCGGCTGTAGCCCAGGCTGCTCACCCCGTAGCTCAGCGAGAACACCGTGGAGATGTAGAACAGCGCGTAGCACACCACCATCGCCAGGGCGCCGAGCAGCACCGGGCGCCAGTGATGGGCGAACAGCTCGGCGATCGGCAGGCTGGAGCGCTCCTGGCGTTCCATGGCCCTGGCGAACACCGGGGTCTCGGCCAGCTTCAGGCGCACATAGAGGCCGACCACCACCAGCAGCGCGCTGAGGATGAAGGGCACGCGCCAGCCCCAGGCGCGGAACTGCTCCTCGTTGAGCAGCATGGCCAGGCTGAGGAACAGGCCGTTGGCGGCCAGGAAGCCGATCGACGGGCCCATCTGCGGGAACATGCCGAACCAGGCGCGGCGGTGCTTGGGCGCATTCTCGGTGGCCAGCAGCGCGGCGCCGCCCCATTCCCCGCCCAGCCCCAGGCCCTGGCCGAAGCGCAGCAGGCAGAGCAGCGCCGGGGCCCAGGCGCCGATGCTGTCGTAGCCCGGCAGCAGGCCGATCAGGGTGGTCGACAGGCCCATCAGCAGCAGCGAGGCGACCAGGGTCGACTTGCGCCCCACGCGGTCGCCGAAGTGGCCGAACAGCGCCGAGCCCAGCGGGCGGGCGAGGAAGGCGATGCCGAAGGTGATGAAGGCGCTGAGCATCTGCGCGGTGCCGGAGGTCTGCGGGAAGAACACCGGGCCGATCACCAGGGCGGCGGCGGTGGCGTAGACGTAGAAATCGTAGAATTCGATGGCGGTGCCGATGAAGCTGGCGACCGCGACCCGCGCGGTGGAGTTGGCGGGCGCCTGGTCGGCGTCGGCGGCGAGGCTGGCGGTGGTCATGCGGGGTATCCCTGTCAGTCTGGCCGGCACGGCTCTGCGGGCGTGTCCGGCGGCGATGGTGGCTGCGCCCGGGCGCGAGGCGGGAAGCGCCGCCCGGGTGCGGGCAGGGACGGGAACCTCGCGGCGGGTTCGG
Source organism: Pseudomonas citronellolis (assembly GCF_029335315.1). Classification (GTDB taxonomy): domain Bacteria; phylum Pseudomonadota; class Gammaproteobacteria; order Pseudomonadales; family Pseudomonadaceae; genus Pseudomonas; species Pseudomonas citronellolis_A. The sequence continues at coordinate 57,333 of NZ_JARJLT010000099.1, forward strand.
GGCGAGGTCGGGTGCTTCGCCGGGCGCAGGCACGGGGCCGGGCTCGGGCTGGCGGGCGGACGACTGGCGCCGGGCGCTGCGCGGATAGCGCGGGCCCTGGCGCGGGATGCTGGGTAAGCAGGGGCCGATTATAGGGCGCGGGACGCCCGCTCAGGCAAGCCCGCCGTTGTCCGGGGTGGGCGCGGCGGCGCGCCCGGTGAGCCAGACCCGCACGCTCTTCACGCGGTTCTCGCCGGACTGCAGGATTTCCAGGCGGTACGGCCCGATGCGCAGGCACACCGGGCAGTCGGGAATCTGCTCCAGGGCCTCGGTGACCAGGCCGTTGAGGGTCTTCGGGCCTTCGCTGGGCAGTTGCCAGCCGAGGGCGCGGTTGAGCTCGCGGATGTTCGCCGAGCCATCGATCACGTAGGTGCCGTCGGCCTGCGGGTGGATGTCCGGGTTGCGCAGGGCGTCGGCGTTGCTGAATTCGCCGACGATCTCCTCGAGGATGTCCTCCAGGGTGATGATGCCGATCACCTCGCCGTATTCGTCGACGACAATGCCGATGCGCCGCTTCTGCTTCTGGAAGTTCAGCAGCTGGGTGGCCAGCGGCGTGCTCTCGGGAATGAAGTAGGGTTCCAGGCAGGCGGCGCGCAGGCTGTCCTTGGTCAGCTGGTTGTGGGTCAGCAGGCGCGCGATCTGGCGCATGTGGACGATGCCTTCGACCTGGTTGATGTCGTTGCGGAACACCGGCAGGCGCGTGTGGGTGGTGTTGCGCAGCTGGCCGATGATGCTCTCCACGTCGTCGTCCAGGTCGATGCCCTGCACCTCGTTGCGCGGCACCATGAGGTCGTTCACGGTGATCTTTTCCAGGTCGAGGATGCTCAGCAGCATGTCCTGGCGGTTGCCGCTGAGCTTCTCGCTGGAGTCGCTGACCACGCTGCGCAGCTCATCGTTGCTCAGCGGCTTGTTGCGCCGCTGGGCCGGGTCGAGGCCGAACAGCCGCAGGATAGCGTTGCTCACCCCGTTCATCAGCCACAGCAGCGGGCTGAACAGGCGCTGCAGCCACAGCAGCGGCAGGCTGGCGGGGAAGGCCACGCGCTCCGGTCGCAGGGTGGCGTAGGTCTTCGGGGTGATCTCGCCGAACACCAGCAGCACCAGGGTCAGGGCGATGGTGGTCGGCGCCACGCCGATCTCGCCCCACAGGCGCAGGGCCAGCAGGGTCGCCAGCGACGAGGCGAAGATGTTCACGAAGTTGTTGCCGATGAGGATGGTGCCGAGCAGCCGGTCGGTGCGCAGCAGCAGCCAGGCGGTGCGCCGCGCGCCGCGATTGCCCTGCTTGGCCAGGTGGCGCAGGCGGTAGCGGTCGAGGCTGAGCACGCCGGTCTCGACGCTGGAGAAGAACGCCGAGCACAGGAGCAGGAAGACCAGCAGGCCGATCAGATAGCCGGGATGGATGTCGTCCATGCGGGGCGCGTCGCTCCGGTCAGATGTGCAGGATGAATTCCTTGACCAGCTTGCTGCCGAAGTAGGCCAGCATCAGCAGGCAGAAGCCGGCCAGGGTCCAGCGGATCGCCTTGTGCCCGCGCCAGCCGAGCTGGTGGCGGCCCCACAGCAGCACGGCGAACACCACCCAGGCGAAGCAGGAGAGGATGGTCTTGTGCGCCAGGTGCTGGGTGAACAGGTTGTCGAGGAACAGCCAGCCGGAGACCAGCGACAGCGAGAGCAGCAGCCAGCCGGCCCAGAGGAAGCCGAACAGCAGGCTTTCCATGGTCTGCAGCGGCGGGAAGTTGCGGATCAGCCCGCCCGGGTGCTTGTGCTTCAGGCGGTGGTCCTGGACCAGCAGCAGCAGCGCCTGGAACACCGCGATGGTGAGCAGGCCGTAGGCGATGACCGACAGCAGGATGTGCGCCAGGATGCCCGGCTGCTCGTTGATCGGTTCCAGCGTGCCGTGGGGCATCAGCGTCGCCAGCAGGGCGGTCAGCGCGCCGAGCGGGAAGAGCAGCAGCAACAGGTTTTCCACCGGGATGCGCAGGCAGGCCAGCAGGGTGATGGCGATCACCGCGGCGGCGATCAGGCTGGCGGCGTTGAAGAAGTCCAGCACCAGGCCGGCGCCGGTCAGCAGCTGCGGCTCCAGGCTCAGGCCCTGGGCGATCAGCGCCAGCAGGCCGAGCACCAGCAGCAGGGGCTTGTTCGGCGCGGCGCGGCGCGCCAGGCAGGCGCCTTGGTAGGCCGTGGCGCCCAGGTAGAGGAGGGTGGCGAGCAGGCCGGGCAGCAGAGGGTGCATAGGTTCTAGGCGAATCCTTCGAAAGGTGCCGAGTTTGGCACAGAACGCCCGCGCCTATAAAGCAGCCGGAAACGCTTCGCTTTCTCGCTGTGGCGGGATCATCGGCGGTGTCTGTGGCCCGCGCACTTGGTTATAATCCCGCGCTTGCTGCAAAGCCCACCCCGGCCGGCCATGGCCCGATAGGAACGCGCATGTTCGAAAACCTTACAGACCGCCTCTCGCAAACGCTGCGCCAGGTCACCGGCAAAGCCAAGCTGACCGAGGACAACATCAAGGATACGCTCCGCGAAGTGCGGATGGCCCTGCTCGAGGCCGACGTGGCCCTGCCGGTGGTCAAGGACTTCGTCAACCGGATCAAGGATCGCGCGGTCGGTACCGAAGTCTCCAAGAGCCTGACCCCGGGCCAGGCGTTCGTGAAGATCGTCCAGGCCGAACTGGTCGAGCTGATGGGCGCGGCCAACGAAGACCTGGCGCTCAACGCCGCGCCGCCGGCGGTCATCCTCATGGCCGGCCTGCAGGGCGCGGGCAAGACCACCACCGCCGGCAAGCTGGCGCGCTTCCTCAAGGAGCGCAAGAAGAAGTCGGTGCTGGTGGTTTCCGCCGACGTCTATCGCCCGGCGGCGATCAAGCAGCTGGAAACCCTGGCCAGCGACATCGGCGTGAGCTTCTTCCCCTCGGACACCAGCCAGAAGCCGGTGGCCATCGCCGAGGCGGCGATCCGCGAGGCGAAGCTGAAGTTCATCGATGTGGTGATCGTGGATACCGCCGGTCGCCTGCACATCGACGCCGACATGATGGAGGAGATCAAGCAGGTCCACGCGGCGATCAGCCCGGTGGAAACCCTGTTCGTGGTCGACGCCATGACCGGCCAGGACGCCGCCAACACCGCCAAGGCCTTCAACGACGCCCTGCCGCTGACCGGCGTGGTGCTGACCAAGGTCGACGGCGACGCCCGTGGCGGCGCCGCGCTGTCGGTGCGCGCCATCACCGGCAAACCGATCAAGTTCCTCGGCATGGGCGAGAAGAGCGAAGCGCTCGACCCGTTCCACCCGGACCGCGTGGCCTCGCGCATCCTCGGCATGGGCGACGTGCTCAGCCTGATCGAGCAGGCCGAGCAGAGCATGGACCGCGAGAAGGCCGAGAAGCTCGCGAAGAAGATCAAGAAGGGCAAGGGCTTCGACCTCGAAGACTTCCGCGACCAGCTGCAACAGATGAAGAACATGGGCGGCCTGGGCAGCCTGATGGACAAGCTGCCGATGCTCGGCGGCGTCAACCTGGCGCAGATGGGCAACGCCCAGGGCGCGGCGGAGAAACAGTTCAAGCAGATGGAGGCGATCATCGACTCCATGACCCCCGGCGAGCGTCGCGACCCGGAAATGATCAGCGGCTCGCGCAAGCGCCGCATCGCCCTGGGTTCCGGCACCCAGGTGCAGGACGTCGGCCGTCTCATCAAGCAGCACAAACAGATGCAGAAGATGATGAAGAAGGTCACGGCCAAGGGCGGCATGGCGAAGATGATGCGCGGCATGGGCAGCATGTTCCCCGGCGGCATGCCGAAGATGTGATCCCCGAGGCCCGCCGTAGGGCGGGCCGACGTGCTGCGGCTTGCGGCGCGGGGCTTTAGCTCATAGAATATGCGGCCTTTCGGGCTCCGTGCCCGAGGGCTGCATTTCTTTTTTGCAAGCAAACCATAGGAACAAAGTACGCATGGTAACCATCCGTCTGGCTCGTGGCGGCTCCAAGAAGCGCCCGTTCTACCACCTGACCGTGACCAACAGCCGCAACGCTCGCGACGGTCGTTTCGTTGAGCGCGTCGGTTTCTTCAACCCCGTTGCCACTGGCGCCGAAGTCAAGCTGTCGGTCAACCAGGAACGTCTGAACTACTGGCTGAGCCAGGGTGCCCAGCCGTCCGAGCGCGTTGCTCAGCTGATCAAGGAAGCCGCCAAGGCTGCCTGAAGTCGATGAACACGATGCCTGCGGCCGAGGAAATGATCGTACTCGGCAAGATAGTTTCGGTGCATGGCATTCGTGGCGAGGTGAAGGTGTATTCCTTTACCGACCCGTTGGACAACCTGCTGGACTACCGGCGCTGGACGCTCAAGCGTGGCACCGAGGTTCGACAGGCTGAACTGGTCAGTGGTCGCGTGCAGGGCAACGTCCTGGTGGCGAAGCTGAAGGGACTGGATGATCGCGAAATCGCCCGCACCTATGCGGACTTCGAGATCCTGGTACCGCGCAGCGAGCTCCCGGAGTTGGACGACGGCGAGTTCTACTGGAGCCAGTTGGAAGGTCTCAAGGTGATCGACGCGAACGGGCAACTGTTCGGGATTCTCGACCACATGCTGGAGACCGGCGCCAACGATGTGATGGTGGTCAAGCCCTGTGCGGGCAGTCTGGACGACCGCGAGCGCCTGTTGCCCTATACGGAGCAATGCGTGCAATCGGTAGACCTGGCAGCCGGCGAGATCAGGGTGGACTGGGACGCGGATTTCTGACCCGCAGGGTAGGAGTATCAACCCATGTGGATCGGAGTCATCAGCATCTTTCCGGAGATGTTCCGCGCCATCAGTGACTACGGCATCACCAGCCGTGCGGTTAAACAGGAGCTGATCCGGCTCGAATGTTTCAACCCGCGCAACAACACTGATGACCGTCACCAGACGGTGGACGACCGGCCTTTCGGCGGTGGTCCGGGAATGGTGATGAAAATCAAGCCGCTGGAAGGCGCACTGGGCGATGCCCGGCAAGCCGCAGGCGGTCAGGCGAAGGTGATCTACCTGTCGCCGCAGGGTCGCAAGCTGACGCAGGCGGCCGTGAAGGAACTGGCGAACGAGGAACGGTTGATCCTCATAGCCGGGCGTTACGAAGGCATCGACGAGCGCTTCATCGAAGAGCACGTGGATGAGGAATGGTCGGTTGGAGACTACGTGTTGTCCGGTGGCGAGCTACCGGCAATGGTACTGATCGACGCGGTCACGCGGTTGCTGCCCGGTGCATTGGGCCACGCGGACTCCGCGGAGGAGGACTCGTTCACCGACGGCCTGCTCGACTGTCCGCACTACACCCGACCCGAGGTGTACGCAGACAAGCGTGTTCCTGAGGTACTGCTCAGCGGTAACCACGAACACATCCGGCGCTGGCGTCTGCAACAGGCCCTGGGTAGGACCTGGCAACGACGCGCCGATCTTCTGGATAGCCGCTCGCTTTCTGGGGAAGAGAAGAAGCTGCTGGAGGAATACATCCGCCAGCGGGACGATAGTTAACGTATCGATGGCGAGCGCAGAGCGCTTGTCTTAGGAGCACGAGATGACCAACAAGATCATTCAGCAGATCGAAGCTGAACAGATGAGCAAAGAGATTCCGGCGTTCGCCCCCGGCGACACCGTAATCGTCCAGGTTAAAGTGAAGGAAGGCGACCGTCAGCGTCTGCAGGCCTTCGAAGGCGTCGTGATCGGCAAGCGTAACCGCGGCCTGAACAGCGCTTTCACCGTTCGTAAAATCTCCAACGGCGTAGGCGTCGAGCGTACCTTCCAGACCTACAGCCCGCTGGTAGACAGCATCTCCGTCAAGCGTCGCGGCGACGTGCGCAAGGCCAAGCTGTACTACCTCCGCGAACTGTCCGGCAAGGCAGCGCGCATCAAGGAAAAACTGGTTTAAGCCCTACGGCTTCCCAGTCGATCCAAAAAAAAGCAGCCCACGGGCTGCTTTTTTCATGCCTGCGATTCAATGCGGCCTCGCCGCCGGGTTCCGTGCCACGGCCCTCGGCGGATAACCGCGAACGGTTATGCGCCCTACGTTGGGGATAGGCGTACTCATGGTGGCGGCTCTGCGTAGGGCGCATAACGCGCCAGCGTTATCCGCCGTCGGGCATCGGCGGGTAATCGCGAGCGTTGGCGCTCGGCGTAATGCTCTACGTGCCCGCGATTCGCGCCGGTCCGGCTATCGCGGACGAAGTCCGCTCCTGCGGTGAAGAAGGGGGCTGGCGCGTTAAGTCGCTGGGTTCCCGCGTTCGCGGGAATGACGGATTTGACTGTGAACTTTCCCTTGGTCACCCCCGCGAACGCGGGGGCCCAGCGCCTCATCGGGCTGCGAACGGTGGTCGCGCTGAACCCTGCGGCTGTCGCGGCCTCACGGCCGCATGCTGACCCGCAGGGAGGCGTGCGACAGGTCGATGTCCTGCAGGCTCAGGCTGCCCAGGCTCTGGCTGGTCGGGGCGCCGGCCACGCGGATGTTGTCGAAGCGCATCTCGCCGATGGAACTGGGCAGGCGCAGGTTGATCGAGCCGTCGGAATTGACGCTGGAGGCCATGTGCTCGGTGTCGTAGACCACGTCCTTCATCGAGGTTTCCGCCTGCAGGCTGTCCAGCACCGGCATCACCAGGCGCGCCAGTTGCTTCACCGCGCCCACGCCGTTGCCGGCCTCGGCGTTGACGAACAGGCTCTGCAGAGTTTCGTCGAAACCCTGGGCGCTGACGTCGCTCATCTCGCTGTCGCTCAGCGGTTTCAGCCCGCGCTGGCCGAGTTGCTGGCTTTGCGAGGACAGCGGCGGCTGGCGCTGGATGTCGGCGCTGGCCAACTGGAAGGGCCCGAGCAGGGCGGCCACCAGGGTCGCCGCCAGGCGCAGGTTATTCTGCTTCTTCAGCGCGCGCTTGAGCTGGCGCTCGCTGATCCAGCCCTGGGCGATCAGGGTTTCGCCCAGGCGCAGGCCGTTGCGCAGTTGCAGCTGGATGGCCTGGTCGAGCTGGGCGGCGCTGATCAGCCCCTTGTGGACGAGGATCTGGCCGAGGCGGGAATTCTGGCTGTTGGGCATGGGCGTGGACCGTGAAGCGATGAATGATGGCGTGGTGCAATCATTGCCGCGGCCACGCCTTCTGTCACCCATCTTAGGATAGGCAGACGGACGATTCCTCAGCCGATCTTCGGGGATTCCGACTGCCGGTCATCCGCTTTCCGTGCCACCTCTTCCGCCTCGTCGATCAGGGCAATCACCAGCCAGCCTTCCGCCGGCAGCAGCGGCCGCGCGCTGCTGGACACATGCATCCAGCCGGACGGGTCGCGGGCGAACAGCACGATGGCGCTGTCGCCGTAGCGCGCCTGGTACTGCTCCCAGCCGAAGTTCTCGCTGAGCAGGGTGCTGCGCACCTCGGCGCCGCGCGCCAGCAGGCTGGCCGCCTGCGGGTAGCTCAGCTCGCGCGGGCTGAGGTTCTGTCCGCGGTGCTGGTCGCTGGCCCGGTGCTTGTCGGTGCGCCGGCTTTCCTGGCCGCTGGTCAGGCTGTAGAGGCGCGCGCCGAACTCGTGGCGGAAGCGCATGCAGGCCAGGGTGTTGAGCTCGCCGGAGGGCGACAGGGCCAGCAGGTGGCCGATGCCGACCAGGTCCAGGTGCGCCTCGGCATGCTGCGAGGTGGGGTTGCCGAAGTAGGTCGGCAGGTTGTCCATGCGCGCGGCGCGGATGTTCTCCCAGCTCGAATCGGTGAGCAGCACGCGGCTGCCGGCGTTGCTCAGGGCCTTGCCGATGGCTCGCGCCACCGGGTTGGCGCCGACGATCAGGAAGCCGCTGGGCGCCGGTTCCGCCACCTTCAGCAGGCGCGCCAGGGGTCGCGCGGTGGCGCTCTGCAGGACCACGGTGCCGATGATCACCAGGAAGGTCAGCGGCACCAGCACCGCGGCTTCGGCGTTGCCGGCCTCCTGCAGGCGGATGGCGAAGATCGCCGACACCGCCGCCGCGACTATGCCGCGCGGGGCGATCCAGGCCAGCAGGGCGCGCTCGCGCCAGGTCAGCGGCGAACCGGCGCTGCTCACCAGCACGTTCAGCGGGCGCGCGACGAACTGGATCACCAGCAGCACCAGCAGCGCCGCCGGGCCCAGGCCGAGCAGGGCGGACAGGTCCAGGCGCGCGGCGAGGATGATGAACAGCCCGGAGATCAGCAGCACGCTGAGGTTCTCCTTGAAGTGCAGGATCTGCCGCACGTCCACGCTCTTCATGTTGGCCAGGCTCATGCCCATCAGGGTCACCGCCAGCAGCCCGGACTCGTGCACCGTGAGGTTGGCGCCGATGAAGATGCCCAGCACCGCCGACAGCGCCGCCAGGTTGTGCAGATAGTCCGGCAGCCACTGGCGGCGCAGCACCTGCCCCAGGCCCAGGCCGCCGAGGATGCCGAACACGCTGCCGCAGCCGATCACCGCGGCGAAGGTCAACAGGCTGTGGCGCCAGCCGCTGCCGTCGTCGCTGGCGGCGATGAAGCTGTACACCACTACCGCCAGCAGCGCGCCTATGGGGTCGATGACGATGCCTTCCCAGCGCAGGATGTTGGCGATGGCCGCCTTCGGCCGCACCACGCGCAGCATCGGCACTATCACCGTGGGCCCGGTGACCAGGGTGAGGGTGCCGAACAGCAGCGCCATCTCCCAGCCGAAGTCCAGCAGCCAGTGCGCGGCCAGGGCGATCACGCCCCAGGTCAGCAGCGCGCCCCAGGTGACCATGCGCTGCACCACCTTGCCGATTTCGCGCCATTCGCTGAAGTGCAGGGTCAGGCTGCCCTCGAAGAGGATCAGCGCCACCGACAGCGATACCAGCGGGAACAGCAGCGGGCCGAACAGCGCCTGGGGGTCGAGCAGGCCGAGGATCGGTCCGGCGAGGATGCCGCACAGCAGCAGGAAGAGGATCGCCGGCAGGCGCAGGCGCCAGGCCAGCCATTGGCAGAGCAGGGCGCCGGCGCCTATGCCGCCGAGGGACAGCAGAACTCGGGTTTCATCCATGCGGGGGTTCCTTGGGCGAAAGGTGGCTGGCCGCGAGCGGCCCGCCTGTGGAAGACTAGCTGCGCCCCGAAGGCTTTAGAAATCCGCGCCGGTATGACTCCCGTTCCTCATCCCCTGATCGACCGTTTTCTCGACGCCCTGTGGCTGGAGAAAGGCCTCTCCGACAACACCCGCCTGGCCTACGGCAGCGACCTCGCGCTGTTCAACGGCTGGCTCGGCGAGCGCGGCGTGGAGCTGCCGCGCGCCGGTCGCGAGGCGATCCTCGACCACCTGGCCTGGCGCCTCGCCCAGGGCTACAAGGCGCGCTCCACAGCACGCTTCCTCTCCGGCGTGCGTGGCTTCTACCGCTACTGCCTGCGCGAGGAACTGATAAGCGAAGACCCGACCCTGCAGGTGGAGCTGCCGCAGCTGGGCAAGCCGCTGCCCAAGTCGCTGTCCGAGGCCGACGTCGAGGCGCTGCTCGCCGCACCGGAAATCGAAGACCCGCTCGGCCTGCGCGACCGCGCCATGCTGGAGGTGCTCTACGCCTGCGGCCTGCGGGTCAGCGAACTGGTCGGCCTGACCCTGGAGCAGCTCAACCTGCGCCAGGGTGTGGTGCGGGTGTTTGGCAAGGGCAGCAAGGAGCGCCTGGTGCCGTTGGGCGAGGAAGCCATCCTGTGGATCGAGCGCTATATGCGCAACGCCCGCGGCGACCTGCTCGGTGGCCGCCCCAGCGACGTGCTGTTCCCCAGCCTGCGCGGCGAGCAGATGACCCGCCAGACCTTCTGGCACCGCATCAAGCTGCACGCCAGGGTGGCCGGGATCGGCAAATCGCTGTCGCCGCACACCCTGCGTCACGCCTTCGCCACCCACCTGCTCAACCATGGCGCCGACCTGCGCGTGGTGCAGATGCTGCTCGGCCACAGCGACCTGTCCACCACCCAGATCTACACCCACATCGCCCGCGCGCGCCTGCAGGAGCTGCACGCGCAGCACCATCCGCGCGGCTGAGCACAGGCTCCTGCGCGACGCGGTGCGGTGCGGATCGCGGGCGTGGCCCGCTTGT
>NZ_JARJLT010000009.1 GCF_029335315.1 Pseudomonas citronellolis
AACATTGCGCCCACCCCGCTACCCGCAGGCTATAGCGCGCGCTACACACTGAGCGACCCGACCCAGGCCCGCCTGCCGTTCACGCCGTACCGCGTAAGGGCTCCTCAAGGCGAGGTCTTCGAGGGCGTCACCGACAGGGCGGGGCGGACCATGACCGTGCATACCCTGCTGCCCGGCGACTTGACGGTCGACATGCCCGAAAGTGAAGGCCCCTTCGACGAACAGTTATGCCTGACCTGTGACAACGCCAGCGTGACGCCAGGCGTGAAATACGTCGCTCATCTGGCGGACGGCAGTACCCAGGAAGGTGAAATCGATCAGCAAGGACGCACCCAGCGCATCGTGACGCAGGAGTCCGTGCAGATCACCCAACTGGAACTGATACCGCCGCAGGACGCCGGCGCATCCTGTTGCTCCATGAAAGGCCCGGATGAGCCGCTGGTCGTCGACCTGACGGCCAACCCGGTATTCACCAACAGTGTGGATGTCGGAGCCTCTATCCAAACCGTGCCCTTGCCGGAAGGGGACGAACGCGCCCTGACCGCCGGCGAGATCGCCATGGCCCGCAGGGTCTTCCAGGACGCCATCGACTACAGCAGGGTCAAGGTGCACCACGGTGGCTGGTGGTTATTCCTGGGGCTGCAGAACACTGCAGTAACACCCAATGGGGA